>CAINDJ010000296.1 GCA_903847325.1 uncultured beta proteobacterium | reverse complement strand
CAATGGCTTGAAAGCACAGGCTCGAGCAATGCGGATCTCATGCAACGCGCACGCCAGGCGGGCGCCGCGCCGCTGCCCTGGCTACTTGGTGCGGATCATCAATCCAGCGCCCGCGGCCGTGCAGGGCGTCCCTGGCAAAACGCAGCAGGCTCGACTTTGATGTTTTCCTGTGCGTTTGCGGTGGATTTACCAATTGCGGAGCTACCAGGACTCTCACCTGTCATGGGAATAGCCGCCTGCGAGGCGTTGCGTGACCTGATCTCGGCGCATCGTGCAAGTCAATCACCGCCAATCGCTGAAATACGGCTGGCACTTAAATGGCCTAATGATCTGCAGTGGGATCAGGCCAAGCTCGCGGGCATCCTTGTCGAGTCAGCCAACCGGCCTGATTCGCAAAGCCCCGTGATTGTGGCTGGTATTGGACTAAACCTCAAAGACGCGCCAGCGCTCTCGACCGAGCTCGGGCGCCCGATTGCCGACTGGTCACAGATTGCAGGCATCAGCCCCACTATCAGCTCCGCTTTAATCGTTGCAAGCATTGCGCACGCATGGTCGCGCGCAATCAAGGACTACGCAACAGGGGGATACGCAGTATTCAAAACCCGCTTTGATCGGGTCGATGCACTGGCCGGCCATCAGGTCGATGTCACCAATCAAGGATCCATCTTACAGACAGGGGTCGCCATCGGCACAGATTCGATTGGCAGACTCCTGCTACAAAATAATCAGGGCATATCAGCCGTGATGGTGGGTGACGTATCCATTCGCCCTTCTGCAACTGTGAGTCAGTCATGATCGTTTTAATGGATGTTGGCAACAGTCGTATCAAACTAGGCTGGCAACACCCCTCCATGGGCCGCGAGCCAACCGTGCATGCGATCTCGCTGCGGCCCCTGGACGCACTGCCTGATTTACTGCGCAAATGGCTCAGCGCCTTACCCATCCCCGCAACGGGTGCATGGGGTGTCAATGTCGCAGGCAGCGTTGTCGGCCAGCGTATCGAGCAAGTGTTGCAGGCGTCCGGAGCCCCCATCCAATGGATGCTACCCACAGCAGAGCAATTCGAAATACGCAATGCCTACGATAATCCAGAGCAACTTGGCGCAGACCGCTGGTCAGCCCTACTCGGTATGGCAGAACACCTCGCAACCAAACAAACTAGCGCGACAATCCTCGCGACCTTTGGCACGGCGACCACGATTGACACGTTAAGCCCTGAACTAGTGTTTGAAGGTGGCTTGATTTTGCCCGGGCCTGCACTCATGCGGCAATCGCTCGCGCAAGGCACCGCCAATCTGCCGCTTGCGAGTGGAGCAGGCAACAATTTTCCTAAAAACACACTCCAAGCTATTTCTACTGGTGTTGTCGCTGCACAGGCCGGCGCTGTATGGAGACAGTGCATGATCGCCGAGCAACATTACAACGCCCCACCCATACTCTATGTCAGCGGTGGCGGCTGGCCCGAAGTCGAATCCGAAATCAGAACCAGGCTCGCACACCTGAACGTTACCTTTGTCGCGAACCCTGTCCTGGACGGACTCGCACGCATGACTAAAAATTAATCCGAAAGTTATGCAAATGCGCGCTTGACTACAGCGTACTTGACTACAGCGTACTTGACGAGAGCGCGCAGCACTCAGTACATTGAGCACATGCGCACACTATTTATTATTCTGATCATCGCCAACGCTATATTTTTTGCGTTTGGACAAGGCCTATTTGGTACCGCCCGGAGCCAGCTAGGGCGAACTACCGATTTAAAAGTTCAAACACCACTTAATCCCGAGGCGGTCAAGCTTGGGCCCGGGCAGTTTCAAACTCGCTGATTTCGTTGAGCATACGGTTGGTGGCGCCAGTATGCTGTGCCACCCACTGTTTCGCTTGGGCTGAACGTTTTTGCAAACCCGGCTCATCCATCAACCAATCACGCGCGCAAGTCAACGCGCGCAGGGCCGGGTCGCTCGTCTCAGATAAAGATATCTGCATCGCCAAACCCGTCTCGACCGCCCCCTGCACTGCATCGGCAAAATTGCGGGTGTGTGGCCCGACAATCACAGGCGTACCCACCGCGCACGCCTCAATCAGATTCTGGCCGCCATGCGGCGCGAAACTGCCCGCCACGATCGCGATCTCACTCGCTGCATAAAAGAAAGGCATTTCACCCAAGGTATCGCACAACACTACCTGTGCCTGCATGATTTGCGCATCGGCATGGACATCGTGACGAATGCTCGACCAACGGATAAAACGTATGCCCGCGCTGTCTAGCAACGCTGCAGCCTCATCAAAACGCTGAGGATGACGAGGAATGAGCAAATACAAAGGCTCTGGCAGATCAGATTGCGTATCCCAACCTTCACACGCGCCCGTTAAAGACTGGATGGCAGACACAAACATGGCATCCTCACCCTCACGGGTACTGGCGATCGCCACTATCGGGCGCTTGATCCGTGCACGCCAGCCTCGCCCGGCTTCTACCGCTACGGTAGGCAACAACACATCAAATTTAAGATTACCCACCACCACAATATTATTCGCACCCGCCAGATACAGTCTGGTCGCATCATCCTGCGTTTGCGCGAGCGTCAGATCGAGCGCGGCGTAACTCTCCTGCATGAGGTCTGGGAAAAAACGATCAATCTTTCTGACATGACCTAACGCTTGTTCGGAAAACCGAGCGCTCGCCAGCACCATCGGCACCTGCTCAGCTTGTGCTTGATGCATGAGATTAGGCCAGATTTCGCGCTCAATCAAAATACCCAAACGTGGCTGGTAGTGCTGAAAAAACTTACGCGTCGCCCCCGGAAAATCATAAGGTAACCACTGCTGATACAACTGCCCGGCAGCGATCTCGGCCGCAAACAGTCTTGCTCCCTCAGCACGTCCAGTCGCAGTGGTGTGCGTGAGCAGCACTCGATCACCACGTGCAAGCAGCCCGACGATCAAGGCCTGCGCCGCACGGGTTTCACCGAGGCTGACGGCGTGGACCCAGACGGGATCCTCGCCATCCCAAGGCTGCGGGTATGCACCAAAACGCTCCGCGCCAAAAATCTCCCAATCACCACCGGCGCGTCGTGCGCGATGCGCCATCCATGCCCAAATCAGCGGAGATAAAAAACGTAAAAAAAAAGTATAAAAAATTCGTGACATAAGTTTCTTAACCAAGGTTTGTTCACCCAGCGTTGTTAACCCAGCGCCTGGCCGATAGCCTCTAACACCGACGCGCGGCCAGGAGGCTGGTCGCGATCACCCAGACTCGCAGTGAACGCATCCCCCACCAGAGGCGTGCGTACAGGTGTGGAGGCTTTATAAATACCGACCGTCGGACGACCCAGCGCGGCAGACAAATGCGTGAGCCCGCTATCGAGACCCACCATAATCTGCGCACCTGCCAGACACCTGGCAGCTTCGGTTAAATCCATTCTGGGTAATACCATTGCACCTGCGCGATGACCAATTAAGGCTTCAGCGCGCTTAACTTCACTTGCGTTACCCGCCAGCAGTTTGAGTGTTAAGCCATTGGCCGTGAGCAGATCGAATACGGCATGCCAATCTTCCACGGGCCACAATTTATCGTCACGGCTGGCCGAAGGCATAATCACCGCATAAGGTGTTTCGTGGGTGCGCAGTACATGCGCCTCCTGCTCAAAAGCCTGCAGGCCAAAGTCAGGTTGATCTGAATAAGAATAACCAAGCGCCGCAGCAGCGAGCTTGCGTTGCCTGGTCACGGCAGGCTGCCAGAACTCAACGCGATGTCTGACGTCATAAAACAATGTTGCCAGCGGCTCACGCGCCGAGCGCCAGTCCAGCCCGTGCTTAATACCTGTGGCCATACGCGTAAACCAAACAGTCTTGAGCAAAGCTTGCATGTCCAGCACGATATCGTAGTGGCGGCCACGCAAGTCTTGTTCAAGTGCATGGCGCGCTTGCCGGACATCGGCTGCCCACCAATTGCGCCGCCACTTGCGATGCGCGAGTGGGATCACCTCGTTGACAGCAGGATGCCAGGCAGGAATCTGTGCGAACGCATCCTCGACGAGCCAATCAATCTGCGCATCAGGTACGTGTCGAGCGATATCAGAAATCGCTGGCAGCATATGCACCAGGTCACCCAATGATGAAGTGCGTACGATCAGTATTTTTGTCGTCATCGCCGCTCCAGCGTTAACTGTGCTAACACCTCATCAACACCCTCAGTCCACTCTGGCAAGACCACGCCGAAAGTCTCACGGATTTTGCTGGTGTCGAGTTTTGAATTGTGTGGTCGTTTAGCTGCGACGGGGTAATCTGCCGTGGTGATCGCCTCGATAGACTCTGGTGCGACCTTAATAGCCCAACCTTTTTCACGTGCCTGACTCAATACATATTGCGCATAGTAAAACCAGCTGGTCTGCCCGCCGGCTGCAAGATGATAAATACCCCAGCGCGGATCACTTGCTGGCTGCGCAAGCATCACCTCAAGCAACTGTCGGGTTGTCTGCGCGATCAACTTAGCGGATGTTGGCGCACCGATCTGATCTGCCACCACACGCAAACTATCGCGTTCTTGTCCGATGCGCAGCATGGTCTTTAGAAAATTGCCGCCGTGCGCACTCACCACCCAGGAGGTACGCAAAATTAAATGGCGTAAGCAAGCCTTTGCGACCGCCTGCTCACCTTGCAGTTTTGTCTGCCCATAGACGGATAACGGATTGGTCTGGTCTTGTTCCCAATAGCTACCTTTTTTAGTGCCATCAAATACGTAATCAGTGGAGTAATGCACGATACAAGCCCCCACCTCGCTTGCAGCCTGTGCGAGCACGCCCGGCAACACTGCATTGAGGGTACGCGCGTGTTCGGGGTCAGACTCAGCCTGATCGACAGCAGTATAGGCTGCGGCATTCACAATGATGTCAGGTCTGATTTTTTGTACGAGGTCCAAGACTAACTGGGGCTGTGCATTGGCGACACCGAGATCAAGCTCGGCACGCGTGCACGCAGTTACCGTGCCCAACGCAGCGAGTGCGGTCTGCAGCGCATGGCCAACTTGTCCGTTGGCGCCCAGTAGCAAAATGGTAGGTCTAGACATACCTGATTGTAGGCGGATATCAGCTAGGAAAGACAGGCTAAAACCTTAGAACGCTAACGTCGCTATGCCTACCACCAGCAGGAACCATAACGTAAAACGTTTAATGAGCTCCACACTCCCCTTGACCGCTTTCTTAAAGAGGTAGGTCCCCAATACGGTCGAAACCAGATAAACCGGTGCAAACGTCACGGAGTAGATCAGTTGCGATTTATTAATCATTCCCTGCAATAAGAAATACACCACGGTCGCAATCTGGGCAAAACAAAAAAACATCATAAAAAATGAGCGCAACACAATAGGGGAGATATCTTTGGCCGACAGCAGATAGAGAACCAGAGGCGGTCCACCGACGCCAGCGATCGCTGTGAGTGCGCCGCTTGTGACGCCCACCACACAGTCTTGCACTTTGCCTCGCCGGCCTTGATATTTCCAGCCGATCAACATCAGTGCAGCGAGTCCCGCCACAATCACGCCGATCAAACGACGAATCAACTGCGGATCGAGCCATTCAATCAGCCACACTCCCAACGGCACACCGAATAGCGCGGGGATCGATAAAGAAAAAACCATCTTCCAATCGGTCGTGCTCCAAGTGTTTGGAACCGATTGCACCGACGTCATGAAGTTCAACAGCAATACAACCACCACCATGTCGGTGGGGGTCATAAACAAACTCAATAAGGGTGCGAGCACCAGCCCGCCACCGAAACCGGTGAACGACCGTATGGTGCCTGCAATCAGGACACCGATACTCAATAACATGAGCATCGGTATCGAGGGGAACAACTGATGCCAGAGATCAGCGCTCCAGAAACCTAATGTCATTACTTGCCGCGGAATACCGGTGCGCGTTTCTCAGCAAAAGCTTTTTTGCCTTCCTGGTAGTCTTCGCTGGCAAAACATCCCAACACCAGCTTAGTCATGCCCTCCGCATCGATGTGCGGTGCGACGCGCTGGAATTCACGGATCGCTTTTTTGCCTGCTTGCAATGTCAGTGGCGCATTGCCAGCGATCTTGCTCAGGTAAGTGTCAAGAGTTTTATCGAGATCAGCAACCGGCACGACATACTGGACCAGGCCTTTAGTGAGGGCTTCGGCAGCACTGAACCGTGCAGCAGAAATCATGATGTCGAGCGCCTGCGGGGCACCTACGGTCATGACCAGATTACGGATTGCAGTCAGGCGATAACCCAGACCGAGCTTGCCTGCGGGAATCGCAAAGGTACTTGCGTCGCTTGCGATACGAATATCGCAGCACAACGAAATATTCAGTCCGCCACCGATGCAGTAACCATTCACACGTGCGATGACAGGCTTGAGAAAGTTGTAAATTGCATTTTGTGCGTTTTCAGCAACGCGCTCATATTCTGCAACAGCGTCTTCGGTGGTGCGCAGTTTTTCAAACTGGGAGATATTGGCGCCACTGACAAAGGCTTTGTCGCCTGCACCGGTCAACACCACAGCACGGATCGTATCGTCTTTTTCAAACAAGTCCAGCGCCATCGGCACGCCAACCCACATGTCATAGGACATCGCATTGTGTCGACCTGGGTCATTAAATGTGATCCAGCCTACAGCGCCTTTTTTTTCAACGATCAGGCTATCGGTAATCTCGCCCTGCAACAGTCTAGTGGTAGTCATTATTAAAAGTCTCCTAGTAATTTACGATAACGTGCCATGGCATTGTCCAGATGGGTGCGCATAGCAAGGCGCGCTGCAGCTGAATCCTGTCGAGCAATCGCGTCAACAATATTCAGATGCTCGTCACCAATCTCATCTATTCGGGGGGTGCCAGTGATTCTAAAACGGAACGTGCGCACAGCATTGTGGATCACATGACTCAAGTGCCCCATAATCCGGACGAAATAAGGATTATTTGCTGCCTGCGCGACCGCCAGGTGGAAGTCTACCGCGGAATGCGCGGCCGCTTGCCAGTCACCCGAATCCTGGTCCACACGCTTGAGTGCCTGCTGCAGCAGCTCGAGCTGCTGCTTGGTGCGATGCGTGGCCGCCAGTGCCGCTGCACCCGACTCAATTTCCACGCGCAGCTGATGCACCTGGATTAGTTGCGAGAGCTCAAGCAAATCATCGTGGGAGACCTCAAAGGGTCGCATCGCGATGTCTGAGCAGACAAATGTGCCGACACCATGACGGGTCTCGACTAAACCAGTGAGCTTCAGTCGTGCGATGGCTTCGCGCACCACATTTCGGCTCACGCCGAACTGCGCACCCAGCTCTTGCTCGGTTGGCAGACGCTGACCAGGGGCCAGGCTTTCGTTGAGAATACGTGCGCGCAATTGCTGAGCGATTTCGTCAGGGAGATTTTCTGGACGACCCAGACTATCAAAGGCTGTTTTAACCTTTCCCGAATCCATCAGCACCGAGGTTTTGTTTGAAGAGCCCCGGCTGACTAAAGGCTGTCTGCGTGCGGTGTAGACCGTTGCGGTCACCATTGGCTTATTCATTTAGATGGCTCCTTCCTGACGCAACGCAGCGATACGGTCTGGTGTGACACCGAACTCAGCATACACCTCGTCATTGTGCTCACCGCGATCAGGTGCCGCGGTAAATACATCGCGTTTTGAGCGGCTCAGAATCACAGCCTGCCCCACCACACTGATCTCGCCAAGCTTAGGATGATGCAAGCTCTTGGCCATCCCGAGGTGCTGCACCTGTGGATCTTCCATGGTCTCCTGGACGTTTTTGATCGAACCACAGGGCACGCCTTCTTTATTGAGTAAATCAATCCAGAATTTAGTGGTGTTCTGCATCGTGACTGCAGCAATATCCGCATTGAGCTGAGGACGATTTTTAGCGCGTAACTGCAGTGTCTGATAACGTGGGTCTGTCGCCATTTCAGGCACACCCAGCACCGTGACTAAGCGCACATACATTTCCGTGCCCATCGCAGCGATGTTGATATAACCGTCCGAGGTCTTAAAAACACCGGTAGGCGAGCTCGTCGGATGGTCGTTACCGCTTTGGCCAGGGATTTCTTTATTCATCAGCCAACGCATGATCTGAAAATCCATCATCCAGACCTGAGCTTGCAAGAGCGAGGTCTGCACCCACTGCCCTTGTCCTGAGACTTCGCGTTCGAGCAACGCGACCATCGTGCCGATCGCACAAAACAGACCCGAGGTCAGATCGGCAATCGGGATGCCAGCGCGCATCGGACCGCGACCGGGCTCGCCCGTCACAGACATCACGCCACCCAGGCCCTGCGCGATCTGATCCAGACCAGGACGATCCTTATAAGGACCATCCTGACCAAAGCCGGACACGCTCGACAAAATAATGCGCGGGTTTACTTTTTTGAGTGACTCGTAATCGATGCCGAGTTTAAATTTGACGTTGGGGCGGTAATTTTCCACCACAACGTCTGCTGATTTGACCATTTCAAGAAAGAGTTCGCGGCCTTTGGGATTTTTCAGATTCAGCGTGACGCTGCGCTTATTGCGGTGCGTATTCTGATAATCCGCAAATTGTGCGGAGCCACCGGGTTTGTCATCAGGCATATCGCCTGGCTCTTCGATCTTGATGACATTCGCACCCCAGTCAGCAAACTGCCTGACAGCGGCAGGACCAGACCGTACGCGGGTCAGATCCAGGATCGTGAAACGGCTTAAAGGCAGTGGCTGCATACATGTCTCCAACACAAAAAAGTAACCATATTCCGGGCTGTTATTGTTTTCCAGAATATGAGAATTAAATTTCGATGTCGGACATCTTACAAGAAAATGACACTTTTGTTTCTAAACTCCTTATTCCGGCTTTGCGCCCGAGTCCTGAATCACTTTTTGCCACTTCGCCTGCTCGCTACGCACCTCTTTCGCCATTTCCTCAGGCGAACTGGATTTTGGGACCATGCCCATCGCAAACATACGCTCCTGTAATGCAGGGTCTGCCAAGACATTAACGATCGCTTTATTCAACTTATCAATCACGGCTTTGGGCGTGCCTGCAGGTACGGTCAGATAGTTCACCGCCGTCGCATCAAACCCTTTCAATTCGTCATCAATCGCAGGGACCTCTGGCAACTGTGGTGAGCGCTGCGGCATTGCAACACCCAAAGCCCGCACACTACCTGCCTTAATGCTTGGCAAATACACGGATAAAGAATCGATACTCATCTGCACGTTGCCGCCAATCAAGTCCTGCAGCACTTGCCCAGAGCCTTTATAAGGTACGTGCGTGATGTCGATATTGGCCATGGTTTTAAAGAGTTCACCCGCGAGATGGCTGCTCGCACCGATCCCGGCGCTTCCAAAATTCACCTTGCCTGGATTTCTTTTCGCATAGGCAATCAGCTCCGCGACAGAGTTGACTGGCAAACTCGGTGTGACCAACAAAACATTAGGAAACCATGACACGCGCGACACAGGGACCAGATCCTTATTCGGGTCATAGGGTAGCTTTGCCATCAGATAAGGATTAGTAATCTGCGGACCAGGAGTCGTATACAAAATCGTATAGCCATCCGCCGGAGCATTCACAACGTACGAAGCACCAATAGTCGCACCGCCACCGGGTTTGTTTTCGACAATCACTGTCTGACCAAGTTGTCGGGATAACGGCTCGCTCATCATGCGTGCCGTGGTGTCCGCAGCGCCTCCGGGAGCAAAAGGGACAACAATTTTGATGGGCTTGCTTGGATAGACATCGGCCGCAAACACTTGCGCAGAGAGGGAGCACACCACCGCTGACGCCACCGCTGCATTGAATGTGAACACAGCACTGCAGGCGAATTTTTTCATCATCATGATTGTCTCAACTTTTAGTTTCTATTTTTATCTTGATTGAATGCGATCATCAATTGAACACATTCAATCGACTTTGATGTTTTGGGCTTTGATCACCGCACCCCAGCGCTTTGTCTCTGCGTCCATAAACTTCTGATACTCCACAGGATCCAATGCAACAGGGATCAAGCCAAAGGACTTGAGCTTTTCCTGTGTTTCTTTTTCATTCGCCACCTTGAGCACGGCCTCTGCAATTTGCTTGCGTCGCGCCTCGGGCACAGCGGTCTGGATAAAGTAACCAAACCAGCTGCTGGAAATCACACCCGGTGCCACATCTGATTCCTCAATGGTTGGGAGCTCAGGCGCATCGGCCAGTCGTTTTTCTGTCGTTACACCGAGCGCGCGGATCTTGCCTTCCTGCACATATCGCATGGACTGCATAGTGTCAAAAAATATATTGACCTGACCACCCAGGAAATCGGCCAGCGCAGCACTCGTGCCTTTGTAGGGGACATGTAAAAGTTGCACACCGGCACTGGAGGCGAAAAGCTCTCCGGCGAGGTGCGGACTCGAGCCAAACCCCGTCGAGGCATAGGTCACTTTGCCCGGATTCTGTTTGGCATACTCGACCAACTCTTTGACTGACTTAACGGAGAGCGATCCGTTTACATACAACACATTGGGAGCAAGACCAACTAACGCCAGAGGAGTCAGATCAGAGGCCTTATAGGGCAGCTCTTTGAACATCAGCGGATTAGTTGCCATGCCTACGCTACCCACCATCAGCGTGTAACCATCGGGCGCGGCACGGGCCACAATCGAGGCGCCCAGCGTCGCACTCGCGCCAGGCTTATTCTCCACCACGACAGGTTGATTCCAGATGTCTTTGAGCTTCACAGCAAAGTAACGTGCAATGTTGTCTGTCAGTCCTGCAGGGGGATAGGGCACGACGACTTGAACTGCGTGATCAGGGAATGTTTGCGCTGCGGTTTGCGCCCAGGCCTGTGGCGAAATCAGCCCTGTCAGGCTCAGCGCTGTTGCCATCGCGCAGGTCGCAACGCGGCGCAGAATAACGCGCGGCAAGAAATATGTTGGCTCAATAGCCATGATGTTGTCCCCTCGTTTTTAACTTCAGCATTTCGCATCATTGCCTGATTAAAAGGCGCATCGCTCATGCTGGTTAGTATTTGATTTGATTTTTCTATATTCTATATGTGAAACCAAACCAATAATCATCACAATACAAACTACATCAGGGGAAACAATCAACATGCTGGACATCGCTGCACTTAAATTCACGGAACTTAAATTCGAACTCATCGGGCACGTCGCGGTGCTGACGCTAGATAACGCACCGGTTAATGCGCTTTCACGCACAATGGGTGATGAGCTCACTGCTGCACTGGATTATGTGTCAGAAATCGATGAGGTCCGTGCAGTGGTCTTAACCGGTGAAGGAAAAATATTTTGCGCGGGCGCTGACCTCAAAGGTCGCGCCTCCGTTATTAAAGGTCCTGGCGATCTGCCCGCACACTCGCGTCGTACACGTGAATGCTTTCATGCAATCCGTGAGTGCACCAAACCTGTCATCATCGCGATCAATGGCCCAGCTCTTGGCGCAGGCCTGGCCATTGCGGCCTCGGGCGACATCATCATGACGTCAGAAAAAGGCACGCTCGCATTGCCTGAGATCGATGTTGGATTACTCGGTGGCGGCAGTCATGCTGCCCGCCTTTTCCCGCACTCGACACTGCGCCAGATGATGTTTACGGGCTATCGTGTTCCTGCTGCGGAGATGTATCGCCTAGGTGTTGCGATCAAAGTCACCACACACGAAGAACTGATCCCAGAGGCTGTCGCGCTCGCCACCACGATTGCCAGCAAGAGCCCATTGTCGATTCGTCTGGCAAAACAAACTCTCAATGCCATTGAGGATATGAGCTTGCGTGATGGCTATCGTTACGAACAGGACATGACCGCTGCGATCGCCAAAACAGACGATGCTAAAGAAGCGCAGCGGGCGTTCTTAGAAAAACGCCCTGCTGTTTTTACAGGTAAATAATGGCTAGCAAATGATGGATGGCAATTATTTAATTGATTAATTAATCAATTTTGATATTGCCTTCGGCCATCATTTTTTGCCAGCGACCCAGCTCTTCTTTGATGTACGCACCAAACTGAGCTGAGGTATCACCCACAGGATCAACACCCAAACCCTGCAGTGTTGTCAGGACCTCGGGTTGCTTGAGTGCATCGACTACGCTTTTCTGGATGCGCGCGATGCGATCCTCAGGTGTGCCGGCGGGTACAGCCATGCCAAACCAGTTGGTCACATTAAACCCGGGGAGTGTCTCGGCAACCGTTGACACATCTGGCAAGACAGCCAATCGCTGGGGGCCCATCGTTGCCAGCGCACGCAGACGCCCGTTTTTGACGTGGGGCAAGCCCACGGCAACTGCTTCAAACGTTAATTGCACCTGACCCGCCACGACGTCATTGACACTTGGCGAACTGCCTTTGTACGGCACGTGTGTCATCTTGATACCCGCAGTCGCGGCAAACATCTCACCCGCCATGTGAGGCAAACCCGCATTGCCGCTTGAGGAGAAATTTAATTTTCCTGGATTCGCTTTCGCATAAGCAATTAACTCAGGGACGGTCTTGAATGGCAACTGAGGATTGACGTAGATCACAAAGCCCGAAGAAGCGACCTCTGTGACCGGTGAGAAATCTTTTGCAACGTTATAGGGCAAGTCTTTCATGATCGCAGGCGTAATACTGAAATTACCCATGGTGCCCATAAAAATCGTATAACCATCCGGCTCGGCCCGCGCAGCCGCCTGCATACCAATCACACCCCCTGCGCCTGGTTTGTTTTCAACCACGACAGACTGGCCAAGATCTGCTGACATCTTGGGTGCGAGCACACGTGCAATCGTATCGATCGCACCACCGGGAGGAAAACCAATAATGATGTGGAGCGCTCGAGTGGGGAAACTCTGCGCTAGCGCAACAGGCAGCGCGGTCAGGTTCAGTACTGCCGCTGCGGCCAGAGCGCCCATTAGCTTAAAAGGAATCATATTTAGAATGCGTTTCATTTTTTGTCTCATGTTTTAATCACTTATTCTTAGATAGTAGAATATTTTTACATTTCGGAGACAAGTGATGAACACGCATCTGGAAATCTACGCGGGGACTGCCGGCCACTCTGCCTGGTTCAGCAACGATCTGGGACATACCTGGGTACATCCCAACAGCCATTCAGGTATGTATCTAGAGGCGCGAGTCTGGTGTTTTAGTGCACATCCCAGCGATCCTAACTTGCTCTATGCCGGCACCGACATGGGCTTATTCAGATGGGATGAGCGCACAACGCGCTGGACACACCTGCCCTCTCCCATGGCGGATATCTGGGCACTGGTGCAGGACCCCGATCATCCCGAAATCATTTATGCCGGCACACGGCCAGCCGATTTTTTCCGCTCCACCGATGCGGGTCTGAGCTGGGAAAAATTACCCGCGCCCGGCATACAAAAATTCTCAGAGATCAACATGGGTCCCACCCGTGTCACCCAGATGCTATTTGATCCCCGCGACCACAACACCATCTGGGCAGTCGTAGAGATCGGTGGCGTCTATCGCAGCACCGATCGGGGCAATACCTGGGAGCTCAAAACTGAAGGTCTCGTCTCTGGCGATATGCACGGCATTGTGATCGTGCATGATCAGTCAGACAAAAAAATTCTCTATGCCACGACCAATCGCGGCCTGCATCGCAGCATGGATAACGGGGAGTCATGGGCCTTTCAGGCGCTCGATGCACCCTGGCAATACACGCGCGGCATCGTGGCGCGCACCGATAACGATGCGGTGATTTTCCTCACGAACGGCAATGGTCCACCAGGCAGCACCGGCAAACTCTGGCGCAGTGAGGATTACGGTTACACGTGGAAAGAGCTCACGCTGCCCGGAATCCTGAACAGCACCCCTTGGGCGGTCGCCACTCATCCGCACAATCCCAAACTGCTGTTTACCTACACCAACCTCGGACAGTTATTTCGCAGCGAAGATGGCGGCGATCACTGGATACGGCTACCGCATGAATTTGGTGAGCTGCGCACGCTTTGCTGGCGAGCGACCGACTACCCCGCAGACCGACCTGCACACTCAATCACGGTGCGGCCGCCGGTGGTGGTTTAAGGCGGACAATCCAAATAACTTGTGACAAAGTGCGCCACAAGTCTATATTCGAATCATTAGAAAAAGGAACATAAGATGGACGGATGGAGAGCAAGACTCGGATTTTTATTGCCACCAGGTAATCCGAACGTAGAGCCAGAGTTGATTTCCATGCACAAACCAGGTGTTTCAGTACATTTTGGACGCATGATCGCGCACGGCACGACAGGTTCGCACGATGGGCAAGACGCACGTACGCGCTGTCAACTCGACAACATTGATCAGCCAACCGAAATGCTGGCGCATTTGCGTCCACAAGTCATTGCGTTAGCACACACTGCCTCGAGCTATATGCTCGGAGTGAAAGGCGAAGCCGAGCTCACCGCAAGACTAGAAAAGCAATACAACATCCGGTTTACCTCGGCCTTTGCAAGCGTTATTGCCGCGATGAATAAATTGGGGGTAAAAAAAGTTGCGCTTGGTACGCCTTATGCCGAAGCACAGACACTTCAAGGCAAGGCTGCGCTTGAGAGTTATGGCATGACAGTGGTCAATTACAAACGACTGGAAAACGTACGTAACATCTACGAAGAAACTCCCGAGCGTGCTTATGCACTCGCTTGCTCAGCCAACACGCCCGAGGCCGAAGTGATTTTTCTGAGCGGTGTCGGCATGCCGACGATCGATGTCCTCGATGCGCTCGAGCAGGACCTCAAAAAACCTGTGATATCCAGCGTGGCCGCCATGATGTGGAATTGTCTGCAGATTGCCGGCGTCGATCCAACAATAAAAGGGTATGGACGTTTGTTAGATCCTCAGTGATCACACAATACCTACCGACCTCCAATTGACGAGATTGCTCATGAATGCAACCGACCCAGCACTGATGCAATACATCGCTGCCCAGCAAGCAGTCACCCAACCGGCCAAACGGCCTGACTATGGTGACCGCCTGCGGCTCGGCATGATCCTACCCAATCGCAACATCGTTGCAGAAAATGATGCGCAAGCCATCTTGCCCGCCGGCGTATCGATCCACACCACGCGCTTAAAGCTGCATGGCACCACTGCCGAAGATATCCTGGGCATGAGCGCAGGCGCTGAATCTGCCGCCAAACTCCTTGGCCCCGCACCGATCGATCTGATTGTGTTTCACTGCACCGCGGTATCGACGCATGACCCACTGATGGGTGATGCGCTCGTCAAGCGTATCGAGGATGCCTCAGGTAAACCTGCGATGGCGACCTCGCAAGCGCTGGCTGCTGCGTTTAAAACACTAGATGCCAAACGCATCGTCATGCTGACTCCCTACCAGCAATCGGTTAACGATGCGGAGGTGCGCTTTTGCGCGCATCATGGCGTCGAGGTTTTGCATGAGGTGGGTCTCCAGCTGCCAGCCAATGTATCGACCGCATCCATCTCTGAACAAGAGTGGTTTGATCGCGCCGTCGCGATGAAAAACCCAGACGCGGATGCTTATTTCTTAAGCTGCACCAATATCAAATGCATTTCCGTGATCGCAGCACTTGAGCACGTATTAGAAGCACCCGTCATCACCAGTAATCAAGCGATGTTGTGGCATGCTTTGCGCACATGCAAAGTCCTCGACAAAATCAGCGGTTACGGTGCGTTGCTGCAATATCATTAATTGCCTGAACCTTCTTCACATAAAAATTAAATATCCGGAGCATCTCTTGAGCCAAAGCACCCCCAGAACGCGCGAACCCAGATTCCCCATCATCCCGCCTGAGCAGATGACACCTCGCCAGACAGAGGTGGCCGCAGCGATTGCCAGTGGCCCGCGGGGTAGTATTCGTGGCCCATTTTTGGCACTAATACATCACCCCGATTTAGCGGATAAGGTACAAAGCCTGGGTGAGCACCTGCGTTATGGTGCAAAGATCTCGCCCGCCAATATTGAATTTGTCGTGCTGATCGTGGCACGTCACATGAATTGCCAGTACGAATGGTTTGCCCATTCGCGTATTGCGCGCACAACGACGGATTTACCCGAGGCCATTATCAGCGCCATGCAAGTTGGTCAGACACCTACTAATCTGACTGATGAGCAATCCACGCTTTACACATTCTGTAAAGAACAAATCGCACAAGGTCAGGCGTGCGATGCGACCTATGACGCTGCATTCAAACATTTCGGGCGCGAAGGCATTCTCGACATCATCGCGATTATTGGTTACTACAGCATGATTGCGATGGTGCTCAATACCTCCCAGATTCCCTTGCCCGAAGGCACAGAGCCTCCACTTACACCCATTCAGAAATAATCAAAGACCACATATGAAGCTCGATCACACTCCTCGCCACGCACAAGGCAAACCTCTCCACATTGGTCTGATGGTGCCAATCAATAACACCACCATGGAAGGTGAAATGCTGGGTTGGTTGCCTGAGGGCTCAACCTGCAAGACGCTGCGTATTCCACGTGGCAAAGGTTTGCTGACAGAGGAGACACTTCCCGCTTATCGCGACGCTGCAATTGAGCTCGCCAAGCAGTTCAACGAAACACCACTGGATGTAATTGCATACGGCTGCACGGCTGCAGGCTTTATCCTTGGACCAAAAGGCGATGCAGATATTGCCAAGAGTCTGGCCGAAACAACGGGACTCCCTGTCGTAACCACCGCACGCTCGATGATGCTGGCACTGCAAGAGTTAGGTGCCAACAACATTTCTCTGCTGACGCCTTATCAGGATGATGTGAACGATCGCCTGAAAGATTTCCTAGGCTCTGAGGATATCAAAGTCGGCCACTTTGATAGTTTTTATGCAGCCGACGTTGTCGCACTCGGACAAATTACCGAAGAACAAGTCGCGACCCGGGCCAAACCTCTTTGCGAGAATGATGTCGATGCCATGTTTATCGCTTGCTCGCAATTACCCACGCTCAATGTGGTCGATCCACTGAGCGCGAAATGGGGCAAACCTGTGTTGTCTTCGATTCAGGTCACTGCAAAGCTGGCCATGCAGGCAATCACTGCGAGCAAAGCCGGTTGAGGCTTGAGATGCAATTAACCCAGTGCGCGGGCGGGTAGCGCCACGATATCTTCATTAGAAGCAATCCTGGCGCTCGCTTCTTTAGCCGCAGCAGTCACGAGCGGTGCGTAATCTCTAAAGGCCTCTACGCGCGCATTATGGTTGGACGCAACCAAAGCCAAACTACCTAACACCTCACCCTCACGATTAAACAAGGGTGCAGCAATCGAAATAATGCCTGCGTTGTAATCACCGACCGTCATGGAATAGCCTTGCTGGCGGATCTGTTTGAGCGCAGATTTAAAGGCATCCCAGTCCTCACCCATGCCTACGCTCGCAATCGCATCCGCGTGCCTGGCGTGCAAGATACGCAACTGATGCATCGGCAAATGCGCGAGAATGCTTTTTGCAGAGGCTCCCGCAACCAGTGGACGACGCTGGCCACGGCTAAATAAGCCAACCGGCACGTCACGTCCGCGTGCCTGCTGCACACACATGACTGAGTCACTGAATAAAATACACAACAGTGAACTGTGTCCAGTATCGATCGTGAGTCTTTGCCCGACGGGTGATCCCGCGATATAGACAGGATCACTTTCACGCGACACGCGGTCCAGTTCCATAATGCGCGGTCCCAGTACATAGGAGCCATTGGCGACACGCGCAAGGTAGCCCGAGGTATGCAGCACCTTCAGATAGCGATAACACGTCGAAGCAGGCGCTCCGAGATGTTGAATCAGGTCCTCAGAAGACCAGATGGGTTGCTCGGTCGTAAATACATCCAGCAAACCCAGCATTTTTTCTAAACTGCTCATTATTGTGTACAACCTGTCTTAAATATATTCACCATCATAGCCTTGGGGATATGTATCAGGATACACATCACAAAACCGTTAATTTTTCTCATATTTATAGACAAACTAATCATTTTAGATAAAATATGCTCAAAATTAGCTGTGTATTACGTTCCAAATACCTGCCAATACGTACTTACACATGCACTGGAGACCTCAAATGTCCACTAAAAATATGACCCGAAGCCTGCTGGCCTGTGCAGCGATTATCAGCGCATTATTTACCACTTCCACCAGTGCTCTCGCCCAGGCAGCCCCATGGCCTAGTAAACCCATCCGCGTGGTGGTGCCTTTCGCACCCGGCTCATTCACCGATACCGCCGCGCGCACGGTAGGCGCTGAGCTGACCGCGCTACTCGGCCAAACCGTCGTGGTAGAAAACAAAGGCGGCGCTGGCAGCACTCTTGGTACCGACATTGTGGCCAAAGCCGCACCTGACGGCTACACATTCCTGGTGACGGACAACTCTTTCGCCGTATCGGCAGCCTTATATGACAAGCTGCCTTATCAGCCTAAAGAGATCATGCAGGTTTCATTACTGGCCGATGCACCTGCCGTATTGGTTGGTCGTCCAGATCTCGCGACCAAAACACTGAAAGAAACCGTTGAATTCGGACGTGCAAATCCGGGCAAACTCACTTTCGGTTCGGGCGGACAAGGCTCCTCGGCGCAACTCGCCATGGAAGCGTTCCTGCTGCAAAACAAAGTCGAGATGGTGCATGTGCCCTTTAAAGGCATTGCTGCGGCGATGGTGGATGTTGCCGCTGGCCGCGTCGACATTGCAATCGGCAGCGTTGGCTCAACCTCAGGCTATATCAAAGACAGCAGACTCATTGGTCTGGCAGTCAGTGGGGACGCGCGTCAAGCCATATTCCCCAATGTGCCGACTTTCGCCGAAGCAGGCTACCCCGAATACAAGATGATGTATTGGTTTGGCATGATGGCGCCTGCAGGTACACCGCCCGCCATCATTGACCGCATGCAAAAAGAAATCGCCAAAGCCGTCACTGCAGCAAAAGTGAAAGAAGTCTTTGGTGGAGCTGGCGTTCGTGCGACATCCACTACACCCGCGGCCTTTACTGAGCTCGTTCAAAACGAAACCGCGCTTTGGGCTGACGTCATCAAGCGCGCAAAGATCAAAGCAGAATAATTTTTTCAAACATTCATTTTTAGATCCTATTTTCAAATATTCAATCACTTGATTAAAAATAATCAGGTGAATCTTTCAGGTACAGACATGGAAAACAATCTCAAAAAACGACTCGCCGCTGGCGAAGTATCGCTCTGCATGGGACTGCGTCAATCACGCACCGTTGACATCGGACCACTCGTCGGCGCGGCAGGTTTTGATTGCCTGTATGTCGACATGGAACACAGCCCGATTGGTTTCGAAACCACGTCTGCCATCTGCATCACGGCGATCACCTATGGCGTGACACCACTTGTACGTGTCCCAGGCCATCTGGGTCAGGACATCTCACGCGCGCTCGATGGTGGCGCACAAGGCGTTATCCTGCCGCACGTGAATACTGCAGAGCAGGCGCGCCAGATCGTATCCTATGCAAAATATCCTCCACTTGGTCACCGCTCCGTCATGGGTGCAGGTCCGCACACGGCCTACAAAGCCATGCCATTAGCTAAGGTCAACGAATCCGGCAATCTCGACAACATGGTTGTCATCATGCTTGAGACACCCGAGGGCATTGCGAATGCAGATGAGATCGCTGCTGTGCCCGGCGTCGACATGTTGCTGATTGGTTCAAACGATTTGTGCACTGAGATGGGCATCCCCGGTCAACTGCGTCACCCAAGCTTGCTCGAGGCTTATCAGACAGTCG
The DNA here is from genome assembly GCA_903847325.1 of uncultured beta proteobacterium. Taxonomy (GTDB): domain Bacteria; phylum Pseudomonadota; class Gammaproteobacteria; order Burkholderiales; family Burkholderiaceae_B; genus Zwartia. The sequence goes on along the minus strand of CAINDJ010000296.1, from coordinate 79 downwards.
CCAAGGCTTGTAAAAAGCATGGCATCGCGCTTGGCGTTGGTGGCATTCGTGGTGATGCAGAGTTGCAGACACAGTTGAT
>CAINDJ010000295.1 GCA_903847325.1 uncultured beta proteobacterium | reverse complement strand
CTGTTGTTGTTATGAATGATTCATACATTACGCTCGACCTATGCCGCCGAATAGTAGGCATACGTCCTCAAGTAGTTACGATCGGTTTCAGTACCTTTCAGCCGATTAAAATTGCTCTGATTGTTGTGCTTTCTTAACCAGCAACAAAGGGGGAGCAAAACGCTCGCCATACTGACCCGCCAGTTCAAGAGCTCGATCAACAGCTTTAGACAAGCCGTATTGATTTAGGAACTGGAATACACCGCCCGTCCAGCGCGGAAAACACATCCTGATGACTGAATCGACATTGCCAACACGCACGTCATCCAAAACTCCCTCTTGCAACATTCGTACCGATTCGAGCGCCAAACTGAAAAGCAAGCGATCTTTCACATCCTGCAGCGGAATGTTTTTCGAAAGAATCGGAGTCGCACTTTGTAAAAATTCGCTGCATGCTAAATCTGGTCCAAGAGGAAACCCGGCAGAGAGCGCACCCGTCTCAATCGAGAAAATGTCCTGCCCTTCGTCTTGCAAAGCCTGCCTCTGCGCAGCATAAACGGCATTGAGACGCTGGGTAAACAACTCATCGGGTATCGCACCCGAATCACGTAAAACAGATTTAGATACGCGTACTGAATCAATGCTGGTTGATCGCCCTGCCTCAGCTTTCAAACTATTGAGCTGGAACCAGAAGGTTCCAATCATATTTTTTGCTACCGAGCCAGTTACGAGTTCAATAAATCCGCGCGTCTCGATCAGATCTGCCTGCTCAAAGTCGACTTTCATTCCCTCAATCGAACTCGACAAAATCATTTCAGGTGCGGGGTAGCAACCTTTAGTTTTTGTCCGTAGCGTATCCATCGCCGTTGCGATCCACGCATCCAGCTCAGGCACCCCGGGACGTCCACCAGGGACTTGATAACCATCCCGGTCCCAAGGTTGAATAGCATCGGGGCCTGACAGAATCCATGAACGTGCAGCCTGCATCAGCGCAGTGGAATCAGCAACTAACTGATCAACCATCCCGGCTTTAAATCCGTGTGTGGGATTGAAAAGTTTGCCTGTCTGTAAATAGGGTTGACTCTCAATCAAGCCTAACAACAGATTCATCCTGACTACACCACCGAGCCCGGGCAACAAACCAAGCGAGGCTTCGGGCAAACCGAGCTGCGTCTTTGGATCATCGATGCAGATACGATGATGACAAGCCAATGCAAGCTCAAATCCACCGCCAACCGCCGAGCCATTGATCGCGGCCACAACAGGCTTACCAAGTGTCTCAAGCTGTCTGAATGCATGTTTAACCACTGCAATCTGATCGAACAACTGCCCCGCATCCTCTGCTTTGAGTTGATAGAGATAGTTGAGATCACCACCTGCGAAAAAAGTACTTTTTGCTGAGGCAAAAATCACCCCTGCGATGCTGTCTTTTTCCCTGACCACGCGCTCAATGGTCGAGATCAGACAATCCCTCATCTCATCATTCAAGGTATTGACGCGCTGACCTTCAGAATTAAAGGTTAGCGTGACAATATTGTCTGAATCTTTAACGTAAAGGATTGGCAACGTCATTTTAAAGTTGACTCGATCGCCAGTGCGACTGCCGCCAGTCGTGCATCATCACCATTGACCGAGGACACCATCAAGCCTACCGGCAACTCACCCGTAACGTGGCAAGGGAGGCTGAATGAACAACCATCAAGCACGTTGATGGTGAAGGTATTGCGCAGCAACAATCCGTTCGCTTTGTAAAACGCCTCATCCGAGGCCAGCAAATCAGCGATCACGGGTGCTACAACCGGAATGGTTGGACTGAGCAGGGCGTCATAGCCCTCTACCGCGTGCTCGACACGCTTGATCCAATCACGGCGTGCATCGAGCAAATGAATGTATTGCTGTGCTGTCACGGTCGCACCGAGCATCATGCGCTGAGCTACCCTGTGATCAAACTGATCCTGTGCACGCGCGAGTCTTGCGTGATGCTCGGCATAACCCTCGATAGGCGACAGGCCACCGGGTGCATTGATTTTAGGAATTTCTGCCAGCTCGGCCAGGGGTATTTCGATAATCTGCGCGCCTGCCGCTGACAGCGCTGAAAGTGTCCGGGCGAATACCCGTGACACATGCTCATCCATACCATCGAGCACAACGGTCTGCGGCACAGCGAATCGCATACCACGCAGAGGGCGATGGCGCACAGGCAACATCGCGCCTGACAGGACAGCATCCACCGTGAGGCAGTCCTGCACGCTGCGGGTCATGGCACACACTGTATCCAGTGTGCGAGACAATTCAAGCGCACCGGTCAGGGGTACGCGATTTTGTGTACTCTTAAATCCAACAATTCCACAGACTGCAGCCGGGATACGGATTGAACCACCCGTATCGGAACCCAGACCAGCCACTGCTAATCCCAATGCTACCGAAACGGCTGCACCCGAAGAAGAACCACCCGGTATGCGTGCAACCTTTGGATCTGTAGGATTTACAGGTGTACCGTAGTGAGGATTGATACCGATTCCCGAAAATGCGAATTCAGTCATGTTTGTCTTGCCGATAATCGCAGCGCCCGAGGCACGAATCCGTGACACGACCGTGGCATCCTGAGTCTGCACGGGCTCACCCTTGCAAACGATCGATCCCGACATGGTGGTCTCGCCTGCGACACCGTACAGATCTTTGATCGTAAACGGCAAACCCGCCAGCGCCGGCTGCACAACTCCCGCAGCTTGCGCCGCATCGGCCGCACGCGCCGAGGCCAGTGCCGCCTCAGGGTAGAGTTTGGTGAATACGCTTGTAGCAGCTTGACTGGCGGCACCTTCAAGCGCATGGGCGACTAGTTTTTCGCGGGTCGTGTCGCCGCTCGCCAGACGCTGGTTAAGCTGATCAATTGTTTGTGTGATGTGAGTCATGTTTATTTTTATAAAGTTTAAATAAGTGAAAAGCCGCTTGACGCGGCTCCTGGGGATTGGTGTGAAAAATAATCAAGCGATCACAGGCAACATATCCACCGCGTAGCGATGAACGATGCTGCGATTGCGGCGAGGATCACGAATCTCGAGCTCCATCTGCGCGGCAGGACGGATCCCCTCGCCTGCTGCATTTTTAATCGCAGTCAATGTGCCGCACGAGACAAAGCTACCGGCATCCACCGACTCACCGGGATAGCAACCATCACGCAAAGACACCAAGGGTCTGATCGAAGCAAACAAGCCCTTTTGGTAATCTACCCACTTGCCATTTTCAAAAATACGGGAATGTAATTCCAACTCATCCTGATAGTCTGCCACGTCAGACCAGCGCCACGCCGCTTTAGCAATTGGCTTGGGACACATTTGTTTTGAAACCGCGACAGAATAGGTCTCTACCTTGCGATCGGTATGATCTGAACCCACTGTGAGCCACCACTCGCCCGAGGCATAAAACAAAACGGGCTCGGCTTCACCTGAACTGTCAAACCCGAGCACCTCAATCATGTCAGCCTGGGTGAGCAGCATCGCGCTGCCGCGGTAATAAAGCGGGACGGTAGAGGGTGCAGGTACGCCCAGCAACTCCAGCTCCTGAATATGATGCTGGATAGCATCGGCATCCCGACCGGTCCAGCCTGCTATGACGAAATGCGCTGGCGCAACGGCCTGCAAGGAAGATTGAAGCGTACCGTCTGCTGCGGCAGACTCACAGGAAAAATAAAGATGAGGTGTCATGAAATCAACCAAATAAAAATCAGCGAATAGGGTAAATACTCAAGAAAGCACTGCCGGCAACCACAACGCAATCGAAGGGAACATCATCAGGATAATAATCGCCAGCATGTAGACAAACATGAAAGGCATCACACCTGTAAACACATCGGTAATCGGTCCGGGCTGCCTTCGCATACCTTGTAGGACATACAACACCGTCCCATCAGGCGGACTGATCATCGCGATCTCAACCAGCATGGTAATGACCACGCCAAACCAGATCGGGTCATACCCTAAGGCTTTGACCACAGGGAATAGCAAGGGAATGGTGCAAATCACCATCGACATGCCTTCCATGAACGTACCCAGTGCAAGATAAAACCCGATGATGACCAGCATGATCGCCCAGCCAGGCAAAGGCAAACCCGTCAGAAATTTTGCCAGCATCTGGGGGACGCCCAGCGATGACAGGATGTAATTCAGGACATAGGCGCCAAACAAAATCAGCGCAATCATCGAGGTCGTACGCGCGGTCGCATGCATCGACTCGGCGAGCATTTTCCAGTTGAGTTTACGATCAATCAGCGAGAGGATGAGACTGCCCGCTACACCAAGCGCAGCGGACTCGGTTGGCGTTGCCACACCGGCATAAATCGTGCCAAGAACAAGTCCGATCAACAGGGCTGTCGGTAACAAATCTGACAGGCTGGCAAGGCGATGCCGCCACGTAACAGCCTGGCCGACACCGTCCCCATGCAATTTAAGCTTGTAGCTGTAATACAAAATAACAAGGATAAATAACAGCACAACCAGGATACTTGGACCAATCGCAGCGATGTACAACGCACCAACAGAGGTCTCTGTAATGAGACCATAAATAATGAAGGTAATGCCAGGCGGAATCAGATTACCGAGCGCGCCACCTGCGGCCAGAGAACCCAGCACGAGCTTAGGCGGGTATTTACTTTTTTCGAAGTAAGGCAGTGCGACTGAACCCATGGTTGCAGCGGTCGCCACACTGGAACCCGCCACCGCTGAAAATACGCCACAGGCAAGAATATTGGTGTGTAGCAAGCCGCCTGGCAAGCGCCCCATCCAGACATTCAACCCACGATACAGCCGCTCAGACAGCCCCGCGCGCAACATGATCTCGCCCATCAATAAAAACAACGGGACCGAGACCAGCACAAAATTAGTTGAAGGCCCCCAGATCATTTCTCCAATGAAATTCCAGAAAGGCCGATCGGACAACCCAAAACCCGCGAGCAATGCAAGCGAGGACAACGCCGCGCCTACATAGATACCACCTGCAAAAAAACCAGCAAAAGCAACCAGCACAGCCGCAAGCGCCCACCAGGGTACTGAGGAGGCCGAGACCGCTGCAGCGCCACCCGCTCCACCGAAGAGCGTTGCCGCACCGATGACGACCGCCATCACCACAATAAAGACGATCGCGATCATTTATGCACTCCATCGGTCGCAACCGGGATATGCATCGCAGTTTGTGCCTCAGCGACCGCCTCAAGTGTTTCGGCGGCTTCGTCCTCGTACGTCCGTGCCATCAGGGCGCGATCCATCGCATCAAGCTGTCCGGTTGCGAGTTGCTTGACCGCGCGCAGTGCAAGTGCAAGCGCCGCAAGCAATAACAACACAAATCCGGCAGCCCAAAGACCTTGCGGTATGACCAAGGGCGTGCGCAGCGTTGTGAGATCCGTTGCGTTAAAGGCAAACGAATCACTGGCCAGACTAAACGAGCCCCAGACATAGAACCCTGTCGACACAATCAGTGCAATCAAGGAAAGCATGTGCAACCAGACACGCACGCGCAATGGCATTTTTTGCACCAGCACATCAATGCGCACGTGCCCTCTTTCAAACAACGTCCCCGCCAGCCCCCAGCTCATGCCGACCGCCATCAAATAACCGGTCAACTCAATCGTAGCCTCGGACGAAAACCCGAGCAGCTGGCGAGCACCGATATCGAAACAGATCAATACAGTGATAATGAGATAACAAAATCCCGCGACGAACATCGCGCGCTGACTGATCCATTCCAGACATCGGTACATGCTTATTTACCTGCCGTGTACTGAATACCTGTAATGGGTGCGATCACCTCGTTGTACACCACACCACAACGGTCGCCACAGCGTTTAACCCAGGCAGGCAATACCGTTTCAGCCAAGTCTTTTTTCACAACGGCCGCCTCACCTGATTGGGCTTTGACTTCGACCATTGGTTTTTTTACCAGGGAGGCGATCTTGCATCCCTCGGCACGACCTACGTTACAGGCAACACCGTCGTCTGTTGCTTCGAGGCCCAGCTTCCACTGCGCATCCTGAATCGCTGCAAAGGTCTTTTCAAACTCAGCGCGTACGGTCGGATCAAGTTTGTTCCACCACGCAAGATTCACGAAATATCCCGCAGTCGACCAGGACAGGGACATTGTATAGAGATGAGTCGTGACTTCAGGCCATTTAACACTATTGCCCGACCCAGAACCTGTGATGCCACAGTCAACAGTCCCACGCTCAAGCGCGGTGTAGACCTCACCAAAAGCGAGCGACACGGGCTGTCCGCCAAGTGCTTTAACCAGATCTGCCGAAGAAGGCCCGTTGGTACGTACTTTCAGGCCTTTGAGATCAGCCAGCGTGGCAATCGGTTTACGGCAGAACAACATCTGTCCGGAAAAAGGATAGGTGGCGACAAGCTTGATGCCCAAACGCTCAAGCTCTTTATTTGCAACAGGCAACATCGCGTCTGCGACACGTCGCGCTTGTTTGATATCAGGATTCATACCTGCCAGATCCACACCATCCAGCATCGGCACATCACCCGAAACAGTGGTCAGTGGCGCTGCAGCGATATCAACCTGGCCAGATCTGACCAGACGCAAGACTTCAGGACCATTGACGTTACGTTCTGGCCACGCCGCCAGAGTCACCTCAACACGACCGTTGGTTGCTTTGGCCATCCCGTCGCGCAGCAGCGGTTGATCGACTGTTGTGTACTGCGGCATATTTGCCGTCACTTGCGTAATCGCTTGGACAGCGACTTTAGGGCCAGCAGCAGCTGTTTGCGCGGACGCGTTTGAAACGGACAGCACTGTCAGCATTGCAGCAAACAGGATGGATGCTTTGAATGATTTCATGCACAAACTCCTAAAAAATTCTGGAACAGTTAAAAAAATCAGAAACTAGCTAAGCGGTGATTCAATAAATCGGTAATGAGCATCGCACCCGGTGAGTGCGTGATACAGAAAGGCGGACGCGCAGCCATCGCGACGGACTGGGGCGTGACGCCACAGGCCCAGAAGACAGGTAACTCATCGTCTTTGACTTCGACCGGATCGCCAAAATCAGGTTTGTATAAATCCTCGATACCAATCATATGCGGCAGACCAATATGAACCGGTGCGCCATGCACTCTCGGAAATCGCGACGTGACCTGAACAGCTCTGACCGCATCGGCGGGCTTCATGGGGCGCATGGAAACAACCATGGGCCCATGAAACACACCCGCAGGGTCGGTTTGAATATTGGTGCGGTACATCGGGACATTGCTGCCACAGTCGATGTGACGCATCGGGATACCTGCTTCGATCAGTGCCTGCTCAAAAGAAAACGAGCAACCGAGTAAAAAACTCACCAGATCATCACGCCAGACACTGTTGATATCAAAAGGCTCATCGACCATCACGCCGTCCTTCCAGACGCGATAGCGGGGGATGTCAGTACGGATATCAAGGTCTTGGCCGAGCGCCGGGATCATCGGATTTCCAGGCTCGGATACCGCCAGGATGGGACAGGGCTGGGGATTCCGCTGGCAAAACAGCAAGAAATCATTGGCCAGCTCCTTGGGCAAAATCATCAGATTACCCTGCACATACCCGGGAGCCATGCCTGCGGTGTTGCCCTGCCATTGCTGATTACGAATCCGCAGACGCGCTTCATAGGCAGGATTTAAACCCGCGGCAAGCACAATCGATTCAGAAGCGCGAACGTCATTCATAAAAAAGTCCCCCAAGGATAAGCATGACTACAAGCAATATCTATACCAGCACTTTTAAGACATTGAGCGATCAGGCCTAAGTGTCACGCAGCTTCGGCTCTGGGTCAAGACCAGTATCTCAATCCGACCAGAGGGCTTTGGACTTTGTCACTAAAAAGGCTGGCATCTGCCAATTCCAGCGAATGGCTGCCGCTCTCATGCAAAAACTAAAAAGCGTACATGTAACCAGCACGCGCCCTTTGTCTTCAGGAAAGAAAAACATCAGCGCCATCATCAGCACACAACCCAGTGCGACTGGAACTGCATAGATCTCCGTGGACATGATGAGGGTTTTGCGCCCAACAATCACATCGCGAATGATGCCCCCACCAATTGCTGTAATGACTCCAAGGATGATTGGACCCAAAGGCCAGGCGAAATCAAGTTCCCAGCATTTAAGCGCGCCATTCATTCCAAATAGGGCCGCGCCCAGACCGTCGGTGTAGATCATGAGGGTATAAATCTGCGGCAGTGTAAAGAATTTACGTGCGACAAAAGCCAAAATACTTGACGCCACCGCAATCCGTACGTAAACCAGGTCTGACGCCCAAAATACGGGCACATCCAGAAGAATGTCTCGGACAGTACCGCCGCCCACAGCAGTAATCACCCCAAGCACAATCACGCCAAAAATGTCTACGCCTCGATCGGCAATCGCCAGCACCGCAGTCACCGCGAAGGCAACAGTACCTGCAATCGCCAGCCAGAAATTAATCGCATCCAGTGTCATGTGTCTTTACCTTTTAAAGAGGGGTTCTTACGAGTATTATCTGACATGAATTGCCCTCCAAACAAAAATCAGGCAATGAGACAACAAACACTCCCGCCTTTTGACTACAGGACCCACTTTCATGTCGAGCAACAAACCTGCGAAATTGCACGCCCGTCTACAGCAACCCGGTCTGGTGACGGCCCCCGGTGTCTACGACATGGTTTCCTTACGACTGGCCGATACATTTGGCTTTGACGCGCTGTATATGACCGGATTTGGAGCAGTCGCTTCGCATCTGGGGCTTCCTGATGCAGGTCTGGCGACCTATAGCGACATGGTGGGGCGTGTCAATGCGATGGCGCAAATGGCGCGTACACCGCTGATTGCAGATGGAGATACTGGTTACGGTGGACTGTTAAACGTCCGCCACACGGTACAGGGTTACGAAAAAGCAGGCGCCTCGGCCATCCAGCTCGAAGATCAGGAGTTTCCCAAAAAATGTGGTCATACGCCAGGACGGCGCGTTATCCCTACCGAAGATATGGTGCGCAAAATCCGCGTGGCAGTCGAGGCGCGTGAATCAAAAGATTTCCTGATCATCGCACGTACGGATTCACGTACGACATTAGGGCTGGACGAGGCCTTGCGTCGCGCCGAGGCGTATGCCAAGGCAGGGGCAGACATTTTATTTGTGGAATCTCCCGAGTCAGAAGAAGAAATGCGCAAAATCGGGGCCTCCTTTGATGTACCACTACTTGCAAATATGGTGGAAAAAGGTCGCACCCCTGTGCTGAGCAAGTCTGAACTGGAAGATATCGGCTACAAACTCGCGATTTTCCCCGTGACAGCCTTGCTGGCTGGGGTTCAAGCCATGACACAGGTTTACCAGCAATTCAAAAACACAGGCTCTTCTGTCGGTCAAAATGCCGAACTCTACGACTTCACTGCCCTGACCAGACTGATGGGCTTTGAGGATGTATGGGAATTCGATAAGCGCCATGCAGACTAATTTTTGAGAGAATCAATATGATTAATTCCTTGATGACTGGCGCACGAATTGCTGCGCTAGCGACCCTGACATTAGCCGGATTAAGCTTTGTGACGCAGGTTGGCGCACAGACAAGCTTTCCCAGTAAGTCTATTCGTCTGGTGGTTCCGTTTGCTCCCGGTGGAGTGACCGATACAAGCGGGCGGCTGATTGCAGAAAATCTGTCCAAACGTTTGGGTCAGCAAGTATTTGTAGAGAATAAGCCCGGTGCGTCTGGCAATATCGGTACTGCGCAAGTCGCCAATGCCGAACCCGATGGCTACACCCTGGTTCTGGGCTTTGACGGGACGATGGTGATCAACCCACACGTCTTTGACAAGAT
>CAINDJ010000294.1 GCA_903847325.1 uncultured beta proteobacterium | reverse complement strand
CGTTGACCAGATTCGTGTCCAGGATGCCGTCTTTCAGCAAAGCATCCTGAATTATCAGAATAAAGTATTGACTGCCCAAAAAGAAGTCGAAGAGGCGCTGATTACGATCTCGACCACCCGCAGTTCGACGATCGACCTTAAAAAGGCAGTTATCGCAGCTCAGTCTGCGGCGGATCTGGCGCTGCAGCGTTACAAGGCAGGGCAGACTGACTACAGCACAGTAATTCTTGCACAGCAACAATTGTTGTCAATCGAAAATACTGCTGTGCAAACTAACACCAATACCTTGCTCGGATATGTTTCCGCGTTTAAATCCCTCGGCGGCGGCTGGTCTGGCGAAATGAAAATCCCAGAATTACCCGTTGCCATGGTCGGCGAGATGGAAAAGCGAACCGACTGGGGCAAGGCACTATTGATTTCAAATGATCCGCGTTTAGTTCAGCCAAGTGAGAATAAGCAATGAGCAAGACCCATACAACCACGCTCATGAATAACGCGATGCTTGCGTTTTTGCTGGCGGCATCTGTTGCACTTGTTGGCTGCGAAAAAAAGACCCCACCCGCTGCGCCGCCCCCCGCTGTGACGGTCGCTAAACCACTGTCGCAGGAAGTCCGTAATTACGAGATTTTTGATGGTAATGTCTCGCCTTTGCTCACTGTGGACCTCAACGCTCGCGTGCCGGGCTATCTCACTAAAATTCTCTTCGAAGACGGCGCCTACGTTAAAAAAAATCAGCTTTTATTCATCATTGAGCAAGATCAGTACCAGGAACAAATCAAGCTTAACCAGGCGATCTACGACGAAGCAAAGATTGAAGTCACCCGCCAGAAGGCTTTGCTCAAAGACAATGCCACGTCACAGGCCTCTGTGGACAAAGCGACTTCTTCTTACTTGCAAGCCGACGCTAATTTAAAACTAGCCAAAATCAATTACGGCTATACCGAAATGCGTGCGCCGTTTGATGGTCTGATGGGGCGGCATTTGATTGATGTGGGTAATTATCTGGGTTCAACTGCAAATGGTGTAAAACTTGCGACCATTCAGAAGATCAATCCGATTTATGTATATTTTTCAATCAACGAACGTGATTTACTCAAGTACCAAAAACAGTACGTCGATGAAAATAATCGTAAACAATTAGTCAATAAACTCCCCGTTTTCGTGCAGTTACAAGGTGAGGATGGCTTTCCTCACGAAGGTACGCTGGATTTTGCCGCGAACCTGTTGAGTACCAGTACCGGCTCCTTGCAATTACGCGCAGAAATGTCTAATTCAAAACTTGAGCTGTTGCCAGGGCTGTATGCCAAAGTGATGGCGCATTATGGAGATGCGCGTCGTGCCGTATTAATTCCTACTCAGTCTATCCAGACCGATCAGCAGGGCCCCTATATATTTGTGATGGATGAGAATAAAAAAATCGAGCGTCGTAATATTTCCGTAGGTCAAAAATTCCCACCTCTCACCGAGGTGACAAAGGGATTGACGGCTACTGAAACGGTCTTGATTAATGGTTTTATCAATGTCAGGGCTGGACAGACCGTCAATTCGACCACCACGACAATCGATCCCTTGCCTAAGCGCTAAATCGTACAAGGCAAGAGGACACATCATGCTTTCAAAATTCTTTATTGAACGCCCGGTTCTGGGTAATGTGATCGCCCTGATCACAATGCTGATCGGTGCCGTATCTATTTTTGGTTTACCCATCGCCCAGTACCCACAGATGACGCCACCGACTGTTCAGGTCACGACCACCTGGCCTGGCGCGAGTGCGAGTCTGGTTCAGCAGTTAGTGGCCAGTAATATCGAAAATCAGGTCAACGGCGTGGAAAACATGCTGTACATGGAGTCTGACTCGACCAATGACGGGCACTACACCCTGACCGTCACCTTTCAGGTCGGCACAAACTCTGATATCGCCCAGGTCAACGTACAAAACCGTGTCGCGATCGCTTTGCCTTCTTTGCCAACGGCAGTACAAAAGCAGGGGGTGACCACTAAAGTACAGTCGACTGCTATTTTGCAGTTCGTGACATTGACCTCTACCAATCCAGAGCACGATGGATTGTTTTTAAGCAACTTTGCCAATTTGCAAATGCAAAACCGGCTTGCGCGTATACCGGGTGTGGCCGCTGCGAACGTATTTGGTGTGGGCAACTACAGTATGCGCGTCTGGCTTGATCCTGCGCAATTGAGTGCACGGAGCCTGTCGCCAGCGGATATTTCAAACGCCATCAGCCGTCAGAACGTGATGCTTGCATCGGGTCAGATCGGCGCGCCTCCCGTGCCCAATGGTCAGGACTTTCAGCTGACACTCAATGTGATGAGTGCGCTCGATACGCCTGAGCAGTTTGGTCAGATCGTTGTTAAGACCAATGATCAGGGCGAGCTCACTCGTCTGAGAGATGTCGCCCGTATCGAGATGGGTAGCCAAAACTACAGCCAGTTTTTCAAGCTCGATAGTGATCAGGCGGGTGGTATCGCAATTTATCAGTTGCCTTCAGCCAATGCGATTGATACGGCCAAAGCGGTACGCGCCGAGATGGAAAAGATTTCAAAAACATTTCCTAAAGAAATGACGTGGAAGATCCCCTTCGATACGACGATGTTTGTGACGGCGTCTATTAACGAGGTATATCGCACGCTGTTTGAAGCCGGTGTGCTGGTGCTGCTTGTCATCATGATCTTTTTACAGGACTGGAGGGCGACGCTGGTACCCGCCACGACCGTACCCGTGACCATTATTGGCGCCTTTGCCTGTATGGCAGGAATGGGTTTTTCGATTAACTTGCTGACACTTTTCGCGATTGTGCTGTGTATCGGTATCGTGGTCGATGACGCGATTGTGGTGGTCGAGGGTGTCGCTAAAAAAGTCGAGCATGGCGAGACACCGCGTCAGGGCGCGATTGATGCGATGACTGAATTGATGGGGCCGATTATTGGGATTACGCTGGTATTGATGGCGGTGTTTTTACCTGCGTCATTCATTGCCGGCATTACCGGTCAGATGTATCGGCAGTTTGCTTTGGTGATTGCGTCGACGGCCTTGATTAGCGGTATCAATGCCGTTACGCTTAAACCGACGCAGGCTGCGGTGTTTATTACCCCAAAAGAGCCGAACGCCAAGAAAAACTGGTTCTTTACCAAGTTTGATTTTTATTTTGAGAAAATATCAAACTGGTATGCCGGGGTGATGCTCACACTGATGAATCACCGTAAAGTCACGACCTTCGTTGGCGGGGTATTGATTATTGGGGCGATTGTCGGATTGATATATACCCCCACAGGTTTTATTCCTAATGAGGATCAGGGTTATTTGATCGTATCGACGCAGTTGCCTGATGCCTCCTCGATACAGCGTACTCAGGCCGGCATGGCAAAAGTCGCGCAGCTCGTCAAAGATACCCCGGGTGTTGAGAACGTCGTCTCGATTGGCGGGGTGAATGCACTGAATAACAACAGCTCCCAGTCAAATGCCGGCGTGATGTATGTCATCTTAAAACCCTGGGACGCGCGGGGTAAAGCCAAAGGACAGGATCTGAAGTCGATTTATACCGCCTTGACTGTCGGTATGAAATCCATACAGGAAGTCAATAGTCAAGTGCTGCTGCCTCCTGCAATTCCCGGTCTTGGCCTGTCGGGAGGATTTCAGCTCCAGCTTGTGTTGACCGATGGAAGTAATAATTACCGTAAGCTTTCCGAGGTGACACAGAGGTTCCTCGAGGAGGCACGTACACGACCTGAAATCATGGTGGTTTTCTCGCCCTTTACAGACAGTGTGCCCCAGATCAAACTCGCTTTTAATTCTGCGCGCGCCGAGACACTCGGTGTAGCACTTGGCGATGCCTATGACGTGTTGCAGTCTTCTATTGGCTCGACCTACGTCAACCAGTTTTTTAAATATGGTCAAACTTATCAGGTCTATATCCAGGCTGACGGTAAAAACAGAGTCTCGGTCGACCAAATCAGTCGGCTGTATGTAAAAAATAAGTCTGGCGATATGGTGCCACTTGGATCTTTTATAGATGTTACAGAAACCACCGGACCTGCGATTGCCTCGCAATACAACCTGTATCCGACGGCTGCAATATTAGGTGCTTCAGCAGCGGGCTATAGCTCAGGTCAAACCATTGCTGCGCTAGAGGATGTAGCCCGGATCAGTTTGCCTGATGGATTTAGCTACGCCTGGACGGCGATGTCCTATCAGGAAAAACTAGTCGGAAATACCGTCGTTTTAGTATTTGCGCTGTCGATCCTGTTGGTTTATCTGGTCCTGGCGGGTCAGTATGAGTCCTGGGTGGCACCGCTGCCAGTGATTCTCGCCGTACCGCTTGCTTTGGTGGGGACGGTGGTTGCGTTGCACTTGACGGGGTTAGCCAACAATATCTATGTCCAGATCGGTTTGGTGCTGATGATTGCGCTCGCCTCCAAGAACGCTATTTTGATTGTTGAAGTCGCGCTTGAGTCAAAAAAGGCGGGACTCAGTCTGGTGGACTCAGCACTCAAGGCCTCTCATGAACGTTTCCGTCCGATTGTGATGACCTCTATCGCCTTTATTCTTGGCGTGGTGCCGTTATTGACGTCGTCAGGAGCAGGTGCTGCAGCCCGGGTATCGATTGGGGTGACCGTGTTTAGCGGGATGATCGCATCGACGTGCCTGGCTGTTGCGCTGGTGCCTATTTTCTTTGTCCAGATCGAAAGCTGGTTTGCTGCCCGCGAAGAAAAGGCAGCGTTGAAAAAAGCGCAAAAGAAGGCGGCCCGCGCACAGGCCAATTTGTAAATTTTTTAATACGATTTTGGCAAACCCAGGACGCGTTCTGAGATGTAAGACAGAATCAGTTCGCGACTGACTGGTGCAATGCGCGTGATCATCACCTCACGCAGGTATCGCTCGACGTGATACTCCCGCGCATAGCCAAAACCACCATGGGTCATGACCGCCTGCTCGCAGGCCCTGAATCCCGCCTCAGCCGCCAGATACTTAGCTGCGTTGGCCTCGGCGCCACACTCTTTATTCTGGTCATATAGCCACGCCGCTTTACGGGTCATCAGTGTCGCCGCCTCAAGCTCCATCCAGTTTTTAGCCAGAGGGTGCTGGATAGACTGGTTCTGTCCTATCGGACGGTTAAATACGACACGCTCGTTGGCATAGGCAGCCGCTTTTTTGAGTGCAATGCGACCTATTCCAATCGCCTCTGCGGCAATCAGAATACGCTCGGGGTTCATGCCGTGCAAAATATAACGGAAGCCCTGGCCTTCTTCGCCAATGCGATCTTCAACTGGAATTTCAAGCCCATCGATAAACAACTCGTTAGAGTCGACCGCGTGCCGTCCCATTTTGTCGATGCGGCGAACCTGAACTTTGCTGCGATCGAGCGTTGTATAAAAAAGCGATAAACCATGCGTCTTGCTTTTGCATTGTTCAATCGGCGTGGTGCGCGCAAGTAGCAAAATTTTGTCAGCAACCTGTGCCGTGGAGATCCAGACTTTCTGACCGTGCACAACATAGCGGTCGCCTTTGAGGACCGCACGTGTTTTGAGCTCAGTCGTATTCAAGCCTGTATTGGGTTCCGTCACGCCAAAGCACGCCTTGACCGAACCATCGATGACGGGAGGCAGGTACTGCATTTTTTGTTTTTCTGTACCGAACACCACGATCGGATTCAGTCCAAAAATATTCATATGAATAGCTGATGCACCGGACATGCAAGCACCCGTCTCAGCAACGGTCTGCACAACCAGCGTGGCCTCGGTCATGCCCAGGCCTGCGCCGCCATAGGCCTCGGGCATCGCGACACCTAACCAGCCTGCACGGGCCATCGCGGCGTGGAAATCGTGCGGAAATTCTGCATCCGCATCGCGAGCCAACCAGTAGTCTTCCGTAAACGCTGAGCAGGTCTGTGCCACGGCATCGCATATGGCAACATGATCCTGCGACATATCAAAATCCATGAATATTCCCGTAATCAATCAAT
>CAINDJ010000293.1 GCA_903847325.1 uncultured beta proteobacterium | reverse complement strand
ATATCGTCACCCGTCCAGTCTGCGGGCGGCACTTCATTAAAACCCTCAAACTCCAACGGCATCTGATGCGCAGCCTGCACACCCATTTCGACCACACGAAACACATGAAATCCTAGACCTGCTGGCGTGCGCTTACGGTCTCTGAACTCCTCACGCATACTCTCAGCAGAAAACTGCCGGATATAACGCGCAGCAGCCTGGGTCACCACATCAATGCGCGCGATTAAGCCCTCTGGAGGCAAAGGATCCATCAACTTGGTTTTGAGATCGAGGAACTTGACCACATCATTAAACGACTGGCAATAGGTGTAACGTCCACCGAGCGCCACCACAGGCACGCTACGCGCGCCGAGCGCCAACAACTCCTCCATCCCAGCAGGGTCGTTATGCACATCGATCGATTCAAAATCGATCCCTTGTTTAGCCAAAAACTCTTTCGTCCTGAGGCAAGACGAACAGCCGGGCTGCCAAAAAACTTTGATGCGTGCTGCGGTTGAGGGTTGCATGATTTTTTTAGTCTCCGTTTATTGTGCTTATAGATAGGCTTATAGGCATATTTTTATTTTGCATGTTTTACATAGCTTAAGACAGGAATCTCTGATTAGCAAAAATAGCCCCAAATCCACAGCCTGAATTAGCCCTTAAAATGACAATTATTGAATCTTTTCTGCAAGAAATTTTGCACGATGAAATTTTGAGTCATAAAACCAAGCACAGCAAAGCCATAAACGCATACAGCCAACGGATCCAAATGAAAATCCTCATCGTTTTCGGTACACGCCCCGAAGCCATCAAAATGGCACCGCTCGTGCATGCGTTCAAAGCCCATCCAGAATTCGAAACTGTCGTCTGCGTGACAGCCCAGCATCGCCAGATGCTCGATCAGGTACTCAATATCTTTGAAATCCAGCCCGACATTGATCTAAACCTCATGCGCGCAGGACAAGACCTTTTTGACGTGACGAGCTCTGTGCTGCTCGGTATGCGAGAGGTGTTTAAAGAGCAAAAACCTGATGCCGTACTCGTACACGGCGACACTACCACCGCCTACGCCACAGCCACTGCCGCTTTTTATGCCGGCATCCCTGTCGGACACGTCGAGGCAGGGCTCAGAACCCACGACATCCTCTCGCCATTCCCTGAGGAATTCAACCGTCAGGTCGTCACCAAAATCGCCAAATGGCATTTCGCACCGACACAATCCAGTAAACAAAACCTGCTCGATGAGCACATCAAAGCAGCAGACATCACCGTCACGGGCAACACGGTCATCGACGCATTATTCTGGGTGCTCGATCGTATCGAATCCCAACCCGCGCGCCTCGCCAATATCGAACAATTTCTAAATTCAAAATTACCCTTTGCCTGGAAAGCAGCAACACCAGAGTCGGCATCTAAATTCGTTCTCATCACCGGCCATCGGCGAGAGAATTTTGGTGCAGGATTCCTGTCGATCTGCGAGGCAATCAAACAGCTCGCCACCGCCCACCCAGAGGTGCATTTTGTTTACCCCGTGCACCTGAACCCCAACGTACAAAAACCGGTATTCGAATTAATCGCTGGCTACAACAATATCCATCTGATTGATCCCCTCGAATACGAACCCTTTGTCTATCTGCTTAAGCACGCCTATCTCGTGCTTACCGATAGCGGTGGCATTCAGGAGGAGGCGCCCTCGCTTGGCAAACCGGTACTAGTCATGCGTGATGTCACCGAGCGACCCGAGGCAGTCGAGGCAGGTACGGTCAGGCTCGTCGGTGCAGATACAACAAAGATTGTGAGTAATGTCTCTGAGCTCCTGAGCAACAAACAAAGCTACGAGCAGATGTCCAAAGCACACAACCCTTATGGTGATGGCAAAGCCTCTGAGCGTATCGTCAAGGTATTCCAGAAATGACCATCGAAGCTGTCAGAAAATTTTTTGAGACCCGAAACCTAGATCTCCCCATCATCGAGCTTGAGGCGAATACCGCAACCGTTGCCCTCGCAGCAGAGGCCCACGGCGTTGAGCCTGGTCGTATTGCAAAGACACTCGCCTTCAGACTCGGCGATGGCCGTGTTGTCTTAGTCGTTGCAGCGGGTGATGTGCGCGTGAGTCATGGCAAATTTAAAACCGTGTTTGGTAAAGGCAAAATGCTCAACGCTGAAGATGTTGTGGCGTTAATCGGACATCCTGTCGGCGGCGTTTGTCCATTTGGACTTGCTGAGCCCTTGCCTGTTTATCTGGATGCCTCGCTTAAAGCTTACGACGTGGTTCTGCCTGCGGCAGGGTCTGTGAATAGCGCGAAGACATGTTCGGTTTTTTGGATGCGGTCGCAGGTAAGCAAACCAAGCGCGCGATGGCTATGCTTGAAAATGAAATTGCCGCGGGAGTGGAGCCGATGCAAATACTTGCGATGCTTGCCCGCACCGTGCGACTCTTGATTCAAGCGCGCGATATGCTTGACCGCGGCATGCCGGGCAACGAAGCGGTGCGCGGGTTGGGCGTTCATCCGTTCGCCGCGCGTAAGTCGCT
>CAINDJ010000292.1 GCA_903847325.1 uncultured beta proteobacterium | reverse complement strand
GCCTGTAGCTGCTCGTGCAATCCATTCAGAACCATTAAATGTAAGAACGTAATTTGGGGAAGGAATTGTTCCATTTTCAAGTATTGATTGGCCCGGCTTGTTGGTCGCTGTCGTATTTGTGAAGGGGTGTCCATGGCGTTGTCACTATTGCCATAATCCTCATTTACAGTCTCGCGACCGAATAGGGAAAAAAAATGAACATATCTTGTCGAATGTAAAAAGTTATCTATGGTCCGATTTTTTCAGATTTTTAAATTCACGTAAAGGGCTGCTTGATGGAGTTGTTTTCTCTGGCGGAGAACCTTTTAGTGAACCTGGCTGTAATGAAATGATTGATCAGGTGAAATCGCTCGGTTTTAAAGTTGGCGTGCATACAGCCGGGATTTATCCTGACAAAATTTCACAGGTGATCAATCAACTGGATTGGGTGGGATTGGATATCAAAACTCTGGATTCAGCTTACGATGAATTAACAGGCAGAAAGAATAGTAGTCGGCCAGTATGGCGTAGTTTGGAAATTTTGCTTGAAGCAGATACTGATTTCGAATGCAGAACTACATGGAGTCCTCGCTGGCTGGAAGAGTCGGCTTTGATTGATCTTGCGCAATACCTGAGTCGTCAGGGTGTGAGGAAATATGCCATACAAAGATTTCGTTCCGCGACCGACAGGCAAGTTGGTGCGGAACTAAGCGCACCAACATTAGCATCGATTGGCACTTTGTTTGAGCAATTTTCCTATAGGTGATATATGGGCAAAGAATTGGATGTAGACGAATTGCTGGCTCATTTGCCATTGTTCGAGGGTATGGATGCTGCAGCTCGCAATGAGTTGTCGAAAGCGGCACATCAGGTGCGGATTGCTAAAAAAGAAACGATTTTTCACAAAGGTGACGCAGCGAAAGGTCTTTTTATTGTTGCAGTGGGACACGTCAAGATTTCAATACCATCCGAACGAGGTCGCGAAAAAATTATTGAATTCGTGGAGTCTGGTCGGGCATTTGGTGAGGCGATGATGTTTCTCGATCATCCTTATTTGAATGATGCTCAAGCGCTTGTCGATAGTCTTCTCATCTGGATTGATAAACGAGATATCGATGCGGCGATTGATCGGGATCCCTCATTTGCCAGAATCATCATAAAAGGTCTATCGCGACGATTCGAAAATCTGATACGCGATATTGAAACAGTTCATCTAAGCAGCGCGCTTCAGCGTGTTGTCGGATACTTGCTGATGCAGCCGCACAATGGCACTCAGACACCTCTTATTGTTAATAAACAAATGATTGCATCCAAACTTGGACTTACTCCGGAAACGTTTTCCCGGGTTTTGCAGAAATTAATTAAAAAACAGATGATTGCAGTAAAGGGCAGTACGATATCAATTCACGGGCGTCCAGAGCTTGAGCAATTGAGCGGGCACACAGAGTAAGCGTTATCAGAGCTTTATATGTCAGTCAGTGATTTGACTACCCAACCCGTGTTCGACAGCATAAATCGCGGCTTCGCTAGCGATCGTTGATACAGTCGAGCCTTTGCGGAACTGAGCGAATAGTTTTGTTGTCATGTCCGCAGAGATGACATGAGTCGCCGTTCATCACTTTTTTGAGTGAATCGAGCAAATAGTCCGCATCAATGTTTTTTAAAATGCGCTGAAGGCGACACCTAATCATGCACGTACTGATAATTGAAATCGACTGATCATTCAATTGTTCTTTGGCTGATTATGTTTGTGCTTGTAGCCTAATAAAAATCGATGATGTCACTATCGTAAATTGATTTTGAGGCTATCATGGTTAATTCAAAAAATATCTATCGCTTTAATGATCAAAGTGATTACCCGGATGAGTGAGGCTCAGGATGTCAATAATGCAGACGTATTTGGATTGTTTACGGATTGATCGTGGACTAGGCAGAAGATTGAAAGTAGGCGCTAGCCTGCTCACGGGTTTTGGCGCTCTATTTATTTCTGGTTGCGCGCAAGTCTCAAGCGTTGCGCCAGGCACGCCCATTGCAGATGTCATCCGTAAATTTGGACGTCCTGTCGTTAGCTGCGAGCAAGCAGATGGGTCACGCCGTATGGTCTGGACCGAGCAGCCTCAGGGCGAGACGGCTTTTGCTTTAGTCGTTGGTGCGGACAAACGCGTGGGTTCACCCGAGCAATTGCTCGATGACAATCACTTTTCGATACTGAACAACGGTGAGGTATGGACAGCTGAAAAAATTCGCTGCCAATTTGGCCCTCCGGCAAATGTTACGGCTACAGGTTTCGGCCAATCTAAGCAGTGGATCTGGGGTTACCGGTATATGCAACCTGCTAACTTCGCAGCAATGATGTATATCTATATGGGGCGCGACGGGCACACGATGACGCGTTACGAGTCGTTACCAGATCCCGATCGCAATGAGGAAGTCATGGGCGGACGAGGCTAACCCTGTGGGTCAAGGTTTGTCCCGCTGGTTTTCGATTTCGCATGTATCTGCTGGTTTTATTGCGGTGCTCGTTGGTTACACCAGCTCGGCGGCTATCGTCTTTCAAGCCGCCGCCGCTGCCGGGGCAACACCCGCGGAGATCTCTTCCTGGTTGTGGGCACTGGGTATTGGTATGGCCACAACGTGTATAGGTCTGTCTCTTTATTTCAAAAGCCCCGTTCTGACCGCCTGGTCAACGCCCGGTGCCGCATTGCTCATCACTGGTTTGGCTGGCTTACCCATGTCCGAAGCCATCGGCATCTTTTTATTCAATTCCTTGCTGATTACCATCGCAGGCTTTTCAGGATGGTTTGAGAAGTTGATGCGATACGTGCCGAAGACCCTGGCTGCGGCCATGCTTGCGGGCGTCTTATTGCGTTTCGGATTGGACGTTTTTGTTGTGTTGCCGACCCAAGGCGTATTAGTTGGTCTGATGGTTGTCTGCTATTTGTTGGGCCGACGATTCTTTCCCCTGTATGCCGTGCCAATCACGTTCGTGCTGGGTTTGGTTGTTGCAAGTACACAAGGTCTGCTGGTGTTTGAGTCACTTAGTGTTGAAGTCGCTAAGCCTGTATTCATGGCGCCAACTTTTGTCTTGTCTAGTCTGATCGGCGTGGGTATCCCCCTTTTTGTTGTCTCGATGGCTTCGCAAAACGTACCTGGCCTGGCAGTGTTACGCGCGAATGGTTACAACACGCCCGCCTCTCCACTGGTTGGCTGGACCGGTTTAACCGGATTGCTGCTCGCACCTTTCGGTGGATTTTCATTCAATCTTGCAGCGATTACTGCCGCAATATGCATGAGTAAAGATGCTGATCCCGATCCCAAAAGACGCTACCTTGCAGCAATCTGGGCCGGTGTATTTTATTTATTAACGGGTATTTTTGGCGCGACAGTCGTGAGCATTTTTGCCGCATTTCCACGCGCGCTGATTGTCAGTATTGCTGGACTGGCATTGCTTGGCACGATCGGTAATGGATTAGCTGGTGCGCTTCATGATGAAAAAGAACGCGAAGCCGCTTTGATTACTTTTCTTGTGACCGCATCAGGGCTGGCAATGTTTGGGATCGGTAGCGCGTTTTGGGGATTGTTGTTTGGCATGGCATGCGCCTGGATTAATCGCAGGAACTGACATCCTTTCAATTTCAAATCAGGGAAAGGATGTCGAGTGTATTTTCAAACTGCGGTTTTCATGCCAGTCACTATTTCTTCGCCGCTATAAACAGGCGGGTGTGTGACGATTGATTTCAATTCAGGATTCGCAGTTCTGAGTGCGTTGAGATCAGGTTTGGGGCGTTGCATGTCCGCATCGCCGGCAAACGCTTGCTCAATAGCATGCGCAGCCGCCAACAAATTTCCATCCGTGTAAAGACGCCCCGATATTTGCAAACCAAATGGCATGCCATGCTCATCCGTGCCGCAGGGCAAAGAGATCGTCGGATTGGTGGCGAGCGTCACAACATAGGTGAGCGCCAGCCACTGATAGTAATTTTTCATGGGCTGTCCATCCACATGTGTGGCATAGAGCTGCGTCCATGGGAAAGGTGAGACAGGCGTGACGGGCGAAAGAATCAGATCGTATTGCTCAAAGGCCGCGGCAAATTTTTTACAAACACGCGTTTGTTCAAGGTGAGCCCAGGCCCGATCAGCCAGCGTAATGGAGGCAGATATTTCCATATTGGCACGTATGTTGGGACCCAGGTTTTCAGGATTATTGCGCCAGGTGTCGGCAAAGGCTGCAACAAAACTTTCCGCACGCAAAATATCGAACGCCCGGTCTGCATCACCGAGCTGCAGATCAATGGGCTCGCAGCTGGCAACAAGAGGAGTAATTGCGGCTACTTTTTTACGGAATGTTCTGCGCATTTCCTGATCGACGATGCAAACGCCAAAGTCTTCAGTAAACCCAACACGTAGCTTTGATAAATCGAGTTGTTTGATTGGCCATATCGTCGAGGCATCGACTGGAAATGCAAGTGGATCAAAGGCGTCGGCGCCCGTGCTCGCCGCATAAAGCATGGCGGTATCGGCCACGTTACGTCCCATGGGTCCTAAAACAGAAATGACCGACCAGCCTAGCGGACGGGCATTGTTCGGGATCATGCCAGGTGTGGGGCGCATCCCGACAATACCGCACAGTGCCGCAGGGATCCGCAGCGACCCGCCCGTGTCGGAGCCTGTGCAGATCGGCAACATATCGGTGGCCAGTGCAGCAGCAGACCCGCCCGAGGATCCACCCGCATTCAGCGTTGGATTAAATGGATTGCCTGTCGCGCCCCAGACAGGGTTGCGGGAGTTTGCACCTGCACCCATATCCGGTACGTTTGTCTTCGCGGTCACAATGGCACCCGCGCTGCGTAGTCTCGTGATCAGACTATTGTCGGTCTTAGGGATGTTTCCACGCAAACCAATGTTGCCATAGGTGGTGAGGAGTCCTTTTGTATCTTGCAGGTCTTTAACTCCGAGCGGCAGACCATGTAACAAGCCCAAAGTGTCACCGCGCAAAACAGCCGCCTCGGCTTGTTTAGCACCTACGCGTGCGCCTTCGAAATCCGTTGCGCAGATGGCGTTGATCGCGGGATTCAGTTTTTCAATCCTGTCGATGCAGGCATCCATGAGCTCAACAGGAGAGATCTGGCGGCTGCCGATCAATCGGCGTAACTCAACGGCGGATAGTTCGGGCAGGCTCATGGACGTCATCTCTTGATTAAATGAATGATTATCGGGAATTAAATCACGTTCAGTGCTTGACTGAGGAGTTTATCCTTGCGAGTATGTCTCTATGAAGATACTCCTCGCAAGAATGAATCACGAGACCAATACGTTCTCGCCTGTCGCCACACCGCTAAAATCATTTGGCGATGATGGCCCCTTATATGGTCAGGCGGCATACGACGCGTCTAAAGGCACGCGGACCGCAATAGCCGCCTTTATAGATCTTGCCGAGCAGGCTGGGCATGAGGTGGTTGTGGCGATTACGGCAACGGCTAATCCTAGCGGTCGGGTCGGGGCCGAGGCCTATACACATATGTCAGATACGATTGTTGCGGCAGCGACTGGTTGTGACGCAGTCATGCTTGACTTGCATGGTGCGATGGTGGCGGTTAATGCGGATGACGGAGAGGGCGCTTTACTTGCGCGCGTGCGGGCAGCGCTGCCTCATGCGCCCATCGCAGTAGCGCTTGATTTGCACGGCAAAATGACACCTGAGATCGCCAATAATGCCGACGTGGTGGTTAGTTTTAAAACCTACCCACACATTGATATGTACGAAACGGGCGAGCATGCCGGTCGATTGCTGCTTGATATGATCTCCGGGCGGACAAAGCCAGTGATCGCCTGGCGCAGACTTCCGCTGCTGGTGCACACGTTGCGCAGCCGGACTGATATGGGTGCGATGCACGATGCGGTGCAGATGGCGAAAAACGCTGAACAAAGTGGACTGCTAGGCGTATCCGTACTGGCTGGATTTTCTTTGGCAGACATCGCTGCGCCTTGTATCAGCGTGATTGTTGTGGCTGACGGTGATCAACTCAAAGCCGAACGTACCGCGGACGACATCGCAAATTTCATCTGGGAAAACCGTGATGGCTTTGTCTATGAAAGTGAGCCATTGAGCCAATCGATCGCACGTGCGCAGATCGAGGCCGCCAAGCCTGGCGCAAAGCCCGTCCTCTTGCTCGACCATGGCGATAATTGCATGTCGGGAGGTACTTGCGACGATATGAATGTGCTGCACGAAGCCCTCGCGCAGGGTCTAACAGATATCGTTGTTGGCCCGATTTGTGATCCCGAAGCTGTTGAGCAAATGATTGCAGTGGGTGTCGGAGCAACGCTCACGATTAAAGTGGGTGACAAGGTGCCTTTGGCGCAATTGGGTATCACCCCGGTAGCACGTACGTTGACAGGAACAGTTGCGCGTATCACCGATGGTGAGTATGTGATTTCAGGTCCAACTTACACGGGGCAGCGTATCCGCATGGGACGCACAGTCAGGTTTGATTGTGAGCAGGCTCAGGTGATGGTCACTGAAACACCACAGGAACATTGGGATCTCGGGATCTTTGAGCATATTGGAATTGATCCGACGAAACACCGATTTGTTCTGTTGAAATCCCGTATGTACTGTCGCCCCGTTTTTGTACCTGTTTCAAAAGCAGTCGTGGAGTGTGATGGCGGGGGCGTGACGAGCTCAGATTATTCCCGCTTTCCATTTAATCGCGTTAACCGGCCTGTATATCCGCTGGATGCAGATACTCTGTACTCACCTAACGATTTGAAAAAATAGGCAGCACGCATATGAATGATTACGAAATTTTTAATGCCGGTAATGTCGTCTTGCAATCAGGCATTACTTTCAGAGATGCCAAGCTCGCTTACAAAACATACGGAACGCTTAATGCCGACAAGACAAATGCCATCATTTACATGACGTCGTTTGGTGCACACCACACAGATATTCTCTGGATGGTGGGATCAGGTTTAGCGTTAGATACAGATAAGTATTTCGTCATCATTCCCAACCTTTTTGGGAATGGTTTGTCTTCATCGCCAAGTAATGCTGTGGATCCATTTACAGGTGATCGCTGGCCGAATTTCACTATTGCAGACAATGTATTTGTCCAGCACAAACTCATTACAGAAATATTTGGAATTCAAACCTTGGCGCTTGCCTGTGGCTGGTCGATGGGGGGTGTGCAAGCTTATGAATGGGCTGCGGCTTATCCGGCAATGGTCAAGAGGCTCGTCGTGAACTGTGGCGCTGCCAAATGCTCACCGCACAATCAGGTTTTCATCGAAGGTGTCAGATCAACGCTGACGACCGACCCTGCTTTTCAAAACGGTCATTTTGTTAGCCGCCCTGAGCGTGGTCTGCGGGCCATGGCACGTAATTATGCTGCAATGGCCATGTCGCAAACATTCTATCGCCAAGAAGCCTGGCGCGATGCCGGATTTTCTTCCTTAGAAGATTTTCTTGTCATGTCGTGGGAGGCGAATTTTTTAAAACGAGATGCTAATAATTTACTCGCGCAGATGTGGGCGTGGCAGCATGCAAATATTGCCGCAAACAAACGTTATAACGGTGACTTTACTGCTGCTTTGAAAGCGATCACCGCGAATGCATTGATTATGCCGAGCGTCACAGATCTTTATTTTCAGGTCGAGGACAATCGACTCGAAGTTGAGCAGATGCAACGCGCCAGGCTGTTGCCCATCGAATCTGTCTGGGGACACCGTGCTGGTCTACCAACGGCAAACAAGCACGATGCGGCCTTTATAACTGGAGCGATTAAAGAGTTGTTAAATCAGGACTGAGCGCGACCAAACGCGTAGCCACGACCGGGAGCCGCGGCGAGCAGGGTTTGAGTATAGGGATGTTGTGGGTTGATAAAGACATCATTAATTAAACCTTGCTCTACGATATTGCCGCGTTGCATCACAATGACGCGATCGCAGATCTGGCTGGCGACACGCAAATCATGCGTGATGAACAATATTCCGATCCGTAATTTTTGCTGAATATCGTTGAGTAAATCAAGAATTTGAGCTTGGACAGAGACATCCAGTGCAGATACCGCTTCGTCTGCAATCAGTACCTGAGGGTCGCAAGCAAGCGCACGGGCAATGGAGATACGTTGCCGTTGTCCGCCTGAGAATTCACTAGGGTATCGGTGAAGTGCTTCAGGCTTGAGGCGAACGAGATGCATTAACTCCTCAGCGCGCGCCCAGGCCTTTTCGAACGAAAGCCCAAAGTTTATGGGGCCTTCAATAATTGACTGACCTACTGTACGACGCGGATTGAGTGATCGATAAGGATCCTGAAATACAACCTGTACGACGCGTCTGAATGGATATAACTCTCGTCCAGAGATAGACGCGACAGACAATCCATTCGCATAAATATCTCCAGATGTTGGTTCGATTAAACGCGCGATACATCTAGCCACGGTAGATTTGCCCGACCCCGATTCACCTACGATCCCGACTGTCTCGCCTGGCAATACTTGTAGGGTGATGTCATTTGCCGCTGCGACAGTATGTTTGCGCGCAGGCCATGATCCGGTGATATAGGTTTTTTGTAGCTTTCTGGTTCTGATTAATGGCTCGGCATGCTGTATCGGCGGCCGCGCGCGTGGAATGAGACCAGGTACTGCAGATAACAACATCTGCGTGTAGGTTTGGGCAGGTTGTTGCAAGACTTGCTGCGTCTGACCCTGTTCGATCATTTCACCTAATTGCAACACGACGACCTGATCGGCGATTTCAGCGACCACACCCAAATCGTGTGTGATGAAAAGTACGGCGGTATCGCTGCCGCTCTGAAGTTCAGCGATCAATTTTAAAATTTCGGCCTGCGTCGTCACGTCCAGCGCCGTTGTCGGTTCATCGCAGATCAATAACGCAGGTTTTAAGATCAATGCCATCGCGATGACAATACGTTGGCGTTGACCTCCTGAAAGCTGATGAGGGTAGGAGCGATACATGCGCACCGGCTCTGGAAGTTTGACTTGATTGAATATGTCCAGAATCCGTGCGTAACGGTCTGCTTTGTTCATCTTTGTATGCTGAACCAGCATCTCATCAACTTGCTGCCCACATGTCATGATGGGATTGAGCGCGGTCATGGGCTCCTGAAAGACCATCGCCATCGTCGAGCCGCGTAGCTTTTTCAGACGTGCTTCGGATAAGCTTAATACATCTTCACCTAATAGTTTTAAGACGCCATGACTGGGTATCAGGGTTTTGGGTAAGAGACCCATGACGACTTGGGCAATCACAGATTTCCCAGAGCCCGACTCATCTACCAGGCAAACAATTTCGCCTTTATTTACGGAGAAGGAAATATCACGCACGGCGTAAGTGCGGTCCGCACCGGCGGGCAAGTTGATCGAAAGTTGTTCTACAGATAAAACGGAAGTATTCATATCAACCTCCGCGCTTATTGAATTTAGGATCAAGGGTATCGCGCAGACCATCACCAAGAATATTGACTGACAGTACAGTCAAAGCAAGAAAAATACCGGGAAATAAAACTGTCTGCGGAAACTGATTGAATTGCATTCTTCCGTCAGCCATGATGTTGCCCCACGTCGGAATATCTGGCGGCAAGCCTACACCCAGAAAGGAAAGAATGGCTTCAACAAGAATGGCTGAAGCGCACACATAAGTGCCTTGCACCAGTAACGGGGCTATCGCATTAGGAAGTATGTGACGCCAAAGTATTTTGAGAGTTGGTGTGGCCAGAGAAATAGCGGCCTCTACGTATGATTCTTCGCGAATAGTGAGTACAACGGAGCGCACGAGTCTGGCTACTCGGGGAATCTCTGGGATCGTGATTGCAACAATGACAGTTAAAATCGTAGGCCGCCACAAAGCCATGAGCGTAATCGCGAACAAGATGCTGGGTATCGCCATCACGCTGTCCATCACACGCATGATGATGTTATCCAAACGGCGAAAATATCCTGCTGCAATACCTAGCACCATGCCACAGGCTAGCGCTAAGCAGGCAACGGCGATTCCAACAGTGATTGAAATCCTCGCTCCATAAGCGATCCTGCTCCAGGTGTCTCGTCCCAAGCTATCCGTGCCCATAAAAAAATAATGCTCAAATGAGTCGCCGGACAAATCGTTAAATTCCGCACGCGTGCCTGGCAAAAGATTGGCGCTTGAAGGATCCATCGCGACCGGGTCAATCGTTCCAAGCCAAGGCGCACAAACTGACATGACAACGAGCAGGCACAACACAGCGCCACCGATCCTGACCGACCAGTTCGATAGCACACGCTGCCAGAGAGGCTTGCGACGCTTGGCTGTGGGGATTGGTTCGGCCGCTGCGGGGGAATTTATGTTGGAAGATGTTTGCATGAGTAACCTGGCCGTGCATTAATAGCGAATACGTGGATCGAGAATGACATAGCTCAGATCGACAAGCAGGTTAATCAGGACGTAGACAAAGGAAAAGAATAACGTGATGCCTTGAATCAAAGGAAAATCCCGGCTGAGTACCGCATCAACCGTTAATTGACCTAAACCTGGTATCGCATAGACGGTCTCAGTCACCACGACACCTCCGATCAATAAACCTATACCAATCCCAATCACAGTAATAATCGGCACCGCAGCATTCGCTAAGGCATGACGCGTCAATACACGCAACTCGGAAATCCCCTTTGAGCGCGCTGTACGGATATAGTCTTCGCTTAACGCTTCCGCAACAGATGCTCTGGTGACGCGCGCGATCAGTGCCAGATAAATAATCGACAGGGTGATCGCAGGGAGAACCAAATGAGAAAGCCATTTCCCCAAACCTTGGGCGATCGGCGCATATCCCTGGACCGGTAATAGTTGCCAGTGCAGCGCAATCATCCAGATGAGCAGGTAGCCAATTACAAAAGACGGTATAGAAAATCCAACGACAGAAAAGCCCATTAGCGCACGATCCAACCATCCACCATGTCGCCAAGCTGCAATCACACCAAGCGGGACGGCTAGTGCAATCGTGACGACTAATGTCAGAAATGAGAGCGATAAAGTCGGTCCTATCCGTTGCGCGATGAGTTGCGTGACGGGTCGTTTCATATAGTATGACTCGCCTAAGTCTCCTTGAAAGACTTGTACGGCCCATTTATAAAACTGAACAGGTAACGGTTGATCCAGTCCCAGACTTGCACGGATATTGGCGATGTCTGCGCTAGATCCGTTGTTGCCAACCAGCGAAGCTGCAGGATCACCTGGAGTCAATCGCAACATCAGGAACACAATGACGGCTACGATCAGGAGAACGGGGATGGTGGAGAGTACGCGCCGAATAATAAAGAAAAACATGGCTATTAAATCCCCGGAATGCATTGCTGCGTAGTAAAGACATTTATAAAGTATTCGTCGTTACTACGCAGTTACTGTTTTCAGTTCTTTTTGAGATTCCAGAAAACATTGACAGGTGCCTGAACCAAACCAGTGACTACACCTTTACGCAAGACTGAATAAAAGTCGAAGTTACCGAGAGGAGCAAAAATACCCATTTCATAGACTTCAACCTGAATCGCGGCTGCAATTTTTTTACGCTCTGCTGCATCTGTAGCAGCCATGTAGTCAGTCTTGAGTTGCTCAAGTTTTGGATCTGTTGTCCAGCCAAACCAGCCTTTCTCACCATTGCCAGTAAGGGGAGGGAAGAACAGTGGATTCATCGTGTCGCCAGGTGACCAGCCGGTGATGAACATATTCCATCCGCCTTTATCGGCTGGCTCCTTGATCGTGCGTCGTGTGACCAGCGATGACCAGTCCATTGCCTGCATATCCACATTGAATCCGGCTTGTTTCAGGAGCTGAGCCATAACTGGAGGGAATTTGTTGATGACAGCGAAATCAGCAGGGTAGAGTAGTACGACAGGTTTACCGTCGTACCCAGCTTCTTTGAGTAGTTTCTTTGCCGCTTCAAACTGTGGCTTACCGGTGAAATAGACTGCGTCAGACGAGGCAATTGCGGAGTCACACGGGTAAATGGATACGCATGTGCGGTACAGGTCTTTATTCACCAACTGCGCGCGTAGCAAGGCTTCCTGATTGATGGCCATAATTGCTGCCTGAGCGATTTTTGGATTATCAAAAGGAGGGACCAAATGATTCAGGTGCAA
This sequence comes from uncultured beta proteobacterium, assembly GCA_903847325.1. Classification (GTDB taxonomy): domain Bacteria; phylum Pseudomonadota; class Gammaproteobacteria; order Burkholderiales; family Burkholderiaceae_B; genus Zwartia. The sequence goes on along the minus strand of CAINDJ010000292.1, from coordinate 1,561 downwards.
ATCAAATAGACCGGCGGGTGTTGGTTTGATCAGCTCAAGCTTGGGATTCGCTTTGAATGTCGCGTATTGCTCGGCAGGCATCCATTCAATCATGTCTATTTCATCGTTCGCGATGGCGTTAGACATGGTTTGGGCGTCTTTCAGAATCACCCACTCGACTCGATCCACAAAAACCTGCTTGCCACCCGCCGTACCGGATGCTGGTTCGCTACGCGGCACATAGCTTGTGTTTTTTGTGTAAACAATTTTTGCACCAGGACTGTACTCGTCCTGTTTAAATACATAGGGACCCGAGCCAATGTATTCAGTGATTTGCTTGTCTGCAGGTGTGGAAGCAGCAGATTTTTCCATAATGAAGGCTGCGCTGCCTGAGGGTTTTGAAAGCGCATCAAGAACCATCGGAAATGGTGTTTTAAAAACCATTTTGAAACTATTGTCATCGATCGCGTCAAAAGAGGACATTGCTTCGAACATTTTCTGACCGAACACATCGCGTTTGCCCCATCGCGTAATGGAGGGAATCACATCAGCGGACGTGACAGGCTTGCCGTTACTGAAGGCAAGTCCTTTACGCAGGGTGAACGTCCATGTCAGACCATCGGGAGACGTTGAGTAAGTATCAACCATTTGTGGTTGAACTTTACCTTGACCATCCAGACCAAAGAGTGTGTCGTAAATCATGTATCCATGATTACGCGTGACGAACGCCGTTGTCCAAATTGGATCAAGAATTTTTAAATCAGCCTGGGGAACAACACGAAGAGTTTTTGTGAGATCTTGGCTGTGTGCGGTAGTTAAGGCGCCGACAGCAAGCGCACTCACTATAAATTTAGAGAGAATTCGGTTCAACATGCGGCACCTTTATCAAAGAATGTTCATCCATCCTAGCACTCAAAATTTATGAAATCCAATCGTCTTTTTATGCTCGTTTGCAGTGCAAAGCAAGGGTGTTGGGCTGAACGGAAACGATCTCCTGTAAGCCATTCCAAGTGCCTGTGAAATAAGGTATTTTGCAATGTGCGCGTGATTTAAAAAAAATATAATTTTTAAAATGCCCAAAAGCGTGCATGACACGCATCAAAATGAAGCCCAAGTATTTTTATGAAATTAAGATTTAAAGATAGAATGAAGTGTCTATGTGGAGCCAACAAAATGAATCCAATCGAAGTTATCGCTGGAAATATTAAAAAGAATAAAAATCTACGCGCTGGTATGACCTATGTGGTTCAAGGCGAGGTACATATTGTGAAAGGCGTGGCCTTAACCGTCGAAGATCGCGTCACGATATTGCTGGTCAATGGTGTGTTTCCCAAGAGCCTCGTGCGACGTTCAGTGCTGATTTTTGATCAAGGCTCCAAGCTGTCGGCTAAACGCTTTTACGTTAAAGCCGCCGATATCAACCACAAACCGGTTAAGCATTCCGACAACGGCGGAATCTGGGCGATGGACGCATCTGCCGGCTCCACACCCGTCCTGCTGACAGGCTTGGAGGCCCACTCCTCCCCGGGATACCGGACCGCTTGGTCGCCGGATGGAAGCCTCATTGCCTATACCCTCGCCG
>CAINDJ010000291.1 GCA_903847325.1 uncultured beta proteobacterium | reverse complement strand
CTCAAAAACATGGAAATGACAATCAACTGTCCCTGTAGGCAGTTTGTGTTTAGGGGCAACTATTGGATCAAACGGCAAATATTCTGATGAATGGCTATGCATGATGGTGTCTTTGTCTGCGGCTTATTGTTTTAATTTTGAACTACATATTTTTTAACTACTGTGTCGAACTACGAATATCACACCTTACGTTTAAGTTCGTCAAGGATTTCCTGCGTATGCTCGCCTAACCGAGGCGCTGGACGACGGAACGCCCCAGGCGTTTCAGACAGTCGAGGGATGACGTTGTGCATGGGTAAGCTCCCTAAATCCCTGTCCTCCATGTCCACAATCGCCTGACGTCCGGTCACAAAAGGATGTTCCATCAAATCTGCGACCGAGCATACAGGCCCGACAGTCACACCCGCAGCCTCGAAGATCTCGAGATTTTCTTCCTGTGTACGCGCACCGATATACTGACCAATGATGGCGTCGAGCGCATCACGATTTTGCACGCGCGCATCGTTTGTCGCGAATTTGGGATCGGTTTTCAGATCAGCACGCCCCATCGTGTCAAAAATCTTCATCGCCATAGACTGCATCGAGCCTGACATCGCGACAAATCTTGCATCCGAACAAGCGTAAATATTGCGTGGCGCAGTATGGCTGGACTGATTGCCCGCACGCATAGTGGCCTCGCCTGTTACCTTGTACTTAGCGGCCTCGGATGAGATGACCGAAAAGATTGGCTCGAATAGCGAAAGATCAATCACTTGCCCTCGACCTTCCTTTTCAGCGACACGTAATGCGGTCAGCACACCCGCGGCGCCATACACACCCGCGATCATGTCCGCGAGTGCCAACGGAGGTAATACGGGTGGGCGGTCAGGATAGCCATTCAAATGGGCAAAACCAGACATCGCTTCGACCAACGTACCAAATCCTGGTTTATGGCTAAAAGGACCCGTTTGACCCCAGCCTGAAACGCGCACAATCACCAGCGCCGGATTCAAGGCGAGGAGGATCTCGGGTGCCAAACCCATTTTTTCGAGCCCGCCTGGGACAAAATTTTCTATCAGTACTTGCGAATGGCAAGCCAGTTTTTTTAGATTCTGCATACCCTCTTCGGATTTCAGATCCAGTACGAGGGAACGCTTATTACGACCGTAGACTTTCCAGTAAATATCCCAGCCTGCCTCGCGCCAATTACGTAGGTCATCACCCGAGCCCTCTCTCTCGACTTTGATCACATCGGCGCCAAAGTCCGCCAGATAAGCGGATAGCATATTGCCAGCAACCAAGCGGGAAAGATCAAGCACCCGCACATCAGACAGTGGTCCGACGGCCGTTGGGTCAAACTGATTCATGCATATCTCCGAATTTTATTTTTTTCTTTTGCCTGTTTCAGCATCAAAATAATGCATACGATCCGCGCGAGGCTTGGCAAAAATTGTTTTGCCAAGCTGCGGTGCGCGCTGGTCTTCCTGAATCCTGACGATCAATGCGTCTGCACCCATTTTGCAATACACCAGACGTTCTGCACCCAGCAGCTCAACCGTCTCGACTGTCATCTCCCAGCCCGCATCTCCGATATCGAGGTGCTCTGGACGCACGCCCAGGATCGTACCTGTCGGCGTACCCGCGACATGGCGCAGCAGATTCATAGGAGGCGAACCAATAAAGCTAGCAACAAAAGTCGTAGCGGGCTGGTTGTACACCTCCTCAGGCGTGCCAAACTGCTCCATCACGCCACCATGCATCACGATCATGCGTTGCGCAAGGGTCATGGCTTCGACCTGATCGTGGGTCACAAACAACGAGGTGATCCCCAGCTCGCGGTGTAGCTTCTGAATTTCCAGACGCGTCTGGGCACGCAGCTTGGCGTCGAGGTTAGATAAAGGCTCGTCAAAAAGGAACACCTGCGGCTGGCGCACAATCGCACGTCCCATCGCGACACGCTGACGCTGTCCTCCCGACAGCGCACGCGGTTTGCGATCTAAAAACGGCATCAGTTCGAGAATGCCCGCCGCCTTTTCAACGCGGGTGCGGATCTCTTGTTTTGATACTTTGGCAATCTTTAACCCGTAAGCCATATTGTCATAGACGGTCATATGCGGATACAGCGCATAATTCTGAAACACCATCGCGATATCACGCTCGGCGGGTTCCAGATCATTCACAACCCGATGACCGATCGAAATCTCTCCCGAGGAAATTTCCTCAAGCCCGGCGACCATGCGCAACAGCGTTGATTTTCCGCAACCGGAAGGTCCTACGATGACAACAAATTCACCATCATGGATTTCAGCCGAGACATCGTGGATGACTTGAACCTCGGTTTTACCTGAGCCATAGCGCTTAACAATATTTTTAAAAGAAATGGCAGCCATATTTATTTCTCAGTATCCACGAGGCCCTTGACGAACCACTTTTGCATCAGAATCACAACAATTGCAGGGGGCAGCATTGCCAGCACCGCTGTGGCCATGACGACATTCCATTCGGTATAGGCGTCGCCCGAGATCAGACGCTTGATCCCCATCACGACCGGATACATATCCTCATTTGTCGTGACAAGCAAAGGCCAGAGATATTGATTCCAGCCATAAATAAACTGAATCACGAACAAGGCTGCGATACTGGTGCGCGAAAGTGGTAACAGCACATCCCAGAAAAATCGCATGGGACCCGCACCATCCATACGCGCCGCCTCGACCAATTCATCAGGCACCGTCAGAAAAAACTGCCGGAACAAGAATGTCGCTGTGGCCGAAGCGATCAGGGGAATCGTAAGCCCCGCATAGGTATTGAGCATACCCAGGCTCGCGATCACTTCATACGTCGGACCAATACGCACTTCGACCGGCAGCATCAGGGTGACAAAAATCATCCAGAACACAATGCCACGAAACGGAAAACGAAAATAGACAATGGCAAAAGCCGAGAGCATGGAGATCGTGATCTTACCGATCGTAATCACCAAGGCACTCACCAGACTAACCCACATCATGGGCCACGCCGCCGCGATATGACTCCCGGCCGCCGTCTCGCCACCAAACAAAGCCACCCGGTATGTCTCAATCATATTGGATCCGGGCACCAGAGACATCGGCACGGACTGCGCGATTTCAACTGAGGATTGTGTGGATGCGACCAGCGTGATGTAGACCGGGAAAGCCACAATCAACACACCGAGCAACAGCACAAGATGGGAGAGGAAAGTCAGGCCGGGACGGCGTTCTATCATGAGTATTGCACCTTGCGTTCAACAAACTTGAACTGCACAACAGTCAGTGTCACGACGATCAGCATCAGGATGACGGACTGTGCGGCTGAGCCCCCCAGATCCATCGCCTTGAATCCATCGTAATAAACCTTGTAGACAAGAATGGAAGTTGCCTTGCCCGGCCCGCCATGAGTGGCGGCATCGACAATCGCGAACGTATCAAAGAACGCGTAAACAACGTTGATGACAAGTAAGAAAAAGGTTGTCGGCGAGAGCAAGGGAAATACGATTGTTCGAAAGCGGTACCAGGGCGAGGCGCCATCAATCGCGGCAGCCTCAATCAGAGAGCGCGGGATCGACTGCAAGCCGGCGAGAAAAAATAAAAAATTGTAGGAAATTTGCTTCCAGACTGCGGCCATGACAATCAGGGCCATCGCATCCGCGGGATCAAGCAAATGATTCCAATTCATCCCCAGCGCGCGCAAACCATACGCCACGACGCCCATCGGCGAGGCGAACATAAACAACCAGACAACGCCCGCAACAGCCGAGGCGACCGCATACGGCCAGATGAGCAGGGTTTTATAAATCCCTGCTCCTCGCATCACCCGATCCGCCATCACTGCCAGCAATAAGGCGAGCGTCAACCCGCAGACAGCCACCAGCACAGAAAAGACTGCCGTTGTCTGAAAGGATTGCAAGTAGGTTGCATCGTTAAACAGGCGCGTAAAGTTTTCTAAACCGACAAACTCCGTGCTCGTACCAAAAGCATCCTCATTGAGGACGCTTTGATAGATTGCGCGTCCCGCGGGCCAGAAAAAAAAGACCAGCACCACACACATCTGTGGTGCGATCAGGAGCCACGGCAGCCAGCGGGAATTAAAACGAACTTTCTTTTCCATACGCCAGAGATCTCAACGGCTATTGGCTTTCTGAAATCGCTCAAGTTGCTCATTGCCACGCTTAACCGCAGTATCCAGAGCAGTTTTGGGCGGGACTTTGCCAGCCCAGACAGGCTCGAGTTCTTCGTCAATGATGGTTCGGATCTGTACAAAATTACCCAAACGGATCCCGCGCGACTTATCCGTTGTCTTACGAATCATCTGCGTGACCGCGACATCTGTGCCTGGGTTTTCTTTATAGAAGCCGGATTTTTCGGTGAGCTCAAACGATGCCAGCGTCAAAGGGAGGTAACCGGTCAGCTGATGGCTTTTAGCCGCTTGCTCGGGCGTTGAGAGAAATGCAAAAAATTGCGCGACGCCTTTGTATTCGTCTGCTTTTTTACCGGACATGACCCAGAGGCTCGCGCCACCGATCACTGTATTTTGTGGTGCACCCTGCACATCCGGATAGTACGGCAGTGTAGAGATGCCACCTGTGAATTTGGCATTACGTTTGATGTTGCCATACAAACCGGAGGAGCCGGTCATCATGGCGCATTCACCTGACACAAACACGGCATCCGCAGCGTTGCCACGTCCTTTATAAACAAACTCGCCTTTTTTAGCCATATTCGCCAGGTTTTCAATATGGCGCACATGCAAGGGTGAGTTAAATGTCAGACGCGCATCGATACCATCCATCCCGTTGCCTTTGGTCGCAAACTCGGTGTTGTGCCAGGTACTGAAACTTTCGAGCTGCGTCCAGCTTGCCCAACTCGTCGTAAAGGGGCAGGCATGGCCAGAGGCTTTTAATTTCGCAGCAGCTTCGGCGACTTCTGGCCAGGTCTTTGGTGGTTTTTCCGGGTCAAGGCCTGCCGCTTTGAAGGCGTCCTTGTTGTAATGAAATACAGTGGTCGAGCTGTTGAAAGGGAAACTCAGCATCGCGCCATTTGGTGCTGTGTAATAACCAGCTACCGCAGGGACATAGGCAGCCGGGTCAAACGGCACGCCAGCGGCTTTCATGACCTCGGCGACAGGCTGAATGGCTCCTTTGCTGGCCATCATGGTGGCCGTACCCACCTCAAAAACCTGCAGAATGTGAGGCGCGTTACCGGCTCGGTAAGCGGCAATCGCCGCCGTCATCGCCTCATCGTAACTCCCCTTAAACACTGGCACGATCTTATAAGCAGTCTGAGTCGCATTGAAGTCCTTAGCCAGATCGTTGACCCATTCGCCCAACGCCCCCCCCATCGCGTGCCACCACTGAATTTCTGTCTGTGCCGCAACGGGCTGACTCAGTAAACCGGCAAAAGCCAATGCCAAAGAAGCCGTCATTTTCGCTGTTGTGTGTTTCATGGTGTCTCCTAGCTGTGAATAGATCTCTGCACTATAGCGGTCGTTTATGACACGAAATACTGCCTATTTGTCGCATACTTGTAACATTGAACATCAATAGGATGCAAAAGATTGTGTACATTGAGCCAATATCGCTCAAGCTCAGGTTAACAATGCCTGTTATACGCCCTACTGTCTGGAAATTGTTATGAAATATATTCTCGCCCTGGATCAAGGTACCACTAGCTCTCGTGCCATTTTGTTTGATGCGAAGGGCCAGTCCGTCCAGACCGCTCAACAGGAATTCCCACAGATATTCCCCCAGCCCGGCTGGATAGAGCACGATGCGCTCAACATCTGGTCATCCCAGCTTGCCGTGATGCATCAGGTGTTTGACCAGTCCGAAGCGCATATCAGTGCCAGGGACGTGGCAGCGATCGCCATCACCAATCAACGCGAAACTACCGTCTTGTGGGACCGCCTGACAGGCCAACCGCTTGCCAATGCAATCGTGTGGCAAGACCGTCGAACGGCTGGCTACTGTGATGAGTTGAGGCAACTTGGTCACCAAGCGATGATCCAGACTAAAACAGGCCTGATCCTGGATGCTTATTTTTCCGCCACGAAACTGCAATGGCTGCTCGACAATATCCCAGGCGCACGTGCACGCGCAGAAAAGGGTGAACTGGCTTTTGGCACGATCGACACCTGGCTGGTCTGGAATCTGACAGCAGGTCGTGTGCACGCGACCGATCCAAGTAATGCCTCGCGCACAATGCTGTTTAATTTGCATTCGCTTGACTGGGATGACCAGCTGCTTACGCTTTTCAATATTCCCCGCAGTCTGATGCCTAAAATCGTCCCCTCTTCGGGCCTGCTGGGCGAAACGGATGCTAGTTTGTTTGGACGAGCCATCCCCATCGCGTCAATGATCGGTGATCAACAAGGTGCAACCTTTGGTCAGATTTGCCTGAGTCCGGGCATGGCCAAGAATACCTACGGTACAGGTTGCTTTATGCTGATGAATACCGGTCACGCGCCCGTACCAAGCATGAACCGACTCCTGACAACCATCGGCTGGCAATATCCCGATGCATCCACACCGGCTGTCAAAGCGGCCAGCGCTTCAGATTCGGGATGTTGCGGCGGTGCTGGCGGTTGCACTACGGGCGGTTGCAGCAACGTTGGCTGCGGCGCTGGTTGCTCAACGCCAGTACGTACAGACGTCACGTATTGCCTCGAAGCCTCGGTATTCATGGGTGGTGCAACCATCCAGTGGCTACGTGACGGTCTGGGTATTATTGCTTCTGCCTCAGAGGTTGAGGCACTCGCGGCTAGCGTCGCAGATGTCGATGACACCTACCTTGTTCCTGCATTTACCGGTATGGGTGCACCCATCTGGGATGGTCATGCGCGCGGCACACTGATCGGCATGACACGCGGCACAACCAAGGCCCACATTGCCCGGGCAGCGCTTGAGGCGATTGCCTTACAGGTTGCCGATGTCCTCGCGGCGATGCAAAAAGACTCAAAAATCAAACTCACTGAACTGCGAGTCGATGGCGGCGCATCCAAAAACAATTTATTGATGCAAATGCAGGCGGACTTTCTAGGCATCCCTGTTGTGCGGCCACGCATCACGGAGACCACAGCTCTCGGTGCGGCCTACCTGGCTGGACTTGCAGTCGGCTTTTGGAAAAACATTGAGGAGATCACCTCTCAATGGGCGATAGACCGTTGTTTTGAACCCGCCATGACCGAGACCGATCGACAAGTCAAACTGTCACGCTGGCACCAGGCGATCGAACGCGCCCGTGGCTGGACGCAGCACTAAAGCGCATCCGCGCAAAGAGCCACTCTCCAAACACACATGCAAACACAACACGCTCAAGCCCCGGTCACAAGTTCCAGAACTGAAATTCTGGAAAAACTTGCTCAGCCAAAAAAATATGATCTGGCCATCATTGGAGGAGGCGCGACAGGACTAGGTGTCGCACTCGACGCGGCCGCGCGCGGGCTTTCTGTTGTCCTGCTGGAGTCAGACGATTTCGCAAAGGGCACGTCCTCGCGTTCAACCAAACTTGTTCACGGTGGTGTGCGCTATCTTGCGCAAGGTAATGTCCCGCTTGTATACGAAGCTGTCCACGAGCGCGCAACCATTTTGCATAATGCTCCGCACATTGCCCAGCCGCTCGCGTTTGTCATGCCTTGCTATAAATTCTGGGAGATGCCATTTTTCGGTATCGGTCTGGTTTTATACGATGCGCTGGCAGGTAAACGCAGTTTGGGTCGCACACGGTTTTTAAGCAAAGCGCGCACGCTCGAAACGCTGAGTAATGTCCATCCCAAAAACCTGAAAGGCGGCGTTCAGTATTGGGACGGTCAGTTTGACGATGCGCGTCTGGCACTCGGACTCGCCCGTACAGCGGCTCAACATGGCGCACTGCTTGTCAACTATTGCAAAGTCACACAGCTCAATCACGTTCAAGGCCGCGTCTGTGGCCTGATTGCCGAGGATAAGGAAACGGCACAAGTATTCAAGATTGAAGCGGGCTGCATCATCAATGCAACCGGCGTCTGGGTCGATGGCATCCGGCAGCAAGATACACCTGATAAAAAAGTTTCTGAAATGGTCGCGCCTAGCCAAGGCGTGCACGTTGTGGTGGATCGTGCGTTCTTACCTGGTGATCAGGCCATGATCGTTCCCAAGACGAGCGATGGGCGCGTCTTATTTGCCGTCCCATGGCTAGGTAAAGTCATTATCGGCACAACGGATACTCCGAGACATGACCTGAGTCGCGAACCAGAGCCCTTTAAAGAGGAACTGGACTTTATTCTTAACGAATCCAAAAACCATCTGGCGCATGCACCAACGCGCGCCGATATCAAGAGCATCTGGGTGGGTTTGCGCCCGCTCGTCAAACCACCTGAAAACGATGGCGGCAACACCAAGAAAATCAGTCGTGGTCATACCGTACTGGTGAGTCCAAGCAATCTCGTCACAGTGACGGGAGGAAAATGGACGACCTATCGCGCGATGGCCATCGACGTTCTGAAACACTGCCAAGACCATCAGCTATTGCCTGCTGAGTCACGGTCAAGGACAGAAGATTTACCCCTTGTCGGCGCTCAATCCGGCAGCCCTGTCGGACACAAGATGAGCGATACACCAGGTCTTGCAGCGTATGGGGATGAAAGTACGTTCGTCCAGAGTCTGCCCGGGGCTGATCGAGCGCTGGGTGGCGGATTAACGGAAGCGATGGTCAGGTTTGCTGCGCGCTATGAATATGCGCGCTACGTTGAAGACGTCCTGGCCAGACGCTCCAGATTGTTGTTTCTGGATGCGCATCTGGCACAAACGATGGCCGAAGAGGTGGGTGCAATACTTGAGCAAGAGACGGGAATCAACCCACAGGTGGAGGCTTTTAAAACACTGGCACAGCACTATCAGCACCTGCCAGGATAGTTACTCGCTTCGCACCTAATCGACCATCATTGATTCGTTATTATTCATTACTCAGCCCGCCATATGCAAACCACCGTTTGCATTGATGACCTCGCCGGTGATGAAGCTTGCGCCTTCACTGCAAAGGAATGCGATCACCGAGGCAATCTCGCCAGGCTGCCCCACCCTTTTGAGCGGAGTCTGATCAATAGCAGGCTGTCCGCGATCTCGGATCAGATCGCGCGCCATTGGTGTATCAATCATACCTGGCGAGACAGCGTTGACACGCGTTGCAGGGCCTAATTCACGCGACAAAGAACGCGTCAGGCTGATCAAGGCGCCTTTGGTTGAGCTGTAATGTGCGTTATAAAAAGCACCACGATGGGCAGCCATGGAGCTGATGTTCACGATCGCGCTGTTTTCACGCAATAAAGGGATAGCGCGCTTAATCAGAAAAAACACACCATCCAGATTGATGCTTAAGGTTTGTCGCCATTGCTCATCGGTCATCTCGCGAATCGGATCCGCTTTGTAGATCGCAGCCCCTGGCACGAGAAAATCAATCCCGCCGAAATGCGCACGCGCAAGCTCCACCAGTTGGTCGCAGTCCTCTGGTTTAGAAGAATCCATCTTCATTGAAACAATACGACCCACCTCAGGTGTCAGCGTCTGAATAAAAGAATCCAGACTCGCAATATCCATGTCAGCAACAACAAGATTAGCGCCCGCATCATAAAATTGCCTGACGATTTCACGACCAATTCCGCCTGCAGCACCGGTCAGCACGAGTGTTCTGTTTTTAAAGTTATACATGTTCAAGCTCTCTTTGCATCTTGCAAAATCAAATCAGCGCCACGCTCGGCCACCATCATCACCGCGCACTGCGTATTGCCCGACACCATTGCCGGCATGACAGAGGCATCGACTACGCGCAATCCCTCAATCCCGTTGAATTTCAAACTCGGATCAACAACGGCCTGAGGATCTGTACCCATTCTGCAGGTACCGATCGGATGATAAATCGTCTGTCCGTTATCCCTGGAAAAATTGAGCCATTGCGCATCAGTCTGCACGCTATCGCCCGGACTCATTTCAAAATCCACATACGGGTTCATCGACGGACGTCCCACAATCCTGCGCGCGATTTTCATCCCATCGATCAGGACTTGCTGATCCTCTGCTGTCGCCAAAAAGTTCGGACGAATCGCAGGTCCCGCCAGCGGGTTGGCAGACTGAATATGAATACTGCCCTGCGAGGTGGGACGCATACCCGTCACCCCCATCGTCATGCCTGGCGCATTGTCGAGCTTTCGAATCGCAGCATTGGCATAACTGGCATGCATAAAAAAATACTGCACATCAGGAGTAGGCATTTCTGCACGCGTTTTCACAAAACCAAACGCAAGTCCTGTCCCTAGTGTTAACAATCCTTTGCGCTGCGTGAAATATTGCATCACGGCGGCGCCTAGGCGCCAGCCTTGTGCGAGCTCGTTTAAGGTCTGTGTGTTTTTGACACGCCAGTTCATACGTGTCGCAAAATGATCGATGTAATTTTCACCGACGCGCGCGCAAGCGTGCACCAAGGGAATGCCGAGTCTTTCCAATAAGGCAGGGTCACCGATCCCTGAGAGCTCAAGTATTTGCGGAGTCTGCACGGCACCAGCAGCCATGACTACCTCACGCACGGCTTTCACCGTGATTAACTTTCCGCCCCGCCGATAGGTCACACCGGTGCAGCGGCCGTTCTCCACATTCACCCGCGTGACATGCGCATGCGTCCTGACCGTGAGATTCTGACGATGACGTGCGGGATTCAGGTAACCCTCGACAACGCTCCAGCGCTGACCGTTTTTCTGCGAAACCTGATAGTGCCCGAAACCATCTTGTTTCTGGCCGTTGTAATCCTCGTTTATATCCTGACCATCTTCTTTGGCTGCAGCGATGAACGCATCAACGATCGGGTAACGCTCGCTCACCTCGTTGACGTTCATCGGGCCAGACTGACCACGAGATGCGCCACCGGCCATGTAGGTTTCAATTTTTTTAAAGTAAGGCTCGACCTCTTGCGCTGACCAGCCCGTCGCACCCATCTGTGACCAATGATCGTAGTCCTCTTTCTGACCACGCACATAGATCATGCCATTGATCAGCGTGGAGCCGCCGAGGCCTTTGCCGCGCGGGATCGCGATCGTTCGTCCGTGGACATTGTCTTCGGGTTGTGTCTCAAACCGCCAGTTATAAACCGGATCAACCAGCAGCTTAGTAAAGCCAGCGGGAATTTTGATCCACATACTTTTAGGTTCGCCTCCTGCTTCGAGCATGAGAACGGTATGTTTGCCTTCAGCACTCAGACGATTCGCCAGAATGCAGGCGGCTGTTCCGCCACCCACGATCACATAATCAAACTGTTCCATTACTTTTCTATCCCCATGAACTCAGCCATCAATTCAATCTGACTCTGCAGCATCGGTAAACCATAATGAATCCTGCAACCCTTACTCTGCGCGGCAGCAAGCAACGGGGTCAGCTCAGGTTTCATAATAATTTCGGCGACCAGCTGATCGGCAGTCAGACCTTGTACATTAAGTGGCAAGGGGTCGGTGGCAGCCATGCCCAGGGAGGTTGCATTTACCACGAGATCGTGACCGGCAGGCTGGTCCGTACCAACCTCAAGTCTTGCTTTGGGATACAGCGCCGCAAGGCGCGCGATCATTTCCTGAACGCGAGCGGTCGTCCGGTTGTAGATCGTTAGACGCGAGACTCCCGCCTCAATCAAGCCAAAGGCAATCGCATTGGCCGCTCCACCCGCTCCGGCGAGATAGGCAGAGAGCCCTTTGACCGAGATACCTTTCGAGGCGAGACCGGTGACAAAACCTTTGCCATCCAGAATATCTCCGACCAATCGGCCATCGACCTCGCGACGCACAACGTTGACGGCCCCAACGGCTTGTGCCGCAGGCGTAAGCGCGTCACACAACGGAACAATGCCTGTTTTATGAGGCACCGTCACCACGACGCCGCCCAGATTTTGCACACCTTTAAGACCCGCGACAAAATCAGCAAGTCCTGCAGGAGAAACATGGGTCGGGACCATAACCCCGTCAATCTTGCGCGTTGTTAATAACTGGTTAATGAGTTGCGGCGTCTTGACTTGATGAATCGGATCCGCCACGATGAAATATATTTTTGTTTTGCCTGTAATTTCTGTCATATTCTTCTCTTTTGATAGCTCAACCATATTACAAAAATGCCCCTTACGTCCAGAATCCATCGCCTTACCTGCATTTTGATACTCTGGCTGAGCACTTTTCATGTCAGTTCAGGTGCCGCCGAGCTACGCACCCAGCATTTCAAAACCTCGGATGGCGTCTGCCTGAGCTATCTGGAGGCGGGCTCTGGTGATCAAACCATTGTCTTCATACCAGGCTGGATCATGCCCGCCGCGATATTCGAAAAGCAGCTTTTGGCCTTGTCCGGAAAATTCCGCGTCCTGGCGTTAGATCCACGCTCACAAGGAAAGTCACAGCTCACAGCACTTTCCCATGCCCCTGTGCGCCGCACCCAGGACATGGATGAATTTTTAAAGGCAGCCGGAGTCAAAGAATTCATACTTGCCGGCTGGTCCTTAGGCGTGCTGGAGTCACTGGATTATGTCGCCCGCTATGTTCCGGGTGGCCTCAAAGGTCTGATCCTGATCGACAACTCGATTGGCGAGGGCAAGCCACCCGCCGCGAGAAGCTCCAACTTTCAACAAACCATGAACGATCCAAATAAACGCGGGCCCTATTTGCGCAAATTCAGTCAGGACTTATTCCGTACGCCTGCACCGCCAGATATGCTCCAAGCCGTGATTGATTCGGCCCTGCGCGTACCGCCCAAGATAGCCATTCAATTAATGAATCAACCCTACCCTCGCACTTACTGGCGCGAAACAGTAGAAAAACAAACCATCCCGGTGATGTATAGCGTGACCCCCAGGCTCACCGATCAGGCTGTGGCTCTCAAAGCAAAACGGCCACCAGAGCTGGCGACCGTTTTAATCTTTGACAATGCAGGGCACGCCTTATTTGTCGATCAGCCTGAAAAATTCAATCAGGCAGTACTCGCTTTCAGTGAAAAAGCTTTCTCGCGTTAATTCCTTTTTCGCGCTAATTGCTCCCCATCCTGCGAACGACCTGCACGCTGCGACGCTCTGTCGTCTTGTTATAGCTAAAGGCGAAAGGCAAGGGTTTGACCGTTTTTGACTCTTTATAGGCAAGCGCCAGAGACTCTTGTTTTTTGCGATTGAACAACTCGTGCGGGTATAAAAAACCGCCATACAAATCGACTTTACCGATTTGTGAAAGATAGCTGTAATTTAATCCCGTCTCGTCCTGCACAACCATCGTGGCATTGGCAACAAGCTGATCACGCAAAATCGAAAAATAAGACTCCTGCAACAAGTGAGATGCGGCCTTAATCAATACGGGATGATGTGTTTCGCGATTAAGCCAGTTACGCATAGGCTCATCCTGCCCGAGGAAAGAATCAGATAGATTCAGGCTCACATAATCCAGCGTCACGGGTTTACCCGCCTTACTCAGCATCAGGCGCACGGATTTCCAGGGACCCTCGGACTTAACAAACTGGTTCGTATTCGGATCAAGCGCAATGGGATATACCTCGGTCACGTCATATCCGGAATACAGTGCGAAGGTAATGAGTATCGTCGTCACACCGATCTGCGCGTATTTGTCGCGCAAGTCCTCATTCAAATCATCGGTGCGAAAAAAACCAAGTCGACTGAATTTCATCCACTCGCGTAAAAATTTAGACTGGAAATTTTGTACGCGCGTCGCCGACATATTGGCCATCGAAGCAGGCTCACCCGCCATCTGCATAGCGACCATCACATAGCGTTCGGCACTGGGATAAAGCTGCGAGACGGTCACAAAATCCGGCCCTGAAAACGGGTAAAAAATCGTACCCTGCCCGGTCGCGTGCACCTGGTCATGTGCCCAGTGTTTCATGGGGTCACCCATGTTTTTTTGATAGAACTGCCAGGCGGTATCGGCTTGCTGTTTATTTGCACCCGTTAAAAAGGGGAAAGCCGGCGCGGGGTGGGCGGCAGTTGGGAGATACTTGCCCATCGCAGCCTCTTGCGCGCAGACTGAGAAGCTAAAAAGCAAAGACGTCAGCGCCAGAGTGTAGGTAATGAATAGTTTTGAAATAGACTGCATAAACAGGCTCATATTGTAAATTTATGATTAATCAGGCTTTTTTAACGGTTCTGTTCGCCAGTGCTATACCCAGCACGATCAACGCTAGTCCAACCGCGTGATACATCTCAGGAAACTCGCCCAGCAATATTACCGACATTAACGCCGCAAAAACGGGCGTCAGGTTTAGAAAAAACATCGGCAACTGCGAACCAGTCCTTGCAACCGCCTGTTGCCAGCAGATATAACCCAGCAATGCAGGAAACACAGCAACATACAGAACAAGTCCAATCGACGCGGTGCTCCAGACGATCGGGGCGTACCCTCCCCAAAGAATTTCAGCAATCACCATGGGAACTGCAAACAAAATTCCCCATCCAATCTGCACCGTCAGTACGCTGTAGCCCGACATGGAAGGAGGCCGATTACGCAGCAACCAGGTGTAAACACTCCAAAGTCCGATTGCAAGCAGCATGAATAGATCACCCGCCACAAATGCTATTTTTAGAACGTTATCCAGATCGCCCCGGATCAGTACCCAGGCCACACCAAGCAATGACACAAACGCACCCATCGCCGCAGCGCGACCAATGGTTGCGTTAAAAAAGGCACGTCCAACCAGCAGGGTAAAGATCGGCCCAGAGGCCGTAATGAGCGCGATATTAATTGGGCTAGAGGTAATTAAAGCCAGATATTGGAGCGCGTTGTAACACGTGGCGCTGAGAAAACCGGTGACGGCGAACAAAATCCAGTGTTTTTTAACTAAGTTCCAGTCTTTTTTGATTTGGCCATAAACGAAAGGTAACAAAATCAATATTGCGACGACCCAACGCAAAAAATTCAACGTTATTGGGGGAATCGCGCCTGCTGCCATACGTCCGACAATTGCATTGCTTGCCCACAACAGTGGCGGGCAAATCAGAAATACAAAGGTGGACG
>CAINDJ010000290.1 GCA_903847325.1 uncultured beta proteobacterium | reverse complement strand
CGATCATCGCGATTTTCATACCTGGGCTATTAGCCAGATCAGTTACGGCAGCAGTAGGTAACCCACCTACCCAGAAAAAAGCTTCTATTTTTCGGTCTTTAATTGCATTGACCGACTCGGAGACCCCTAGACGCTCCCGCTTGACGTCCTTATCTTTATCCAAACCTGCAGCCTCCAGCAAGCGAAACGCCATAACTTCCGTCGCGCTGCCTGGCGAGCCTGTACTGATACGTTTACCCTTAAGATCTTTCATGCTTTTGATGCCAGTCGATTCAACTGTCACAACATGCATACGGTTGGGATACAACACAAGCAAGGTTTTAAGATCGACTTTTTTTCCCTTGAATTTTCCATCCCCATCAAGCGCGTCTTTCGCTGCATCGGCCATTGTGAAAGCAAGATATGGCTTGCCTGAATTAATCAGATTCAGGTTATCCACCGATCCGCCTGTCACTTCAGCTGTAGCCGACATACCGGCTACGTGCTTGGATAGCACTGCGGCAAGCCCGCCACCCATCGGGTAATAGACCCCGCCTGTTCCACCTGTTGCAATGGACAAGTTCTGCGCGTGTGCGCCCGAGAAGCCTAGAAAGAAGGTCAAGGCAAGGGATTGAAGAAACTTCATGTCTACACTCCATCTGTTATTTGTAATCGATCCACGCTCTGCCAGATAGCGTGGATCAAACTTTTTTTGATGAATAGAGACTACAACAGATCGACGACCGACTCAATTAGAACAAACGATAGTGCAACGCAGCATCAAGGTTTAGAACCTGCAAGGAAATCAATGACCGCACGATTAAAGGTCTCGGGGACTTCGACATGCGGCACATGACCGACCTGCTCAATTTCAACCAAACTTGCACGAGGAATGGTTTGAGCAGCTTTTTTACCTAATTCAGGAAAATTACCGAGCGCACGAACAGCCTCAGGGGGCGCAAACCTGCGGCCAAAGACCGTACGGTCTTTCTGACCAATCACAAGCAGTGTTGGCATCGATAATTTCGGCAGATCCTGAACGGTAGGCTGCGCGGCAATCATCTGATAAGTCAATACAGACGCAAGAGAGTAGCGCGCATAATCAGGCCCATTTTTTACGCGTGCGTATAACTCGACAAACTTTTCATACTCAGGCTTCCAGGTTGGAAAGTAACTTTTCAAGAACTGCCGATAGCTTTGCTCGGTCTGCGCCATTTCAAGCTTTAAGAGCGTCTCGTTTGTCTGGGATGGTATGTCTTTGCTGTAGTCCTCTAGTCCGAGGGGATTTTCCAGAACGAGTTTAGTGACCGTTTGCGGATATAGACGCGCAAAACGCACCGCGACCATACCCCCCATCGAATTCGCGACAACAGCGACTTGACTGACCCCCAGTTTATTAAGCAATTGCTTGGTTGTGCTGGCTAACTCATCAAAACCATATTTGACATCGGGCTTGGATGATTTTCCAAAACCAATTTGATCTGGCGCAATGACGCGATAACCTGCCTGAGAAAGTCCCGCGATGACTGGCGCCCAGTAATCACTGGAAAAATTCTTGCCGTGAAACATCAGTACAACACCACGACTTTTACCGACTGCCGCAACATCCATATATGCAATATCGACTGATTGCTTTTGAAATTTTGTCGAAAACTTTTTGACAGGATAAGGATAGTCCCAGGTCGTTAATTGCAAATCAATACCTGGCGCGTTAGCGTACTGGGCTGGCAATGGTGCGGTCGTCTTTGCATCTGCAGATTTAGTCGTTTCGGAGGAGCTACCCGCACAACCAATCAACAATCCAGAGGTCATTGATACGACAGTGAATAAGCGTAGTAATTGTGAATTTAATTTCATTGAAAAACCTTTGATTCAGCAAATAATATATAGAGCAACAATGACTCAATTACATTCATTTAATTTCTATGCATCTAATTTCGTTGGTCCCGTACCTGGCTTATCCAGTGTATCGACTGGCCTCGGGTATCCACGGCTACGGTGACAGGCATATCTTTCACTACAAACTCATAAATTGCTTCCATACCCAAATCTTCAAAAGCCAATACTCGCGCAGACTGCACCGCTTTCGAAACAAGATAGGCCGCCCCACCCACAGCGACGAGATATGCGCTTTTATTTTTTTTAATCGCCTCAATCGCGACAGGACCTCGCTCAGCCTTCCCAACAGTGAGCAACAATCCTGTTTGCTCAAGCAATACAGGCATGAACTTATCCATACGCGTCGAAGTCGTCGGTCCTGCAGGACCAACCGCCTCGCCCTCAATTGGATCAACCGGACCCACATAGTATATGGCTCGATTATGCAAACTAACGGGCAAGTCTTTACCGCGCCCAAGCATATCGACCATACGCTTATGCGCGGCATCGCGTGCCGTCAGCAGATGGCCTGATAACAAAATCAGTTCGCCTGCTTTCCATGTTTCGAGATCGCCTTTTTTCAAGGTATCCAGATCAACGCGTCGTCCTTGCGTAAAGGGCAATGCGTCAGGAATATCAGACCATATTTCGGGATCTGGCTTTTCAAATACAGCAGGACCAGTGCCATCAAGAGAAAAATTCACATAACGCGTCGCCGCACAATTTGGCATCAAGGCAACTGGCAGTAAGGCCGCATGAGATGGCGCGTGTTCGATCTTGACATCTAAAATCGTGTGATCACCTCCCAAACCCTGGGCTCCAATACCCAGGGCATTGACGCGATCGAAGATCTCAAGCCTTAAGGTCTCCACTGGATCGCTCACAGATTTATTACGTAATGATTGAATATCAATAGGCGTAAACAAGGCGCGCTTTGCCATCAACATGGCTTGTTCCGGTGTGCCCCCAACGCCAAGACCCAACACCCCGGGCGGGCACCAGCCAGCACCCATACCCGGCAACTGGCTCACAACCCAGTCCGCAACGGAATCACTGGGATTGAGCATTGCATAACGCGCTTTGACATCACCGCCGCCGCCTTTGGCAACAACCGTGACATCAAATAAATCGCCCTCTACGCATTCAATCTGCACAATAGCCGGCGTGTTATCGCCGGTATTAGAGCGAGCGCCTAAAGGCTGGGAAATCATCGAAGCTCTCAGAGGATTTTGAGGATACAAGTACGCTCTCGACACCCCAAGATTTGCCATGGCCTGATAGGTGGGTGTGGACTCGCCCTCTTTGCCACGCACCTGGACATCCATGCCAATTTTGAAAAAAACATGCGCTACACCCGTATCCTGACATATGGGGCGTTTTGCTTGCGCGCTCAGTTTGCTATTGATCAATAATTGCAATAGCGCATTTTGTGCAGCAGGTGATTGTTCATTCCTGTAAGCGTCTTTAAGGGCCTCCACGAAATCACGGGGATGGTAGTAGCTTACGAACTGCAAAGCATCAGAAATGCTTTGAACAATATCCTCTGCTGCAATGACACGCATATTATGAAGCTCGCCAGGCATGCATACGATCAACCATCTGGGGCGCTGCGCCGAGATAGTTTGCCGGATCACACAAGCGGTCAATCAGCGCAGGGTCAAGTTTGCTGGCGACCTGGGGATCTTCGTGCAAGACCTCAGCAAGCTTTCTTCCTTTCGTCGCAGCAATACGGCATGCGTCGTACACCACATCATGGGCAGTTTGACGGCCAATATATGGCGCAAGGCCCATCATGACTGCCTCAGCAACAATCAAGCCACCAGACAAGTCAAGGTTTTTCAGCATGCGGGCCGTATCAACTTCGAGGCCTGCGAGCATGAATTTTGCCTGACGCAATGCCCCGGCAGTCAGAATAAAAGATTCGGGAATAGCGGCCCACTCTATATGCCAGGGGCCCGTCGCACGCTCAAAATCCTGCACCATGGCGTCCAGTGCCAGGCCTGCATGCTGACGTACCGCCTTGGAGGCACTCAGCATGAGTTCACACGAGATCGGATTACGCTTTTGTGGCATGGTGCTCGAGGCGCCACGACCTTTGACGAAAGGCTCAAATGCCTCGGCTAACTCGTTAGTCATCATCAACATGACATCAAGCGCGATCTTGCCGAGCGAACCTGTCACCAGTGCGAGAAACTGTACGGTCTCCGTCAAACCATCGCGTGCGACGTGCCAGGTAACAGGTGAGGCCTCAAGATCTAATTCAATCATTAGTGCCGCATGTACTGCAAGGCCCTGCTCGCCAAGCGATGCTAGCGTACCCGCAGCACCACCAAATTGCCCCACCAGCACGCGCGGCTTAAGTTGCGCAAGTCGTTCGCGATGACGACGCACCATCAAAAGCCAAACGGAAACTTTATAGCCAAAGGTAATTGGCAGGGCATGTTGCAAGTGCGTGCGCCCAGCCATTGGCGCATCGCGGTATTTCAAGGCCAGCGCATCGAGAATTGCATCGAGCTCATCCAGATCGGTTTCAATCAGGGCTAAGGCCTCGCGAATCTGAAGCACCGTTGCCGTATCCATGATGTCCTGTGTCGTCGCCCCCCAATGGAGGTACTCCCCATCCGGACCACACATTTTTGAAATCTGATGCACCAGGGGCAGGATTGGATAGCCAACGATCTCAGTTTCGCGCTTAAGCTCAACCATATCAAGCTTTGTGCTATCGGCTAGTCTGGCAATTGTCGCGGCGGCCGTCGCAGGAATGACACCCAACTCCCCCTGAACCTTGGCCAGGGCAATTTCTGTTTCGGTGTAGCGGCGCACAGTCGCCGCATCATCAAAGACCGCCCGCATTGCCGCGGTACCGAACATATCTTTAAAAATTGAAGATTCAAGCATTGAAATAGGCATGTTGTCTGATTGTTTTAATAATGATTGCTACATAGTATGAGGTGAAAATGTCTGCGTCAACGCATAGACTCAAGTAAAATGCGTTCCAAAGAAATCAGCCGATATGTATCAAAACATACCCATGCCATGACGGAGACAATCTCATGCTTAAAGAAAAGTTTTCACGAATAGTCGTTACCGCATTACTTATGTCGGCAGGCCTGTCTTCAGCGATTGCGCAAGATTATCCGAACCGCACGATCACCATGGTGATGCCCTACGCTGCGGGTGGTCCGGGAGACACCATCACACGCTTGTTCGCAACAGCGATGTCCAAACAACTGGGGCAACAGATCGTTGTAGATAATCCCGCAGGTGCGGGCGGCAGTATTGGTACGGCAAAAGTTGCGCGTGCAGCACCTGACGGCTATACGCTGTTAATGACGCACATCAGTCATGCGACAAATGTATTGATGATTAAAAATCTGCCTTACAGCCCGGTTGCTGATTTCGAACCAATCGGACTCACCACTGTAGGTCCCATGGTCGTGACCTCGCGCAAAGACTTTCCAGCAAAAGACGCAAAAGAGCTGATTGACTACATTAAAGCCAACAGCAGCAAAATCAGTATGGGTCACGCTGGCATTGGCTCAGCGTCGCACCTGTGCGGTCTGATGTTCATGGACGCCCTCAATACAAAAATTGAAATGGTTCCATACAAAGGGGCAGCACCTGCTTTGAATGACTTGATGGGCGGACAGATCGACATCATGTGCGATCAGACAACCAGCACGATTCCGGCGATTCAGAGTGGCCGCATCAAACCTTATGCTGTTGCAGGCACCCAGCGCATCCCCTCCTTGCCTGACCTGCCTGCTTTGAGTGAGTTCGGCGTCAAAGGCTTCGATATCAGCATCTGGTTTGGACTCTATGCTCCAAAAGGCACACCACAACCAATTATCGATAAACTTTCATCTGCACTCCAGCGCGCAGTGAAGGATCCCGAAGTGATCGCGCGTCTTGACAGCATTGGCACCGCACCCGTCACACCAGATTTAGCTGTGCCTGCGAAATTACAGGCACACCTTAAAAATGAAATTGATACGCTGGGACCATTGCTGACTAAAGCAGGCGTCACAGCGAATTAATCAAGCTGGAATATTTGAGATTACTCGCGCAAAATTGTATTTAAAAATTTGCTAGAGATTTTCGCGTAATTTTTTAGCCGCCTCTTTTGCGCGATCATTTTCAGCACGCAAACGCGCGAGCTCCTCAGGTTGCACGCACTCGACATTCGAGTAATCCCGCTTCCAGGCATGAGACTCACTCCACCTCAACGGGGACTGAACTGTTGTGCGGGCGGCTGGGGCGGATTCCAGCGTGCGTAATGCCAGCGCAAGCGTCGTAGCCTGTGACGCTTTATCTTTAGGTTTTCCTGCTGCATTGCCCAAAGGAAAATCACTAAAGAGCATACGCGGCACACCCACATGCTCAACGACATCCTTCGCGCACGCCATAATGACTGTTGGAATCCCGGCGGCTTCGAGATAGCGCGCGACCAGACTGCAGGTTTGATGGCAGACAGGACAGTTCGCCACGAGAACAACTGCTTCGACGCCGTCTTCGCGACAATGTCGCAAGATTTCCGGGCAATCCACGTCGATCGTATGACGCTGGCTCCGATTGGTAGGCAGACCATAAAATCGTTTTGACAGTTGACCGATCAGGCCATTACTCGCCGCCTCGCGCATCGCTGGCAAAGGGAACCAGGTACCGCTGTCTTCCATGGTTGTATGCTTGCGATCAATCGCGACGTGCGTGATCCGCACATCATGATCTTTGGAAGAATCTCCCGCATACACCTTATAGAACTTTGCCTCGGCGTTATAAGCTGCACCAGGAGACTGGTCTCCTTTTTCAGGCTGATAAGGCGACGCAGTCGTGATCAGTGCGACGCAAGACTCTCGCAACGGTTTAGCCAATGGCTTAAAGGGAACCTCTGAATAATGCGCCCATCTGTAAGGATTCCCATAGCCCAATGCAAGGTACCAGTCACGGGTACGCTGCATGTAACGCGTCGGCACATCTTCGTCCGACGCGAACCCTAATTCATCATCTATCGTCATTTACTTAACCAATGGGCAGCCACCCTGGCTCAGCGGCCGGAAAGCCACATTACCAGGCGTGGTCGCAACTGTTTTATAAAGATCCCACTCGCCTTTGGACTCAGCCGGCGTCTTGACCTGGAAAAGATACATATCGCGCACCACACGCCCGTCGATCCTCAAAGAGCCGTTTTTAGTCATGAAATCATTTATGGGTGCCGCACGCATCTGCGCCATCACCTTATCCGACTCCTTGGAACCAACCGTCTTGACTGCTTGCAGATAATGCGTAATCGCACCATATGTGCCCGCTTGCGTCATCGTTGGCATGACGCCGTTACGTTTATAAAAACGCTCAGACCAGGCGCGCGTCTGATCATTCAAGTCCCAATAAAAAGCTTCGGTCAGGTACAGGCCTTGGGCCAAGGGCAAACCGATCGATTTAATATCAGAGAGAAAAGCCAATAAAGCCGCGACTTTCTGACCGTCTTTGCCGACACCGAATTCTGCAGCCTGCTTAATTGAATTGCTCGTATCCTGACCACCATTGGCAAGTCCAATCACTTTTGCTTTGGAGGCTTGCGCCTGCAAAATAAACGAACTGAAATCCGGTGCGCTTAAGGGATGTTTGGAAGCACCCAACACTTTGCCGCCATTTGCTTCGATTACTTGCGTGGCATCACGCTCAAGCGCCTGACCAAAAGCATAATCAGCGGACAGGAAATACCAGGTATCGCCACCGGCCTTAACCACTGCGGCAGCGGTGCCTACCGACATTGCGTATGTATCATACGTCCAGTGAACCGTATAGGGGGAGCAACTCTTGCCGGTGAGGTCCGATGTCGCTGCGCTCGTCACCATCACTACTTTTTTCTTTTCTTCACCTACTTTACTGACCGCTAAAGCAATGGCTGAGGTAGGCATATCAGTGACCATGTCGACACCATCGACATCAAACCACTGTCGCGCTTTGCTGGAGGCGACATCGACTTTATTTTGCGTATCGACCGAAAGTAGTTCAATCGGTTTGCCTAAGACAGATCCGCCAAAATCTTCAACAGCCATACGCGCGGCATCTAGCAGACCTTTACCACCAATCGCGGAATAAATTGAGCTCATATCTGCTAACACACCGATTTTGACGGGATCAGAGGTGGATTGTGCCTGAACTACATTCATGCCCATCGACATCATGGCAAAAGTCACTGCAAGAGATAGTTTTTTCATATTGGCTCCTGATTATTTTTAATCGTTTATTTTTAAAATCGTGATCAGTCTAATTTCACATTCCCATCCTGGATCACTTTCGCCCAATAGGTTGTTTCGTCCGCCATCCATTTACGCAATTCGGCGGGTGAGCGAGTATCGGGATCAGAACCCAGATCAGCAAACTGTTTTCGCATATCGGGCTGACTGAGTATCTTATTTATTTCATTATGGATTTTTTGAATAATTGCGGGTGGCGTAGCCGCGGGTGCCATCATTCCCTGAAAAGAACCCGTTACATAACCAGGTATACGCTCAGCAATCGTCAGGGCCTCAGGGATAGGCGCAAAACGTTTGGGGCTGGCCACCGCGATCAGTTTGAAATTACCGCTTCTGACCATGGGGTACGTCGCCAGATAACTATTCATGGTCGCGTCGATCTGCCCGCCCGCCAGATCTGTCATCGCCTGGGCGCCGCCCTTATAACCAACGAAGTTGATTGAAAGACCTTGTTTTTGTGCGAGCAGGACACCGGCCAAATGCGGCGCTGCGCCTAGGGGAGCTCCAAAATTAATCGGGTCTTTTTGTTTCTTGGCGTACGCAACAAACTCATCGTACGTATTGACGGGCAGCTTATTGGCGACCACCAAAATATGTGGAGAGTATGCGATGACCGAGACAGGTGTCAGATCCTTGCTGGGACTGTAGGTCAGATTAGGCATCATCGTTGGTGCCTGCGTCAGTGCACTCAAATCGACGACCAGCAAGGTATAGCCATCCGGTTCAGACTTAGCAACCATCGCTGCCCCAATCTGCGCATTGCCACCTGGCTTGTTTTCAACAACGACGGATTGTCCCCAGCTTTCGGTTAGTTTTTTGCCGAGAATTCTGGATAAAACATCCGAGGCACCTCCGGCAGCAAAAGGAACAATGATACGAATTGGTTTGTTTGGATAGTTTGCAGCCGCATCTTGAGCATGCGCCCCGCCCATCGAACCAGCAACAGCGACAAGTATCGAACCTGCCAACCACTTCAAACTGATTCGTTTAGCCCGAACCAGTCCTGAATTGAATTGACCTCTGTCTTTTTGAATGACCGTCATGCTGTCTCGTCCTGGAGTCGGACGTCTTGCATGACGTCCTTATTATGATTTGTTCAGGATACTGTCATTCACGCCGAAAGTCTTCGCGCATTGACGCAATAACGCTAAAGTCACCTCAGATAAGGGAACACCCTGAGACTGAGCTGTTGCAATATTGCGATCAGCTTGCTCACCTGGCATTCTGACTGGCGCGGCAGGATCGATCGGCGTATTAGCGTGGCAGGCATCCATCAGAAAATCCATTTGATCAGTAAATGCATCCAGTCCTGCGAAAGCATTCGGATCGATCAACTGTAAATAAACGCTCGCGCCCCACTTGGTCGGGGCATCCTTTCGTCCAAAACCACTCAATCCTTGCGTGAGCGCCTCGACCATCAGCGCCATGCCAAAGCCCTTGTGCCCAGAATCCGCACCGCCTAGCAGCATCAGGGTGCCACGCGGTTCGGACTTTTCGAGAACGCGCGCATCGCGAGTAGGTTTGCCCTGCGCATCCAGCAACCAGGGGTGTTCAAACAACTCCCCCGCATTTGCTTTTTCGCGCGTCATGGATACTGTAGTGATCGAGGCCGAGGTATCAATTAATACTGGGAAGGTACTCGAGGGAAATCCAATACCAATCGGATTGGGGCTAAACAACGCCTCTGTGCCACCGTACGGTGCAACATACTTTCCATGCGGTCCCGATGAAAGCAGCATCGCATAGTAGCCGCGATCCGTCGCCTGTTTAAGCAAGGCAGCCAGACAACCGATATGGTGGCTACGACGAATTGAAAATGTTACGACGCCATGCTCTGGCAGGCGCTCAAAGCCGAGCTGCATGGCTTGCTCGACCAACCAGAGCCCTGGCAAATAATTACCGTCCCAAACAATGGTTGAGCCTGTGTCTTTCATGACAGCAAAGTCTCCCGTCGCAGGCATATCAGCGCGTGTGATTTGATCCAGATAATTTTTACACTGCGCCATGCCGTGTGTAAAACGCCCCATCATATCGGTGAGCACCAGCAGCCTTGCCATGGACTCGGCACGTTCCTGATTTAAACCTGCGGCCATAAACAAAGACTGTCCAAACTCAGTCAGCGCCTTGGCATCAATGCGCTGCATCAGAGCAGCAGAAGTTGAAACACTCATTTAGAATTTTTCCTTGTTGCGTTGACTGGGGATGTAGCACCAATCGCGATCCCAAAAATAATCAATGCCGTGGCAATCATTAATGTCGCATCAACAGGTTCGCTTAAAAATATTTTGGAGCTCAGCAAGCCCACCACAGGGACTGCAAGGAGTGCGATCGAAGTTGTCGAAGCTGGCAATCCTCGATTGACAGCATTCATTGCCCAATAAGCAAGCGCAGTGCCGATGACACTGCCATATCCAAGTAGCAATACAAGCTCAAGCGTCCAGTTAATCTCTGGCACGCCTTCGATGATTAAGGCCAGCGCGAGCTGTGTAAATCCAGCTAGCAGCAATTGCCATGGCAACAACTCAAACGTTGGCGTCACGAACCGATGGGCGCGACCATAAACGATGCAAATTGCCCACATCAAAGCTGCTAATAAAATCACAGCATGCCCAAGCAACGTGTCGGGATTGCTCCAGTCCATCGAGGCAGGCTGCAGTATCAAGGTCAGACCCGCCATACCAATCACCAAACCCAGCCATCTCCGAGGACCAGGCTTTTCACCAAGGAAAAGCCACGCCGCTGGCACGACCCATAATGGCGTCGTGTAACCCAGCACGATCGAGCGCCCTGCAGGCAAATATTGCATGCCGACACTGACCAGCACTGAAAAGCCAACCATGTGCAACCAGCCGACGGTAAAAATGACGGGGATGTCTGCTTTAACAGGCACGACCATCCGGCCCGATGCGATACACAACACACTTAGCAATAGAAAGGCTGGAGGCAATCTGAGAAAGGATGCCCAGATTGGAGGCAGGTATTGCAGCGCTGCCTTATTCACCACCCAAGTCCCTCCCCAGGCGAGAATCACAACCACCAACAGGCTGATTGCAGTCCGTTTTGAGAGTTTATCGGCAGACATGCAGAATCAGTCTTCAGTCATGTGTGCCGCGCGAACCACTTCACCTAATCGCGCGCGTTCCTGGTCAACAAAAAGCACAAAATCCGCCCGTGTGCCGCCTACGGGTTCAATTCCCATGTTTTTCAGTCGATCAGCCACCGCGGGGGATTTCATTGCAGCATCCACGGCAGCCGCTAGCTTGTCCATAATGGCGGGCGACACTCCCGCAGGTGCGTGAATGCCAGCCCAGTGCGCAATCTGCAATTCTCCGAACCCTTGTTCAGTTGCCGTTGCCAGCTCGGGATAGACCGACAAACGCTTGGTCCAAGTCGTTGCAAGTGGTTTGAATTTGTCACCTGACCGGATATGCGGCAAAGCCACGATGCTGGCCTCGGAGGTCCCTTCGACGTGACGACCCATCACTGCGGAAGCGCTCTCAGAGCCGCTCTTATAGGGGACCGGGATAAGTTTTGCGCCATATTTTGTATTGAGGATTTCAGCGACAAAATGCGGTGTACTGCCCGTACCAGCGGTCGCGAAATTAAACCCCTGCCCCTTTTTAGAGGCATCCACGAATTCGCGAAGGTTGTTGTAGGGCGAGGTAGAAGAAACAACAATGACAGAGGGCGACAATCCAATCATCACTACAGGAACCAAATCTGAATCCTTGAAAGGATTCACTTTTTTGATCATGCTGTTCGTGATGACGCCTGCGGCGCTAATGAGGAAGGTGTAGCCGTCCGGCGTACTTTTCGCGACAAAAGCGGAACCAAGATTGCCGCCCGCACCCGGTTTATTTTCAATAATGACAGGCTGCCCCAGCTCTTTGGACGCGCCTTCGGCGGCTGCGCGCGCCATCAAATCGTTCGCACCTCCAGCAGAAAACGGCACAACAAAACGTATAGGCTTGGTTGGCCAGTCTTCTGCCAGGACCTGACTGGCAGCAAGAGATAACGCACAAAAAAACAAACCTTTCAGCACGACTGGATATTTATTGTTTTTCATCACGGTTTAATTTCTCTTTGATATTTATTTGATATTAAATTATTTTGATCTGACAGCGCTCAGTCATCTGCAGACTGTTGTTTCTGCATCTGCCACATCTGTGCATAAACACCATCGACCTCGATCAATTCTGCATGCGTGCCACGCTCAATGATCCTGCCATGATCCATCACAAGGATCTGATCCGCGTGCACAATAGTTGAAAGTCTGTGCGCAATGATTAATGTCGTACGGTTGCGTGCAAGCCCGGAGAGCTCCTCTTGCAAAGCACGTTCTGTTTTAGAGTCAAGCGCAGAGGTTGCTTCATCAAAAATCAGCATGGCTGGTTTTTTGAGCAATGTCCTTGCGATCGCTACACGTTGCTTTTCTCCGCCTGATAATTTGAGTCCGCGTTCACCGACCTGAGTGTCATAGCCTTTGGGCAATTGCTCGATGAACTGATCCATTTGCGCAGCATTTGCCGCCAGGTGAATCTCCTCGTTCGAGGCACCCGGCCGACCATAGGCGATGTTGTAGCCAATCGTATCGTTAAACAGCACCGTATCTTGCGGAACAATGCCGATCGACTGACGCAAACTACTTTGCTGAACTGATTTGATTTCCTGTTGATCAAGCAAAATTCTGCCAGACTGAATGTCATAAAAACGGAACAATAAACGCGCGAGCGTGCTTTTACCCGCACCGCTGCGTCCAACCACAGCGGTCACCGTCCCCGCAGGGATGACAAAACTAATGTCTTTCAAAATCTCGCGTTTAGGATCGTAATGAAAACTCACGTTCTCAAAGCGAACTTCAGGGCCAATTTGTGGATTTTGAATAAGCAATGCAGGGGCACCCGGCACATCGGCGACCTCTTTATCAGCGTTTAACAGCGTAAACATGCGATCCAGATCCGTCAGGGATTGTTTGATCTCCCGATAAATCACACCCAGAAAATTCAGAGGGATGTACAACTGGATCATCAGTGTATTGACCAGAACCAGATCACCTAGCGTCATTGAACCGTTGGTCACGCCGAGTGTGGCACGCCAAAGAATCAAAACGAGTCCTAACGCAATGATCGCTTGCTGACCAAGATTCAGAAAAGCAAGCGATTGCTGGGATTTAATCGCAGCAGCCTGATACTTGGTCAGGTTTTCATCGTAACGACTCGCCTCGAAAGCTTCATTACCAAAATATTTCACTGTTTCGAAATTAAGTAATGAATCGATCGCTTTCTGATTCGCACGCGAATCCATTTCATTCATGGTACGGCGCAAATGCGTGCGCCATTCGGTGACAACGATTGTGAAAACGATATAGATGACTAATGCAGAGAGTGTGATCGCTGCGAACCAAATATCGTAAAAAACAGCAAAGTAACCAAGCACGAGTCCAAACTCAATGACTGTCGGCAAGATACTGTAAAGCGAATAACTCACTAGCGACTGGATGGCGCGCGTGCCACGTTCAATATCGCGACTCACGCCACCTGTCTGTCTGCCGAGATGAAATCTCAGAGACAAGGCATGCAGATGCTGAAAAACATCCAGCGCAATCTGACGCACAGCATGTTGCGTCACCCGTGAAAATAACGCCTCGCGTAATTCTGAAAACAAAGAGGCGGAAAATCTCAATAACCCATAACCAACGATGATGCCCACAGGCACGACCAGCAACGCAGTTGGCACACTATTTCTGACATCCAGCGCATCAATGAGTTGCTTGAGCAACACGGGAATACCCAGATTGGCAAATTTGGCGGCAATCAGACAAGCTATTGCCAGGACTACCCGCGTCTTATAAGCGAGCAAATAAGGCAAAAGATCGCCAACAACACGCCAATCTGTGCGTTTGCCCCGTTTTCCTACGATTTCCAATCCACTAACGTCATCTGAGGATCGGTTGGAGTGTGGACGCAAAATATTCCCTTAAAATACATTTGTAACTGTTTCTTGCCTATTATTGCAGGATATACAACCCCCTTCCGCTTTATATGCGAGAGCACAATGAACAAAATTAAAAAAATCTTACTTAGCGCCGCACTTGCAAGCATTCCTCTTTTTGCGATGGGCCAGGATAAATGGCCTACGCAAAACATTACTTTCATCGTCCCTTACCCACCAGGTGGCCCGACCGACATCATGGCGCGTCTGATTTCCGTCCCGCTCGGCAAAAAACTAGGCACGACTGTCATAGTTGAAAACAAAGCCGGTGCGAGTGGCAATATCGGCAGTGGTGCCGTCGCTAAAGCGAAACCTGACGGTTACACCATTTTGCTGGCAGCGAGCGGCAATATGTCCGTGAATCAGACTTTATTTAAAAATCTGAATTACGACCCCATCAAAGATTTAGAGCCCGTCATTCAAATATCAAAGTTTCCACTCGTGCTCGAAGTTAAAGCTGGCTCAGACATCAAAACATTGCAGCAGTACATTGATTATGCAAAAGCAAATCCCACCAAAGTCAGTTTTGGTTCGGCAGGTAACGGTTCGCCACAGCATCTGGGACCGGAGCTGATTAAGAACATGTCTGGCGCACCCTTGCAACACATTCCCTATAAAGGTGCGAGCCCTGCGGTAAACGATTTGTTGGGCGGTCAGATTTTCAGTATGTGCGACATCATGGCGGGTTCAATCAAATACATCCAGTCTGGCCAGCTCCAGCCAATCGCCGTCACAACAATCAAACGTTCGCCTGCGCTGCCCGACGTCCCAACTATGGATGAGTCAGGCCTCAAAGGTTTTGACTATTTTGCCTGGCACGGTATCGCGTTACCTGCAAAGACCCCCCAGGCTATCGTGACCCGATACAACGTCGCTCTGAATGAAATTTTCAAAGACCCCGAGTTTGCAAAGCGCTGGGAAGCGATCGGCAGCGAGGTGGTTGGCGGGACACCTGAGGAATTCAAAGCACTGATTTTGTCAGAAGCTGACCGACTGGGCGCCTTAGTTAAAAAACTAGGCGTTCAACTAGACTAAAGATCATAATAGAGACGAATCCAAATGCTGGAAAGACTTGCAAAACTGGATACCAATACGGTATCGGATGCACTTGATTTTTTAAACTTGAAAGGTGCGACTTACGGCATTCGTCCACTATGGGACTGCCCAAAAATCGTGGGTCGCGCCTCAACCATCCAGTTGGGACCAAAACAAGATACGGCACCGACCGTTCATCTAATATCCCCTGTCATTGCCAGCATTACGACACATGATCGTATTCTGGTGATCAGTGGTGGCACGCAAGGCATCTCGTGCTGGGGAGACATTCTTGCCAATGCTGCAAAAATGAAAGGCATCAGAGGCTCAGTCATTCATGGCATGAGTCGGGATATTGAGGGCAGCGAGTCTATTGACTACCCTGTGTATGGGCGGGGTATTACAATGATCAGCGCGCGCAATAGACTAATACAGGTTGCCTCTGGAACAACGATTCAGATTAATGACGTTTTCGTCAACGAAGATGATTATGTAATCGCTGATCGTTGCGGTACGGTTTTTGG
>CAINDJ010000289.1 GCA_903847325.1 uncultured beta proteobacterium | reverse complement strand
TTGCGGTTCACGATCTTGATCTGGCTGGGTTTAATGCTTATTGTCGTGATTTCAGTCAGCAAGCCTTACGAGAACAGTTGTTCAAAATGATTGAGCGTTGCAACCTGGCAGCGCACGAGAGAGCGCACGTATGAAAGTCTGGCAAATATCACGTGACGACAATACTGGTGGCGCCTCGCGCGCAGCTTATCGCTTACATGTGGCGTTGACGCTTTGTGGCGTAGACAGTCATATGCGCGTGCTGAATCGCGAAACAGCAAATGACCGCGTGATTGCCGGGCGCGCTCCCAGATCCCTTAGTCAGCGAATAAAAGGCAGGATCCAGCGGGAGCTCCAGGATCGCCAACAGAAAAAATTCAAAACCGACAACCCAATTCTGCATTCTTTTGGCTACGAAAGCGCAGGACTAGTGGACGAGTTGAACGGCTGCGATGCGGACGTGTTGAATCTTCATTGGATCGCTAAATTTTTGTCGATCGAAGATATCGGTCGTTTAACGAAACCACTGGTATGGACCTTTCACGATATGTGGGCGTTTTGCGGTGGTGAGCATGTCGCACCTGATGACTCGCAATCTAGATTTCGTCAGGGTTATTTACAAGATAATCGTCCCGCTGGAGAAAGCGGACCAGATCTGAATAGATTGAGCTGGGAGGCGAAGCGGAGCGCTTGGGCGAATCAACACTTTACGATCGTGACCCCAGGGCACTGGATGGCGGGTTGTGTACGCGACAGCTTACTCTTCAAGGATGCGCCTGTACATGTGATACCTAATCCCATCGAGATGCAGCATGTCTGGCGCCCGATCCCTCAGCATTTTGCTCGTTTATCTTTAGGGCTTGATCCTGCGAAACAATATGTCTTGGCAGGTTCGGCCGGTGGGATGCCGCATCTAAAAGGCGAGGACTTATTGCGTGAGTGCATGGGTCATATCGAGGCGACGACTCCGGGTAAGGTCGAGCTACTGATGTTCGGGCAGTATCAACCTGCTGGGGCGTCAGAGTGGCCTTGCCCTGTCCACTGGCTCGGACCCGTACGAGATGACCAGGTTCTCGCAACTCTTTATTCAGCTGCGGATGTCATGATGGTTCCCTCAAGGCAGGATAATTTGCCCAATACTGCCATTGAGGCACACGCCTGCGGAACTCCTGTCGTAGCCTTCAGGATTGGGGGGCTCCCTGATATCGTGGCACATCAGGAAACCGGCTGGTTGGCCCAACCCTTTGATACGCAAGACTTGGCTCAGGGTGTCCAATGTATCCTTGCGTACGCTCAACGCAAAAACCAACTCGCTCAGGCCGCAAGACGTTCGGCATTGGACAAGTATTCGGCAGAGGTTGTTTCTTCACAGTATTTAGCCGTGTATGAATCAGCTCGCGAACATTCATCACGTGCTCGTTCGTGACTGAGTCCAGATGAAAGAGAAAAACTTCATCGTCTTGTACAACCCTATTTCTAATGAAGGGCATCTCGACTCCTGGCATGTTCTGTTTGCGACATTACTGTTGAGGTCGGGGTATGGCGTCGTGGCGATCACTAGTGATCCTGAGGGACTTCGACACAAATTGAATAGTAAAGGTTATGTGCCAAACGAGACCTTGCGAATCGTTGGCATGCAAGGACAGGAGTCGGCCAAGCCTGAGACAACTGATAAATATCGACTGACTGACAAATTACGCCAGGCCTGGCTTGAATGGAATGCTTATTGCGACGAAGCACAATACCAGCAACACTGGCGCCTGCTCCAGATAAAAAAACAACCTCTTGCACATTTAGGCCTAGGGCTTCAGTTCAGCTTTTTGAGACGACTCGCTCAACTGACGCAGTTTTTGCACGGGTTATATAAAAAAACAAAGCAACATCAACCTTCCTCAGTCGTGGCTGCCTCACAAAGTTTAAATCCTGAGGATTA
>CAINDJ010000288.1 GCA_903847325.1 uncultured beta proteobacterium | reverse complement strand
TTGCTCACTCCTTATGCCGAAACTAAAAGCAGCGAAGCCAATCTGGTCATGCGTGGCAAAGTTGAGGGCGGCATGCTCAATACGGGCTACTGGTTTAAAGAGCCTACCCAGGCAGGAGGCATGCGCGTCATCAACATCGGCAAACTTCAAACCTCGGGCAATGTTGAAAATCTCCGCATGTTCGAGTATTCCGACGGCGTGACACTAATCTCTATGTCTCAGGCAGACGCAGGACGCTTTATTGATGGCAAACTCGTCATGAAAAACGTCGTAGAAAACAAAATTTCCCCGGCAGCTAAAAATGCACTGGCTGATGCAAAGATCTCGGATGGTCCGCTCATGACGGTACACAACGTACCTGAAGTTACGGTTGAAACCACTCTGACAGCCGAGCGCCTGGTGGCAAGAATCCTCACGCCCGAGCGGATGTCTTTATTGGCGCTGCGTGACTACATAGAATATCTAAACAAAAACCAGTTGCAATCAGATCGGCAAGTCGTTGCTGTCTGGCGCAAGCTCGCCTATCCGTTTACGCTGATCGTTATGCTCACGATCGCTGCACCAATCAGCTTTATGCAAACGCGACGCGGTGGTGTGGGCGCCAAAGTCTTTATTGGCATTCTGATGGGTACTGGCTTTTTCATGATCAATCAGCTTGCGCTCAACGTGGGTCTGCTCTATAAGTGGCCGCCTGTTGTGACTGCGCTGCTGCCTAACATCAGCGCGATGCTGATTGCGTTGGGATGCGTCTGGCTGATGGAAAACCGCAACGCCATTGCAGCAAGCAATAAAAGCTTTCTGTTCTGGGGCAAGTCGCCGATATGAGCATGCCAAGTATCTGGATGGTGGGAGACATACAGGGTTGTTGCGGCTCTCTGGATGAACTCCTGCAACGTCCGGAGATCGCACAAGAGCCTTACGCGCGATTCTGGTTTGCAGGAGATCTGGTCAACAGAGGACCACAATCACTCACCACACTCAGACGCCTCATGGCGCTCGAGGAACGCAGCGTAGCAATTCTTGGCAATCACGACCTGCACTTGCTGGCGGTTGCTGCGGGTGTCAGACGACCTGGCAAAAACGACACACTGCTTGAGGTCCTCGAAGCACCCGATGCGCAAGAAATCATTGACTGGTTGCGCTGGCGACCAATGGCCCATTTCGAGGCGGGACATTTATTGGTGCATGCTGGCGTCCTGCCAAAATGGGATGTGACAAAAACGCTTGAGCTTGCCCGCGAGGTTGAGGTCGCGTTACGCGGTAACAATTGGCAAAGAGCGCTCGAAAAAATGTATGGCAACGAGCCTGACCATTGGAAAGAAGACCACAGAGGCGGCAAACGCTTTCGCGTCATTGTCAATGCGATGACGCGCATGCGCATGTGCACAACAAAGGGCCGGATGGCGCTGCCGATCAAAGGTGAACCAGGCGTACGCAATGATGGCTTGATGCCATGGTTTGATGTGCCGGACCGCGCGACACGCGACGTCACCGTCGTATTTGGTCATTGGTCAACACTCGGGCTACTGATGCGTTCGGATGTGATCTGCCTGGATACCGGCTGCGTCTGGGGCGGCCATCTCACCGCCGTCAGATTGCAAGACCGTCATGTCGTGCAAATTGCCTGCAAACAAAGTCTTAACCCGCTTGCTCAGGACTAAACCATTCGATCAGTGCTTGGTTAATGATGGTAGCGGCTTCGTATTGCACCCAGTGCCCAACCCCCGGAATGATGAGATGCGTTCTTTCGGGATGTGTCCGGACTAATGTTCCCAAAAGTACTTCCGGTGTAGCGGTCACGTCATACTCGCCCCAGGCAAACATCATCTCGCCCGCATATTGATTTAACGCTTCGCTCAAGTCGCCTTTAAAGGAATGACCACGACTACGGTAGCGGGTCTTGACGCAAGAGTCGGTATGGACGCCAACCGCCAATGGGTCAATCTGTTCATTGGCATACAACATATGAACCCAAAGATTATGACGCATCGCCTCAATCACTTCAGACTCAGATTCGGCGATTTTCCAGTTCTGCAACTTGCCGCGCGGTCGACGCGGACCACCATGCCCGGCAGGTCCCAGCAGAGCGAGCTTTTTAACAGCAGGTCGCCTGGCCGCGATATTGGCTGCGACCAGCCCACCAAATGAAAAACCACACAGATTGATCGCAACATCGGGACCAAACAACGCATCCATACTCGCGAGGGTGACATCAACCAGACTCTGAAAGTCATCAAACAGAGGCGTACTTGAATCGCCGTAGCCCGGTAAATTAGGAATCCAGACCGAGAAATGACGGGATAAGGCATCGATGTTGCGCGCCCAGTGCATCCAGCTCCCATGACCACCATGAAAGAGCGCCAGAGGCTCGCCCTGCCCAAACCGTCTCCAGACGACTTCGTAGTCACCCACCCGCACCACGTGGCGCTCTGCACGCTCTTCGTACTCAGCAATCCAGGCAAGTGTCTGCGAATTAATTATTGGATTCATCTTGTCGTATCCAGTCAAATATATGGTGACTTGCAATAGGTCAGGAGTTTAGGCAACAAATCTCCATTGAACAAATCTGTAGTGAAAAGTACAGGTATGAAATGAAACCTGATGAAACGAATATGTATCAAACGCGTAGCAGACCGTGGCACAATCATCCAAACAACAAATAATCACTTTACTCCATGGAGACACAATGGATCGCAGACAAGTTTTAACCTCACTGGTGGCAGCCCTGACAGCCGCGATGTCGCCTTCGGGCTTCGCTCAAAAATGGGCGGGTAAGCAATACCGGTTCGTTGTAGGATACCCGGCGGGTGGCGTGGTTGATTTCGCCGCGCGCACGATTGCCGAAGGACTTAATCAGGAAACCGGTGCCACCTTTATTGTTGAAAACAAGGCCGGCGCAGCGAGCAACATCGCCTGCGAATTTGTCGCGCGACAACCTGGCGATTCGGGCGTGTTTGGCGTCTTTGCCAATTCAACGCTCACAACCAATCCTTTTGTTCCTCAGCTATCTTCCAAGTCTGTCGATCCGCTTAAAGATCTCAAGCCTGTCGCAGCGTTTGCCGACATGATTCTGGTGTTAGCCGTCACGGAGCAATTAGGCGTTAAAACGCTGGACGAGTTTCTGGCAAAAGCCAAATCATCTCCCACGCCATTGCGGGTCGGTCTTGCGGGCATTGGGAGCCCGCATCACTTGGCTGCCTTGTTACTCGAGCGCTCTGCACAGTTAAATCTGAATATGGTGCCTTACAAAGGCGGCGCGCCAATGATCGCGGATGCGGCAGGCGGACACCTGGATGCGGTATTCACCACGATCCCGGTGGGTGGCGCCATGGTCGCTGCGGGCAAGCTTCGCTGGATCGCCATTTCTCAACCAAAAACCGTACCCAGCCTGCCCGGCGTGCCCTCGCTGGTAAATGTTTTCAAAGGCTCTTCGGTCCCCTCCTGGATCGGAGTAGTTGCGCAGTCCAGTACATCGGATGAAATGATCACAAACCTGCATGACGCCATTAACAAGGTTGTCGCCAGTCCTGCCATATCGGAAAAGTTGCGGAAAAATGGCCTGGAACCTCTGAACTGGACGATTCCTGATACAAATAAATTCATCAGCGACGAAGCCATATTCATGAAGAAATTTCTTTCTGAATTCAAGCTCGACTTTTCCGCATAGCCCATTGCTTCATTTGAATTGAACCTCGATCAATCACCTTTATCTTCTACTCATCATGATCATTGACTGCCACGGCCATTTCACTACCACCCCACCGCAGGTCGCTAAATTCCGCGCCGATCAGATTGCGGAATTCAATCGCACGGGCAACACGCCGACACTCGCCCCACCGCCTGTCAGCGATGAAGAAATCCGCCAAGGCATCAGTGAAAATCAGTTGCGCATCATGCAGGAGCGTGGGATTGATTTAACGATATTTTCTCCCCGCGCAGTCGGCATGGATCATCACAACGGCAACGAAGAAACCAATGTGGTCTGGGCGCGCTATTGCAATGAACTGATTCACCGTGCGGTCAACATGTTTCCAGATGCCTTTGTCGGGGTATGCCAGTTACCACAGGCACCGGGTGTCGCGCCGGGTGCGCGCGTCTTCGACGAGCTCGATCGCTGCATCAATGAATTTGGATTTATTGGTGCGAATTTGAATCCCGACCCTTCAGGCGGGCGCTGGTCGGACCCACCACTTTGGGACAAAAAATGGTGGTACCCGCTGTATGAAAAAATGGTTGCGCTCGACATCCCCGCGATGATCCATGTCAGCGGCTCATGCAATCCACATTTCAATCCTGCGGTCGCGACGCACTACATTAATGGCGACACCACAGCGTTTGTGCAATTCCTGACGTCAGATATTTTTAAAGATTTCCCGTCCCTCAAATTCATCATCCCCCATGGCGGTGGCGCGGCGCCCTATCACTGGGGCCGTTATCGCGGGATTGCGCTGGACATGGGTTTACAGCTCGAAGAAAAAATTCTCAGTAACGTTTTCTTTGACACCTGCGTCTATCACCAGCCAGGCATTGATTTACTGCTGAAAGTCGTACCGACAAAAAATGTATTGTTCGCTTCGGAAACAGTCGGCGCAGTGCAAGGCATCGACCCACTGACAAATTTTTATTTTGATGACACCAAGCGCTATATCGATGCATCGACTTCGGCCGATGCGGCGCAAAAGAAACAAATTTATTCAGGCAATGCGCTAGGAGTTTATCCACGCTTGCGTGCCCATCCAAAATGCCAGGGATGCTAATCGCGCGAGCCATTGCTTAAACACTGAGGAAGCAAACGTTCAGGATATGAGCGTTTGCGTCATCATCTGATGCGCCGCACGACTGAGTTCGGCACGGACAGGGGGCTCGCCCTCTCCATCCCAGATCACGGGCAAAAAGATCATTTCGATTGCGGTGCCCGTACCGCCCAGCACGCACCACATGTTTTGCAACAAAGTCTGCTCGCCTACAAAGGCTGCAAAATCACTGCGTCGGCCAAAATGGTAATACTTGAGCACAACGGGCTGGATGCTTGCGCGTGACTTGCGGGCAGGTTCAAATAAATTCGCATAGAAAGGCAGCAGCGCGTAACCACTAGAGGTTGTGCCTTCGGGGAACAAGCCGACCGCCTGGGATTGCGCGAAATGCTGACGCATGGATTCACCGACTTTGTGGACAGCATGCCGGGAAGCGCGTTCGATAAAAATAGTATCTGCACCGTTAGCCAACCAGCCAATCAGCGGCCATGTGCGAATCTCGCTTTTAGCGACAAAGGCTGTGGCACGGGTGCAATTAAGAATAAAAATATCGAGCCACGAAACGTGATTGACGACGAATAATACGGGGCCATCCACAATCGGCGCACCAGACATCGTCACGCGCACTCCACATATTCTGAGCAGAATATGGCTCCAGCATTTTTTGGAACAGCACTTTGCCGGCAAGCCGAGCAATGGGAAAACCAGGACGACGTGAATGAGCCCCGCGATGACCCAGACGAGCGCCAGGCACGCCCGAATCAGAAAACGCAGGGCATGCATCAGGCAGAGGCTTCCCAAGCCACATGACCGCGTACGATCGTCGCCATCACACGACCAGGCAACTCCATATTCAGGAAAGGGGTGTGCTGACTCTGGCTGAGTAGCGAATCACGGGTGACTTGCCAGCAGGCATCCGGATCAACGATGCAGATATCGGCTGCAACACCCACGCCTAGTTGTCCACAGGGCTGCACGGCGCGTGAGGAGGCGCAGACTATGCGTGCGGGATCACGCGTCACGCGCGCTACGGCATCGAGCATCGGGACGCCCGTATCCTGCGCCCATTTGAGCATCAGGGACAGCAGCAACTCCAGTCCTGTCGCACCCGGTTGCGCTTCTGCAAACGGCATCATCTTGTCATCGTCATCGACGGGCGTGTGGTCCGAACACAAAGCATCAATCGTGCCATCAGCCAAGCCAGCCCGTATGGCATCGCGGTCGCGCTGTCCGCGTAATGGTGGATCGAGACGGAAATTACTATCGTAATAACCAATGTCCACATCGGTCAGGTGAACGTGGTTGGCTGATACATCGCACGTCACGGGCAAGCCTTCGCGCTTAGCCGCGCGAACCAGCTCAATACCTGCCGCTGAGGACAAGCGGCACAAGTGCAAGCGTGCACCTGAAGCACGCTGCAGCTCAAGCAAGGTATGGATAGCAATCGTCTCAGCCTGTACCGGCACACCAGACAGGCCTAAGCGTGACGCATACGCGCCACTGGCTGCGACGCCGCCACGCGACATCCATGGATCCTGAGCACGCAGCCACAAAGCATAATTAAACGTACGCGCGTATTGCATGGCACGCAGCACGACATTGGTATCAAGTACTGGCGTATCCGCCTGTGAGAATGCAATGCAACCTGCCTCGGTCAATTCAGCCATCTCGGTGATGACTTCGCCTTTAAGTCCGACGGTCATCGCGCCCAGAGGATAAAGATTGACCTGATCGATCTGACGCGCGCGATGTTTAAGCATCTCTACCAGACCGGGCTCATCGAGTGTAGGATCTGTATCGGGTGGCAGCACAAGGCTGGTAATGCCGCCTGCGAGCGCAGCGCGCAACTCAGACTCCAGTGTGCCGCGATGTTCGAAACCCGGTTCACGCAATCGGGCCGCCAGGTCAACCAGACCAGGAATGACCAATTTGCCGGTGGCATCGATTGTGCGCTGCGCTTTAAAAGCGGCCGGTGGCGCATCCAGTGCAGCGACTTTTCCATCGACGATAAAGACTGTCGCAATCCGATCCACACCATTGGCGGGATCAATTAAACGGCCGTTTCTAATTTCCAGATTCATGCTGAGGCCCCTGCAACAATGCTCATCACCGCCATTCTGACTGCGATACCAAACGTGACCTGATTGAGGATCACCGATTGCTTTCCATCGGCCACCGAAGAGGCGATCTCGACGCCCCGATTCATCGGCCCAGGGTGCATCACGATACAGTCTGATTTGGCGAGCGCGAGCTTTTCCTCGGTCAGACCATAATGTTTGAAATACTCGTGCGAAGAAGGCAGCAACGCACCGCGCATGCGTTCGTTTTGCAAGCGCAGCATGATAATGACATCCACGTCCTTCAGGCCTTCGTTCATATCCGTAAAAACACGCACACCCATCTGCTCAAGTCCACTGGGCAGCAAGGTCAGCGGGCCAATCGCACGCACCTCGGCCACGCCGAGCGTAGTGAGTGCATGGATATTTGAGCGCGCGACCCGCGAGTGCAGGATATCGCCGACGACAGCAACGGTGAGATTCGAAAAATCTTTTTTGAAATGCCGGATCGTGTACATATCCAGCAACGCCTGCGTTGGATGCGCGTGGCGACCATCACCCGCGTTGACCACATGCACGTGCGGTGCGACATGCTGCGCAATCAGGTAGGGAGCGCCACTGGCTTCGTGGCGCACCACAAACAGGTCAGCCTGCATCGCAGACAAGTTGGCGATGGTATCAAGTAGGCTTTCGCCCTTCGCTGCAGAGGATACGTTGATATTAAGGTTGAACACATCGGCCGAGAGACGTTTAGCCGCGATTTCAAACGTTGTGCGTGTACGGGTCGAATTTTCAAAAAATAAATTGAAAACGCTTTTTCCGCGAAGAAGCGGTACCTTTTTAACATCCCGGTCCGCCAGAGGGACGAAGGTTTCTGCCGTATCCAGAATATGCGTCAGGATATTGCGTGACAGCCCCTCGGTCGTGATGAGGTGAGTTAACTCACCATGCCGATTCAGTTGTGGATTGCGCATTAATTTTCCTCGGATTCTTTGGTGAGAATCAGTCCCCCGTCTTCGGTCTGGGACAACACAAGACTTACATTTGGCGCAGGTTCTACGCGCCCGCCCACTGCAACGGCGCTGATCGGCAGCTCCCGTCCACCGCGATCGACCAGCACAGCCAGACGAATCGAGGCTGGGCGACCATAGTCGAACAGCTCATTCATGGCGGCCCGTATAGTACGTCCGGT
This sequence comes from uncultured beta proteobacterium, assembly GCA_903847325.1. Taxonomy (GTDB): domain Bacteria; phylum Pseudomonadota; class Gammaproteobacteria; order Burkholderiales; family Burkholderiaceae_B; genus Zwartia. The sequence goes on along the minus strand of CAINDJ010000288.1, from coordinate 8,626 downwards.
ATAAAGCACATCGTCGACAAGAATCAGATGCTTGCCGGCGACGGGGAAATTAATCTCCGAGGGCATGACTTGCGCATGCAATCCGATCTTGTCAAAGTCATCGCGATAAAAACTGATATCCAGCGTTCCGTAAGGCTGCACTAACTTTAAGTCTTTATGCAATCTCTGTGCCAGCCAGGCACCACCAGAGTGGATACCGACCAGATGGACTTGCTGAATGGGTAAGGCCTGTATTTCCTGGCGCACAGCCACAAGCAAATTCGCATACAGTGTTTCGGCGTCTGGCAGCTGATCAGGTGTGTAAGTAGTGGTTGATTGGAACATAGCGCTCTTCAGGGTAAGGCATCAAAGTATCGTTGCAGAATAATAGCCGCTGCGTGCGCATCATCGGGGTTATTTCCGGTGAATTTCTGGGCCTGTACGCTCGACCCCCGCTCATCGACCAGAACAACAGGAATTCCGAATCGTCCTTCAAGTTGACGTGCGAAACGACGGCAATGCCCTGCAGGGTAATGCTCTGAGCCATCGGACTCCAAAGCGAGCCCCACGACAATGCGTTCGGGTTTCCAGGTCTCAAGCAGCGCGGCAATTCGGGCAAACCGTGCAACACGGGTGAGGTCAAGAATGATGTCCAGAGGCCTGGACTGCCTGAGTAGTGAATTACCGATCGCTACGCCAAGCTTTTTTTCACCATAATCAAAAGCGAGCAAGGTTTCTTCATGCATGCCCGGCATCACCCGTCAGCATGACAGGATCAATCCCCAGCAGCTTGAGTGCAGCGTCGTAACGCTCCTCAGGAGGAACACCGAAAATAATATCAGGATCCGAGGCCACACTGAGCCAGGCATTCTGAGCGAGTTCATTTTCGAGTTGTCCTGCCCCCCAGCCGGCATAGCCCAGGGTAACGAGAATTCTGTCTGGACCAGTGCCTCCGGCGACATCTTCAAGCACATCCCGGGAGGTCGTCAACGCCATGCCTTCAAATTTGATGCTTGAGCTGTATTCCCGAGCAGGCGCATGCAGCACGAAGCCCCGATCAGTCTGAACCGGCCCGCCAAAGAAAACCAAGGAATCCTTGTCTGCAGGAATTTCCAACTTGAGATCGATTTTTTCGAGCAGACTTTCGACCGTCAGATCGGTTGGTCGGTTGATTACGAGACCGAGCGCGCCTTTCGGGCTGTGTTCGCAGACGTAAATCACTGTGCCGGCCAGGTTTCCCCCGACCATGCCGGGCATTGCCATCAAAAACTGATTGGACAGGTCAATCCCGGCATCAGAGTCTTTCGTCTCAGCAGTCATGCGCAGTCCTTAACAAGCCTGGCAATTAAATTTCCATCATTTCGAAGTCTTCTTTACGCGCGCCACACTCCGGGCAGACCCAGTTAGGTGGGACGTCTTCCCATTTTGTGCCGGGCGCAATGCCTTCTTCGGGCAAGCCGAGTTCTTCTTCGTAAATCCAACCGCAAATCAAACACATCCAGGTACGCATAGCTCTCTCTTGGTTAAAACCTTTTATCGCCGCAATAGACGGATAAACTCAGGTCATCTCTTACAATGGGGTCAATGTTAACCAAACCAACAGGTGCCTGCCGAAAGATCGGTGTTTTTTTGACATAGATCACTCCTCAGACAACAGTTCACAGCTTGCGGAACCCCTTTCAGTGCCAAATTATTCTTTACCTATTACCCTGATTTTTGGCCCGTTTGATCCAACCGGGTCCGACGGTCTGCCTGCGGATGCAATTACCTGTGCCGCCTTGGGGGGGCATGCCCTCTCAACGCTCACGGCAGTGACCGTGCAGGACAGTGCAAAAACAGAGACCGTACAACCCTGTTCTGGCGAACAAATCGATGATCAGGCGCGCTGTGTGCTCGAAGACATGCCTGTGCAATCCATCAAGGTCGGCTCGCTCTCCTCGACCGAGGCCGTGAGCGCGGTTGCCCAGATCGCAGCTGACTACAGCGAGGTCCCCCTTGTCCTGCATTTAGGTCTGCAAGAGCTGAATTCCGAACAAGATCCCGAGGATGACGAGGTCGAAGACCTGGTCGGTGCGACGCTAGAGTTACTTGTGCCGCAAGCACACGTCGTGGTGGTCGAGGCAAAACGTCTCACACAGTGGATTACAGAAGACGTACTGGAAGCCGCAGGGCAGACTGCCGGGCCTCAGGCATTACAAGCGATCGGTGCCAACTGGGTGCTGATCACTGGCAGCCCGCAACGTCCGGGGCATCTGGTCAATATTCTGGTGGGCCCCGAAAACGAAACCGCCTCCTGGCCCTGGCAGGCACCGGCCGAGCGAGTGCGCGACTCAGGCGGCCTGATTGCCGCAGCCCTGGCCACGCTGCTTGCGCGGGGTCTGAGCGTACCTGAGGCGGCAAAACTTGCCTGCTCACATGCAGAGCAGGCCCTGTCACAAGCCTTTCAACCCGGCATGGGTCAGCGCATTGCCCGTCGAATGCCGCACATGCCACTTGTCACCGAAAACTAAATGACAGCACAACTCAAGTTTCCTGCCGGCCTGTACGGCGTCACGCCCGAGTGGGATGACGTATCGCGCCTCGAGGATGCCGTGCGCGCCGCAGCACGAGGTGGCATGCGCGCCTTACAGTTGCGCCACAAGACCGCGGACGCTGCGCTGCGCTTAAAGCTCGCCAGCCGTATAAGCGAAGTATGCAAAGAGTTAAACATCGTTTTTTTAATCAACGATGACTGGCGCCTGGCAAAAGAAATCGGTGCCGATGGCGTTCATCTTGGGCGAGACGATGACGCCCCCGAGCTTGTGCGGAACGCGATTGGACCCGATATGCTGATTGGGGTGTCTTGCTATGCCGACCCTGTGCGTGCGCAAAGCTTCATTGCGTGCGATGTCTCGTATATCGCTTTTGGCGCGATGTTTGCATCTAAAACAAAGCAGCAAGCTCCTGTGGCCCCGCTTTCGGTTTTACAGGCGGGTCGAGAAATCTGCCTGGCCCAGTCTGCTCCCCGGCCAGCCGTCGTGGCGATAGGCGGGATCGACACCAGCAATGCGCAGCAAATCTTTACAGCTGGCGCGGACTCCATTGCGGTCGTCGCAGGCCTGTTTCTCGCTGAAAATATCGAACAGACCGCACGCATACTATCCAATTCTTTTTCTATTCACTGATTTTTCTCTCGTCTAAACGGAGCTTTTGAATGTCCCGTAACGTTGAACTTTTTGCCCGTGCCAGCCGCAGCATCCCAGGCGGCGTTAATTCACCTGTACGTGCCTTCCGATCGGTAGGCGGCACGCCGCGTTTCGTCGCGCGCGCGCAAGGCCCCTATTTCTGGGATGCCGACGACAAACGCTACATCGACTACATCGGCTCCTGGGGTCCCGCCATTCTGGGCCATGCACATCCTGAGGTCGTGCGTGCAGTTCAGGAGGCCGCTGTGCACGGTCTGTCATATGGCGCGCCTACCGAGGCTGAAATCGTGATCGCTGAAATGCTGATCGAACGCATGCCCTCGATCGAGCAGGTCCGTCTGGTGAGCTCCGGCACCGAAGCCACCATGACTGCCATTCGCCTGGCGCGCGGCGCGACGGGTCGCAACAAGATCATCAAATTCGAAGGCTGTTATCACGGCCATGCGGATAGTCTGCTGGTCAAAGCTGGCTCAGGCCTGCTGACTTTCGGCAATCCGACTTCCGTAGGTGTGCCGCCCGAGTTCGTTGCCCACACCATCGTGCTTGATTACAACGACATCGAGGGCGTGCGCGCCGCGTTTGCCGAACACGGCAAAGAAATCGCCTGCATTATCGTTGAGCCTGTCGCAGGCAACATGAACCTGATCAAACCAATCCCTGGTTTCCTTGAGGTGTTGCGCAGTGAATGTACGGCCCATGGCGCACTGCTGATTTTTGACGAAGTCATGACAGGATTCCGCGTCGGTCCTCAAGGCGTGCAGGGTCTGACAGGGATCAAACCTGACATCACGACACTGGCCAAAGTGATTGGCGGCGGCATGCCAATCGGCGCCTTTGGTGCCAGCAAAGAAATCATGGCCAATATCGCCCCGCTTGGTGGTGTGTATCAGGCCGGTACTTTGTCAGGCAATCCAGTCGCGGTGGCCGCGGGGATCACTACGCTCAAACTCCTCTCCGCACCTGGATTTTACGAGGACCTGGCTGCACGCACGCGCAAGCTGGTAGATGGATTGGTCGCGGCCGCCAAGAAACACGGCATTGCTTTTAGCGGCGACTGTATTGGCGGGATGTTTGGACTGTATTTTTCAAATACTGTCCCCACCACGCTGGCCGAGGTCTCAGCCAGCAACATCGAGATGTTCAAAGTATTTTTCCATGCCATGCTCGATGAGGGCGTGTATTTTGCACCCTCGGCATACGAGGCTGGCTTTGTTTCGGCAACCCACGATGACAGCGTGATCGCCGCAACCATCGAGGCTGCGGACCGAGTGTTTGCAAAACTGGCGAAAGTTTAAACCGCGGGATAAACCCCGGGATAAACCACAGATAAACCTCGGGTAAACCGCGGTTTATTCGCTCACACTCCCAAATAACGCGTCCAGAGTGCGCGATCCTCATCGAGTGCTCTGGAATTACCCTCCCAGACCACTCGACCACGTTCGAGAATAATGTGCCGGTCAGCAAGTTTGATCAGCCGATCAACATACTTATCAATCACCAGAATCGTCTGACCGCTATTGCGTAATCTGGCCAGACATTGCCAGATTTCTTCCCGTATCAGTGGCGCCAGACCCTCAGTCGCCTCATCCAGTATCAGCAAACGAGGATTGGTCACGAGAGCACGACCAATCGCCAGCATCTGCTGCTCGCCACCCGAGAGCTGATTACCCATGTGATGCGCACGCTCTCGCAACCGCGGGAACAAGGCAAAGACTTTATCTGCATCCCAGTGCTCTGTGGCATCAGGGTTGCGCCGATCTGCAAACGCAGTGAGGTGCTCGCGTACGGAAAGATTTGGAAAACACTGGCGCCCCTCGGGCACGATCGCCATACCTAGTCGGGCAATCCGATCAGGTGACCAGCCTGCCACGTTTTGCCCCATGAAATCGAGCGCAACGGCAGGCGAATCGGCTTGCGGCTGCTTTAATGACAGCTCGCCAAACAACGTACGCACCAGCGTGGTCTTGCCCATACCGTTGCGACCAAGCAAGGTAACGACCTCACCTGCTGAGATCTCAAGCGACACATCGAACAGCACCTGACTCAGGCCATACCCGCTTGAGAGATGTTGCGCGCTTAGCATCATGTCGCTTCTCCAAGATAAGCTTGCCGGACGTCGGGATTTGCACGGATTTGCTCGGGCGTTCCGGTTGCAATCATGCGGCCATAAACGAGCACGGAAATACGATCCGCCAGGCGAAATACGGCCTCCATATCGTGCTCGACCAACACCATAGTCATGCGACCACGCATCGATTCAATCATTTCAGTCAGACGCAGTGTTTCATCAGGACCCATGCCAGCCATCGGCTCATCGAGCAACAGCACAGAAGGGTTGGCAGCGAGTGCAAGCGCGAATTCAATTTTGCGCTGCTCACCGTGCGGCAAGGTACCTGCGGATTGCCCCCACAAACTTTCATCTACTGAACACTGCTCTGCAAGTGCCTGCGCCGCATGCAATAGTGACACGTCATGTTGGCGGGGTGCCCAAAAACGAAAGCTGCTGCCTGCGTGTGCCTGGACAGCAAGCAGCAGATTTTCCAGCACGCTCATGTTTTTAAAAATATTAGTGATCTGGTAAGACCGCGACAAGCCGGCCTCAACACGCTGATGCGCCGAGGCGTGTGTCACATCGTGACCATTCAAATGAATAGATCCGCCATCATTTTGCATCGTGCCCGACAGCAAGTGGATCAACGTTGATTTACCCGCGCCATTCGGCCCGATCAGCGCGTGTATCTCGCCTGGCTGGATTTCCAGGCTGACATGATCTGTGGCAACCAGTGCCCCAAATCGTTTAACCAGTTGATCGACCACAAGGACTGGTTTCATTTAACCGCCTTTGCTGAAGCCGAATTCCACATTCCTGCTAAGCCATGCGGGGCGATCAACACAATCGCCAGCAACAGCACGCCCAGCGGCATGTGCCAATAATCGGTATAGAGACGTAAAAATTCTTCGAGTGTCAGCATGACAGCAGCACCCACCAGGCCACCATATCTGAGCCCCATACCACCTACGATCACCATTATGATGAGATTGGCCGACTCGGTCCAATGCATCAGACTCGGCGAGACAAACAGGTTGTGATTGGCGAGCAATATTCCCGCCAGCGCAGCAAACGCTGCAGCCAGCACAAAGGCCAATAATTTAATGCGAAACACGGGATAGCCCATGGCCTCCATGCGAGATTCGTTTTCACGAATGCCTTGCAATGCCTGACCAAAGCGTGCCTGTACGAATCGATTCATCAACCAGAGACTCGCCAACACCACAACCAGAACAAAATAATAAAAAGAATTATCGTCCGCCAAATCAATCCAGGGTAATTTTGAATGCGAGGAAAGATTCACACCATCCTCGCCGCCATATTTACGCAGGGAAATAAAGATGTAGTAAACCATCTGCGCAAACGCCAGCGTGATCATGATGAAATACACGCCACGCGTGCGCAACGATACGATCCCCACGAAGAGCGCCAGCAATGCTGTCACCAGAATAGCCACAGGCCAGGCGATCAGTGCATTTGAAACGCCTTCTACCGACAACATCGCCACGACATAAGCTCCCGCACCAAAAAATGCGGCGTGTCCCAGAGCCACCATCCCGCCATAGCCAAGTATCAAATTCAAACTACTCGCCGCTAGCGCAAAAATCAGCACACGCCGGACAAAAGAAACATAAAACGTCAGGTCCAGCACAGGCGCGACTAAAGGAAAGGCGATCAACAATAGTACGCACACAACACTCAGGAGCGAAGACTTTTTCATCATCAACCGCGTGCCGGAAAGAGACCCGCAGGCCTGAACACCAACACCAAGGCCATCAGGATGTAGATCGAGATTGCGGCAAGCGTCGGCCCGACACTTGAAGCGACGGCAGGAGACAAAAAGGTTTTAAGCAAGGTTGGTAAAAAAGCGCGGCCCGCCGTATCGACAAAGCCAACAAGCAAGGCACCGACAAAAGCACCGCGCATCGAGCCAATACCGCCGATCACAATGCACACCAGCACCAGGATGAGAATTTGCTCACCCATGCCTGCCTGAACAGCCGTCACAGGGCCGAGCAATGCGCCGGCAATTGCCGCCAGTATTGCACCCAGCACAAACACACCGAGAAACAGCAACGGTACGCGTACGCCCATCAGCGTTGCCATCTGGCGATTCGACGCACCTGCACGCACCAGCACACCAGCACGCGTACGCGTCACAAACAGATAAAGGCTCAACGCTACCGCCAGGCCCACGGCAATGATCAGCAAGCGATAGGCGGGATAGAGCAGATCGGGCAGCAGGCGAACCGGGCCAGACAAGCTTGCCGGCATATTCATCATCATCGGTGCTGGGCCCCAGATCATTTTGACCAGATCATTGGCGATGAGAATGACCGCAAAGGTACCAAGCACCTGTGCGAGATGGTCACGCACTACAAGTTTACGAATCAGGACAAGCTCGATCACCAGTCCGACGGCCCCCGTCACTACCGCAGCCACCACGACCGAAGCCAGCAGAGATCCGGTCATTTGCATGGTCTGCGCGGCGACATAAGCGCCCGCCATGTAGAGCGAGCCATGGGCGACATTCAGGATATCCAGAATGCCGAACACCAGCGTCAAACCTGCCGCGATCAAAAAGAGCATTAAACCGAACTGCAGCCCGTTTAAGAGCTGCTCGGCGATCAGCGTGCTACTCATTGCAATTTACTTTTTGCACTCACCGACATAGACATCCTGATAGGCATCGAATACTTTGCCAACCAGTTTGTTAGTGATACGACCATCTGCGCCTTTTTCAACTACACGGGCGTAGTAAGCCTGGATCGGAAAGTTATTCGCACCATATTTGAATTCGCCGCGCACTGATGCAAAATCCGCTTTCTTAAGCGCTGCAAGCACAGCCGCGCGGTCAGTGACTTTGCCTCCAGTGGCTTTCGCCGCCGCATCGATCGCCATGATCACGTCGTAAGCTTGTGCAGCGTACACAGACGGATTACGGTTGTTGTATTCCTTGCGGAAAGATTCGACGAATTTTTTGTTCTGCGCATTATCCAGATCAAAAGCCCACTGTGCGGTATTAAACATACCAATCATCGGCTCGCCTACCGCCTGGATCACGTCTTCGTCTGCAGAGAAACCAGGTCCCACGAGTTTGATGTTTTGATTCAGGCCTGCTGAGACGAACTGCTTGATGAAGTTAATCCCCATCCCGCCTGGCAAAAAGATATAAACCGCGTCGGGCTTGGCTTCGCGCAGCTGTGCGAGCTCGGCTGCGTAATCAATTTGGCCAAGTTTGGTGAAGACCTCTTGATTCACGTCTGCTTTGTAGCCACGTTTAAAGCCAGTGAGGGCGTCTTTACCCGCGGGGTAATCCGGGGCGATGATGACCATTTTCTTAAAACCACGGTCGGCAGCGACTTTACCTGCCGCCTCATGGAACGCGTCATTCTGGTAGGACAAGCCAAAC
>CAINDJ010000287.1 GCA_903847325.1 uncultured beta proteobacterium | reverse complement strand
TAAGCGGGGACTTACTGCGTATCAGGCAGACATAACAAGTGAAAAAGATTTGACAGAGTTAACGGATTATATGAATGGAAATAAGTTCTCCAAAGGCGTCATTGTTTCGGCAGCAAGAACGCCCATGGGAAGTTTTCAGGGAGGATTCTCCAGTCTGAGCGCGCCAAGCCTGGGAGGCGTCGCGATTCGGGCTGCGATGCTAAGAGCCGGCCTGGACGCAAGCGTGATTCAAGAGGTGTTGATGGGGTGTGTCCTACCCGCGGGGCAGGGTCAGGCGCCAACGCGTCAGGCTGCCTTATTAGCCGATTTACCCTTATCTGCCGGTTGCACGACCATTAGTAAAGTGTGCGGCTCTGGGATGAAAGCCATCATGCTCGGTCACGATGGACTGGTCGCCAATTCTTACTCGGCAACTATTGCTGGCGGCATGGAGTCCATGACCAATGCGCCGTATTTGTTACCTAAAGGCCGGGGAGGCTATCGTTTGGGGCATGGGCAGCTGATTGACCATATGTTCATGGATGGTCTTGAAGACGCATATTCAAAAGAAAGTCGCGGTCGTTTAATGGGCACTTTCGCAGAAGATTGTGCCGGCAGCTATCGCTTTAGCCGCCAAGCGCAGGATGATTATGCGATTCGTTCGACTCAGCGTGCACAAGAAGCCAGCAATAATGGAAGCTTTGACTGGGAAGTCGCACCTGTAACCGTCTCGGGCAGAAAGGGCGATGTTCAGATCGCCAAAGACGAGGGGCCTTTTGCCGTCAACATTGCTAAGATCCCTGAATTAAAACCTGCCTTCAAAAAAGACGGTTCTGTGACTGCAGCAAACTCTTCTTCGATTTCGGACGGTGCAGCAGCGTTGGTGCTGATGAAAGAATCGCAAGCCCATAAGCTTGGCTTACAGCCATTGGCCCGTATCGTGGCGCATGCCAACCATGCTCATATTCCAGCCTTGTTTCCGAGTGCCCCTGTTGGCGCAATTCGAAAATTGCTGGCAAAAGCAGGCTGGACCGCTGAGCAGGTTGATCTTTACGAAATTAATGAAGCATTTGCCGTGGTTGCCATGGCAGCCATGCATGATTTGAATTTGCCTGCTGATAAAGTCAATATACACGGTGGTGCTTGCGCGCTCGGTCATCCTATCGGTGCCTCTGGCGCCCGCATCGTGGTGACTTTATTAGGGGCTTTGAGAAAATACGGCTTAAAACGCGGTGTGGCGTCTCTTTGTATTGGTGGTGGCGAAGCCACAGCCCTAGCTGTTGAAATGTATTAATCCAAAGAGGTTATCCCATGATACTTACTACAGAGCAGGAAATGATTCGCGATTCGATGCGCGCATTTTCGAAAGAGCGCCTGGCGCCATTTGCAGCGGAGTGGGATAAAACCCATTCGTTTCCTGCACAGGCACTCAAAGAGTTGGGCGAGCTTGGCGCAATGGGGATGGTTGTTCCTGATGAGTGGGGCGGTGCTGGCATGGATTACATGTCGCTGGTTTTGACGCTCGAAGAAATCGCCGCTGGCGATGGCGCTACCTCAACGATTGTGAGTGTTCAAAACTCACTGCCATGTGGTATCACACTTAAATACGGCTCCGACGCACAGAAAAAAGAGTGGTTGATCCCCCTGGCGCGTGGAGAAAAGCTTGGCTGTTTTTGTTTGACGGAACCGCATACGGGTTCCGACGCCTCTGCGCTGACGACACGTGCAGATCGTGATGGGGATGAATTTGTTTTAAATGGCGTCAAGCAATTTATTACGACTGGAAAAAATGCGGATATGGCGATCGTATTGGCAGTCACTGACAAAACTGCGGGCAAGAGGGGGATTTCTTGCTTTTTAGTCCCGACACATACGCCAGGTTTCATCGTGACACGCATTGAAGAAAAAATGGGGCAACGGGCATCCGATACCGCTCAAATTTTGCTCGAAAACTGTCGTATTCCCGCATCCGCGCTGATGGGCAATGAAGGCGATGGCTACAAGATTGCCTTGTCTAATCTGGAGGCTGGTCGTATCGGTATTGCCGCGCAGGCTGTGGGTATGGCGCGCGCCGCTCTAGAAGCGGCAGTTGCCTATGCAAAAGATCGTGTCGCGTTTGGCGTGCCGATTATTGAACATCAGGCGGTTAACTTCCGCCTAGCCGATATGGCAACCCAGCTTGATGCGGCCAGACTGATGGTCTGGCGAGCCGCTGCTTTAAAGGACGCTGGCAAGCCGTGTCTGACTGAAGCATCGATGGCTAAATTGTTTGCTTCCGAAGTCGCCGAAAAAGTTTGCACGGATGCGATTCAGATTCATGGTGGCTATGGATATGTGAGTGACTTTCCTGTCGAACGTATCTATCGCGATGTTCGCGTTTGCCAGATCTATGAAGGGGCGAGTGATATACAGCGCCTCGTAATTGGCAGAGCGATTGCACAGTAAGATGACTGGCAACTTGTCATGTATGTTATGTTCTGCAAGTACTGTTATGTGAGTAAGCACACAATGGATTAGCTGATTCGTGAATGGATGATTGGCTTGAAGTCACTGTGCCTCTTGCCGAAAAAAATCCAAATCTCATTTTTTGAGGCAAATCGCGATGCAATTGAACCTTACCCAGCCAAATTTAATGCACTGTAGACGTTTATTTTTGGAGGGTTATGCGGTCAGTATGTATATCGGTGTCTATGAGCACGAAAAAACAGCCAGACAGCGCGTTATTTTCAATATAGACCTCTATATTCCTTTAGATATCAACACGCCAAAAGAAGACCGGTTGGAGGAGGTTGTCGACTATCAGTTTATGCGTGACACCGTTGATACTCATGCGCACAAAGGTCATATACAGTTGCAAGAAACTCTATGCGACAAGATTGCTGAGACCCTGCTTGCACACTCTAAGGTGAAGGCTGTTCGGGTTGTAACATCCAAACCAGAGGCCTATGCGGATTGTTTAACTGTCGGCGTAGACGTCTTTCGCGTTAAACCAGGCTAGACATCACAGCTCTTTGGCTGGATCACCTCTCGAATAAACCCTTACTCTTACATGTCAGACTTTTTTCAATCAAAATCAATCACTACGCTCCAATCCCTGTGCATCAACGCACAGATGGAGACGGAGCTGCTTGCCTCTGACAAAAAAATCGTCGTTGTAGTGCCTTGTTCCATGCGGCATTATCGATTGGGCACTATTCATCAGCTCATTGAGCAACTGCAGACCATCTCCTTTCTCCACTCAATCGTTGTCGTTCTGAGTGGTCCAGAGGCGGAGACTGAAAAAAACAAGAACAATCCCTTCGATGCACGCGCATATCGTCACGACTTAATAACAGTACTCTGCGCAAGTGAGTCTGGAAAAGGACGCGCGCTCAAGGTTGGATTTAATTATGTTTATCAGCAACATCACGACAACGCCGTCGTGGTGACTTTGGATGCTGATCTGCAATCATTCAACGCTGATTTTTTACTAAAGCTTGCTTACCCGGTCGCTGTATTTGGCGGGCATTTTAATAAAGGCTATTACGTACGTTATTCGAATAATAAATTAGACGGCCGCCTGACACGTTTGCTGGTTTTTCCCCTGCTTTATGCCATGAGCGCTCAAGATCCAGGCAATGATTTATTGCAATGGTTACTGGCATTTCGCTATCCCCTGTCGGGTGATGTCGCATTAAGCAGCCAGCTTTTACCGAAGTTAGCACTCGCGGATCACTGGGCCTATGACGTCTCATTATTGAACTCGGTCTATCTCTCGCACCAAAAACTAGATGTTTACCAGACCGAACTTTCCGAAAATTACGAACATTTGCATCGTAGTGTTGAGAAAGATGGGGAGCTAGGTCTCATGGAGGTATCCAGGGATATTGTCGGCTACCTTTTAGCCGCATTTACCCCAGACCGCTCACGACTCGCGGCTGACTATAACCAGCTAGCAAGGCAGTATTGCGAAAAATACAGAAAACTCGCTTTATTCAACGGGTTAACCTACTCACAAGAAGCTGAAGACGATTTGATTAAAAGGATTTACTCTCAAATCGCACTTCCAGCATAAAGATGCTTTAGATCGCAAATATTGAATACGGGGAAAAATTTTGCGTGAAATGATC
>CAINDJ010000286.1 GCA_903847325.1 uncultured beta proteobacterium | reverse complement strand
GTTATTTTCTAATAGAGGTGCGATATGAAATACGTCAAGAATTCAGTGAAAGCCTTAGCGTGTTTGGGTTTTGCCATCTATGCGCAAAGCTCCTCGGCAGTCGTTTATTGCACAGGCCCTGGTCTGCCAGTCGGTTGTGTAGTGCGTCCCGTTGACCGTGGCGCTCCAGGTGTAGGCGTGTTGCCGGGCGCTGGAGTTGGTGCGCCGGGTGTCGGTGTTGCACCGGGTGTCGGGGCACCTGGAGTAGGCGCACCGGGCGTTGGCGCAGCACCAGGTGCTGGTGCAGGGGGAGTGGGCGTCAGGCCTGGTGCTGGAGCGGGTGCCCCTGGTGCTGGAATGACGCGTGAAGGTGGTCCTGTCGATGGTGGTGAAGTTAACCGCGGCGGTCCTCAAAACCGAGCCGGACGTCGTTAATTCGCAAGCCCCGCAATGTAATCAACCAGCACGATGATGTCCTCGTCCTTCAACCCCGTGGAGGCCGAGGTCATATTGCCATCCATATCCGCGCGTTTCATTGCTTTAAATGCTTGCAACTGCGCAAGCAAGTAATCGTGTTGCTGCCCCCTGATATTTGGGATGTGCTGAATTCCTTTTAATTCAGGGCCGTGACACTGCGTGCAGTTGTATTTTTTCGCCAATACCGGACCCAGCTCAAGATTGGCTGGTTTTGTCTGATGTAACGGTTGGGCGCGTTTTTCGGACTCGAAATAGGCAGCCAGGTCGTTCATTTCCGTATTGCTCAGATTCCCGGCCATGGGTGACATCAGAGGATTTTTTCGGTTTTCTTCCCTGAATTGATAAAGCATCGTTGCAAGGGCTTGCTCTGGTTGAGCAGCCAGTGTTGGGACGGCCGGGTCTTTCGAGTTACCACCGGGGCCATGACACGCAACACAAGTCTGGGCGCGTGCGCGTCCAGCTTCGATATCGCCAGCGTGTGCGAGCGCAGGAAAAATTAAAAAAGCCGCAGCGGCTAAATGCGCCACTGCGACTGATTGCACTGATTTAAATATTGTCATTATTTTTTGTAGCTGACGCGATAGATCACACCATTGTAATCATCGGAAACCAGCAGCGATCCGTCTCCGATCACTTGCACATCGACAGGGCGACCCCACATTGGTGGATCACCTTTGTCATCGAGCAGGAAGCCTGAAAGGAATGGCTCATATTTCGTTACCTTGCCGTTGGCATCCAATACAACGCGCATCACGTCATAGCCTTGCTTGGTGCTACGGTTCCAGGAACCGTGGCGAGCCATGAACATGTTGTTCTTATATTCGGCGGGGAACATGTTGCCGGTATAAAAACGAATGCCAAGAGGTGCCACGTGTGCGCCGAGTTTCAGTACCGGCGGTGTGCTCATTGCGCAGGTGTTGTACTTGCCGTACTCAGGATCTGGCGTGTCGCCTTGGTGGCAGAACGGGAAGCCAAAGTCCTGACCTTCTTTATTCAGAACGTTGAGCTCGTCGTTTGGACCATCGTTGCCCATCCAGTCGCGCGCATGCTCGGTGAACCAGAGTTTTTTGGTTGTCGGGTGAAATGCCATGCCAACGCTGTTGCGCACACCTGTGGCCACGCGCTCCAGCTGTTTCGTTTTAGGATCTACGCGCATGATAGCTGCCTGGTTATAGCCAGGCATGGTGATATTTTGCGGTGAGCCGATGTTGAAATACAGTTTGCCATCAGGACCCGCTGCAAGGAATTTCCAGAAGTGACCAGGGCCGTTGGTTGGGTCCAGGCCGTCAACAACGAGCTCACCTTTTGGATTATCCAGATTCGCTTCGATGTTGTCGTAACGAGTGATCTTGTCACGCTCGGCGACAAAAAGGGTATCACCAATCACAGCAATGCCGTTAGGCGAGTTCTGACCTTTCAAAATAGTTTTAACTTCGCGTTT
>CAINDJ010000285.1 GCA_903847325.1 uncultured beta proteobacterium | reverse complement strand
TCTTGCCGGCCAAAAAATGGTGGTGTATTGCTCAGATATTACCCGGCTAAAAGCATTTGACTTGCAGCTTTGGGCAGTTGACGAGGCAGCTTTTGTCCCGCATGTCATGGCAGGCGATGCACTGGCTGCGCAGACACCCATCATTCTGGCATCGGACAATCTGGAGCAGGTACTCGCCGAGGCCCCTGCCGAGTCCTGGTTAATGAACCTCGATGAACAATGCCCTCCGTGGGTGGGCAAGCTCACCCGGGTACTGGAAATCGTCTCGGACGATGAGTCTGATAAAGCTGGCGCGCGCGCACGCTGGCGCGTTTATCAGGCTGCCGGACACGATTTACGGTCGCACCGCCTGAGCTAAAACACTCAATCCAGCATATTTATCAATTTATTTGATCCGAATCTAGCCATTCAGGGAACTGTCAGGTATGCTTTCGGTCATAGACTGAGGGATATACGATTTAACCCTGAGTTCAAAATTTATCTGACAGGAGCTTTTCCATGAACGATGTTCGCCCTACCCTTACCCGCAGCCCCTATGGCGCCGCCCAAGAGGTCGTGCGCAATCGAGTCTTGCGCAATACCTACTGGCTGTTGGCGATCTCCCTGATCCCGACCGTATTAGGTGCAGCAGTCGGCATGACAAGCGGTCTGAATCAAATGATGGCGACCAGCCCAGGCATGACGGCTATTTTCTTTTTGATCGGCGCCTTTGGCCTGATGTTTGCGATCGAAAAAAATAAAGACAGCTCACTTGGCGTGGGTCTCTTGCTGTTGTTCACGTTCTTTATGGGCGTAATGCTCTCGCGCTTGCTCGGCTTTGTACTTGGCATGAGTAACGGCACGCAACTGGTCATGTTCGCTTTTGGTGGCACCGCGATTGTCTTTGGCACAATGGCCACACTGGCCTCGACAGTCAAACGCGATCTGTCCGGCATGGCAAAGTTCATGTTTATCGGCGTGGTGATCTTGCTGGTTGCCAGCCTGGCCAATATTTTCCTTAAACTGCCAGCGCTGATGCTGACCATCTCGGTGGTTGCGATCGTGATTTTCTCGGCTTTCATGCTGATCGATCTGCAGCGTGTCGTCAACGGTGGCGAGACAAACTACGTTGTTGCCACACTGGCCATCTACCTGGATGTCTACAACGTATTCTCAAACTTGCTTGCGATCCTTGGCATTTTTGGTGGCAGCAGCCGAGACTGATCTCTCGACACCCGCTGACGCAGTACACAAGAAAGCTCACCATTTTTGGGTGAGCTTTTTTTTGGATATTTTTTGTGTTCATTCCAGTCATTTGTTAGGTAATATCTTTTGAATCCATCATGTGCACATGACAATCATCAAGGAAATGGCTTGTGAATCAAACGGTACTCACAGACAAAAGCAATGGCGTACTGACGCTGACCATCAATCGCCCCGAGCGTCGTAACGCACTGGATATCGCCACCTACCTTTCACTCGCAAACCACGTATCGAGTGCAACCGATGATAGAGAGATCAGAGCAATCGTTCTAACCGGTGCAAACAACTATTTCACCGCAGGTAATGATCTGAAAGATTTTCAAACTCCCAGGGACCCGGGAGACAGCGCTGGACTTAAATTTCTCAGAGCGCTTGTGGACTGCGATTTACCCATCATTGCGGCCGTCGAAGGCAGCGCCATCGGAATTGGCGTGACCATGTTGCAACACTGTGACTTTGTCTATGTTGCGGACAATGCAAATTTCAGAATACCTTTCGTCCCGTTGGGCCTGTGCCCTGAAGGGGCATCAAGCATGCTCATGGCGCAGATCATAGGACCCAGGCGCGCCTCGGAGTGGTTGCTGCGCGGGCGTGCATTTACCGGTCTCGAAGCCCATGAATCAGGTTTCGCGACCGGCACGACACCGCCAGGACAGACACTCTCCCAGGCTCAAGCTGTCGCCCGTGAGATGGCGGCGCTCCCACCAGAAGCCTTACAGTTATCCAAACGCATGATGAAACACAGCCAGCGTCCGGCAATCCACGCAGCTTTTGATTATGAGCTGGGTCTATTCACCCTGCGCCTCAAGTCTGAAGAAGCACAAACCGCCTTTGCAAATTTTTTCAGGAAATAACATGCCTTTTACAACGACCGACGATGGTGTTGAACTCTGCTATGAAATGACTGGATCTGGTACGCCGATTGTTTTTGTTCATGAGTTTGCCGCAACGATGAATAGCTGGGAACCTCAGGTGCGGCACTTCTCGCGCCAGCACCAGGTCATCACATTTAATGCGCGTGGCTATCCGCCCTCCACAGTCCCTCCCGAGCACACATCTTATTCACAAAATCGCGCAGTCGCCGACATCATTACCGTGATGGATCATTTAAAAATTGATCGTGCGCATATTGTGGGGCTCTCGATGGGAGGCTTCGCTACGCTTCATTTTGGTCTACAACACCCCGAGCGTGCCCTGTCTTTATGTGTCGCCGGTTGCGGTTACGGTGCGGAGCTCAATCAACGCGACAAATTCCGCGAAGAAGCAGAGTACAGCGCTAATATTTTGCTCACTCAGGGCATGCAGGCCTTTGTCGACACCTATGCGCATGGACCTACCCGGATCCCCTTCGAACGCGCTGATCCGAAAGGTTTTGCCGAATTCAAAAAGGACTTTGCCGAGCACTCTGCGCTCGGTTCTGCAAACACACAGCTCGGTGTTCAGCGCGAACGTCCTTCGCTCTACAACCTGACCGAGCAGCTATCCAAGCTGACCGTCCCCACGCTGATCCTCAATGGTGATGAAGACTGGCCCTGCCTGAAACCCGGACTGATGCTTAAAGAAACCATCCCGAGTGCTGCGCTTGCAATCATCCCGAATTGTGGTCACACGATGAATCTCGAAGCCACAGGAGAATTCAACCGGATTGTCCAAAGTTTTATCACACACGCAAGCAGTGGACGCTGGCCGATGCGTGATCCGCGCGCGATGGCTACATCCATTACCGGAATTAAATAAAATTTGTCCGCATGCATTCTGGTTTAGATTCAGAATGCATGCCGCACACCCACTGCGACATTAAAAGATGTCAAACCTTCAATCATGGCGTAATCTTTCGTAAAAGACGTATAGGCGTAGAGATTTGTCCGCGGCGTAATGTTGTAGGTTGCCCCCAGGCTCAGTGAGTTTTGCGTACCGATATTAAACGGTGAGGTTTCCTGCATATTGCTCGATGGTTTGATCAAACGCCACGCAGCAAAAATATTGGCGGAGTCCTTGACCGGAATATTAAAACCAAGCAAATACGAATCCACCGAAATACTCTCATCAAAAACAATAAAATTATTCAAGACGTTGAGTGAGATATTGCGTGTTTGGGTGGTCAATGGTTGTAACGCATTGATCCAGCCATTCCTGACTTGGCCATAGGCAGCAGATAACTTGATCACCTCAAAATCATAATAACCACCGAGTGTCCAGGCACTGACGTTTTTATAGGAGCCCTCAGTGGTTGCTGCGTTCGGCATAAATATATCGAGCGTACCCGTTGCGTACCACGGTCCATTTTTATATTGAAATCCGGCCGTGACAGCGCGTAAGTTATCGTCCGTCGCATAGTTGTAGTTACGGGTATCTCCATCTTGAATAGAGGGGGGTTGCGTATCCTGTCTGTACGCAGAAGGTATTTGTGCGGAAAAAGAATACCCCGCCCCTAACTTGAATCCCTGGTTGGCGGCGGTTTCAAACTTGAGGGTATTGCTCAGGCGCTCGGTACCACCTGAGGCGAAAGAAGATCCCATTGCCGCGCGGGTGAAATCGGTGGCTGCAAAAGGCGTGAGGGGCGCAATGTAGTCATGCGCAAAATTGTACTGGCGCCCGACACGTCCGTAACCTACATCCACATTTTGCACACCCAGCCATGCCTGGCGATTAAACAGGCGTTGATCCGCGCCTAAAGAAGCATTACCTAGGTTGTATGCAGCCTCCAGAACAAAAGCAAGCTGATTGCCATCGCCCAGATCCTCCTTACCCTTGAAGCCAATCAAATTCGTGCTTTGCCCGCCGCTAATCAGACCAAAGTTACTGGCTGCGATGGAAGTGTTTGCTGTGTTGGCCGAAGCAGTCTGATATGAGAGTCCCATATCAAGGATCCCATAGACCGTGACAGAGGACTGCGCCCAGCTTTTGTCGCACGAGAGTGCCAGGGCGACAAGAAGTAAGACAAGGTTTATTAAATTTTTAATGCTGTTGACTCCGGATACGAACATCACACATCAAGTCAATCTATCACGATTTTATTGGTGCGAGCCAAATCTTGCCATTGCTTTAAATCACTTCGAATACGTGCATCAAAGGCCACGGCGGTTGTACCCTCTGGCTCAAGGCCCGACTGACGAAAACGCTCGGCCACCTCAGGTAACTGGATAAGCCGTATCGTTTCATTTTGAATACGCTCAATCACCGACTGAGGCGTTCCGATTGGCGCCATCAATCCCCACCAGGGATTGACCTCAAAATCCGGAATCAACTCTGCTATAGCAGGAACATCTGGCATCACCGCTGAGCGCTTGAGTGTTGTAACGGCAATCGGCTTTAATCGGCCTGAATCCACATAAGCTTTAGCAAGCGAAATATTGACAATCCCCACATCGATTTGCTTGCCCAATAAATTCGTAATCACTGGTGCTGCGCCTTTGTATGGCACATGCAACCATTCAATACCAGCACGCTGACTCAACAACTCACCAGCCAAATGCGTTGTGCTCCCCGCCCCCACTGAACCATACGACAACTTACCCGGATCTTTGCGGGCAAGCTCAAGCAGCTCCTTTAAATTGTTTGCAGGCACATCAGGATGCACCAGCAGAATAAGTGGCCCTGAAACTAATTGCGTGATGGCCGCAAAATTTTTCAACGGGTCCAGTGTGGTAGCAGGCTGCAGGGCTGGACTGATTGCAATCGGACCTAAATTTGCCAGCAACAAGGTATAGCCATCGGCAGGCGACCGCGCGACAACATTAGACGCAAGTGTTCCATTCGCACCACCATGACTTTCTACAATAATTGACTGCCCCAAACTCTGCGCGAGTCGATCCAACAATGGGCGGGCAACCGTATCACCGAAGCCACCAGGTGCAAAAGGGTTAATCAGTCGAATAGGTTTATCAGGCCATGTCTGCGCTTGCGCGTAAGCGGTCAGGGAAGTCGCGATAAGGCTTGAAGCCAATAAAAAAATTTGTATTATTTTAAAAGTTTTTTTCATCTCAAAATGCTAGCATGGTCGTCATGAATAATGAAGTCGAATATGGTGCGCGCGGTACTCTGGGCTTGCTTGTGCCACAAGCCAACACAACTGCCGAGCCTGAGGTTCAGGCGATGTTCGGGCGAGACATCGCGCTCCTTACTGGACGCCTGACGAGCCCCCAGCCTGAGCTACGCGATCGTCTCGTAGACTTTCTCGATGGCATCGAAGGATTTATCGATACCTTCGCCAATGCACCGCTTTCAGGCCTGGGCTTTCTGATTACGGGCTCGACCTACCATTGGTCACCGGATCAGGAGGATACATATTTCGAGCAACTTGGTAAAAAATACGGTTACCCCATCGTATCGGCAGGTCAATCGATCAGGCGAGCGTTTGAGACACTGCGCGCAAAACGTATCGGACTAGTCAGCCCCTACCCGCAATGGCTCACCGCTATGAGCGCTGCCTACTGGAAGCGTGCGGGCGTTGAAATCATCGGGATTGAGTCTCCCACGCAGGTTGGTGGTTTTCATAATATCTATACGCTGCGTAATCCTGCCGTGCTCGAGGCGGCCCAGCGCCTGATACCTCTCAAACCCGATGTCATTTTGCTCGCAGGCGCCGGCATGCCAACCCTCGGGCCGATCATGGCATTGAGCGATCTCGGGATCCCCGCGATCTCATCAAATTTCTGTATGACATGGCAGCTCAACCAGATGGAGTCTGGTCAGTTTTTTGACGCGGCGTCACTCAACGCTCTGATGCAACCCCAAGCCCCATGGCGGACTATTTTCGCGGACAGATTTCCAGCGGCTGCGATGAAAGGCAAATAGATTTAATCCGCAAAATTATTGCGTCGCATCCGTAATGCCGAGATAGATCTGGCGTACTTGCTCATCATTGGAAAGCGCTTCGGCCGTGCCTTCGAGTACCGTTTTACCGGTCTGTAAAACATACGCATAATCCGCCACCTCCAAGGCGAGTTGCACGGATTGCTCAGCAATCAAGAGCGTCAAACCGGCTGCATGGAGCTCACTGAGCGTTTCATACATTGTTTCGACAATCGCGGGCGCAAGCCCAAGACTCGGCTCATCGAGCAGGAGAATTTTTGGCGCACTCATCAGCGCACGCCCCACCGCAAGCATCTGCCGCTCTCCCCCAGACAAGGTCCCTGCCCGCTGACGCCGACGCTCTTTCAGACGGGGAAAGTAACTGAATACCTGCTCCATCAGCTCTGGAACACGTTTTTTATCTACTAAAGACGTCGTACCAAGCATGAGATTTTGCTCGACAGTTTGCTGGGTAAACAAATGCCACCCCTCTGGTGCCAGCGCGATCCCCTTACGCACGATTGCATAGGCAGGTTGTGAGGCGATATGTTCGCCCTGCCATTGAATAGAGCCTTGACTGGATTGCACAAGTCCGGCGATTGCATTGAGCGTCGTTGTTTTACCCGCACCATTCGAACCAAGTAGCGCGACGACTGATCCCATTTGCACTTCAATCGAAACGTCTGCAATACCAACCAGATCTCCGTAGCGGACCTCTAGATGCTCGACCTTTAAATGATTGGAGATGGTACTCATGCTGCACGACCTTTCTGTCGGGATAATGAACGACCAAGGTAAGCCTCGACCACCGCGGGGTCATTGACAACATCAGAGGGTTTGCCACTCGCAATCACTTTGCCCTGATTGAATACAAGCACCCGATCGGTCAGCGTCAGAATGACTTCCATAATATGCTCAACAATCACAAGCGTCACACCTGACTGATGAATTTTTCTGACCAGCTCTATCGCCCGGCGCACTTCAACAGGCGTGAGACCCGCGAGCGCTTCGTCAAGCAACATAAGCTTTGGCTCAGTGGCCAGCACACGCGCAATCTCCAGGCGTTTGCGTCCAGGTGTTCCAAGTGTTTTGGCTTTATGTTGTGCGAGCTCTGATAAACCTGTTAACTCCAACACTCGATGTGTCGCCTCTAACGCATCACTGACGCGCGGATGCCGCAAAAATGCGCCCACCATCACGTTATCAAGAATCGATAAATCCTCAAAGGTCGCAGGCAGCTGGAAGGTCCGTCCTATTCCCAGCCTGGCGTGCTCTTCAGGCGAGGCCTGCGTCACATCGTGACCGTCAAACCAGACGCGACCTTCCGTTGGACGCAGGTCGCCAACCAGACAATTAAAAAAAGTAGATTTGCCCGCACCATTCGGTCCGATCAAACCAATGATCTCACCTTGATTAATCTCAAGCGATGCACCGGATACGGCACGAAAGCCACCGAACTGCATCGAGACATTTTCTGCTTTAAGCAACATGGTTAGCCTGCCGAAGAGTTCTGTACTTTGGAGTCAGCCTGCGCCTGCTCCAGAGCTTTGTTGCGTCGCGAAGCACGACGCTCACGAAAGCGATCCCACATTTCGAGCAGGCCACCAGGTTCATAGCGTGCAATCAACATGATGATTGCGCCATAGATAATGTAGGTCACACCTGTTCCACCCCCGCCGAAGTAAGAGTTTGCTTCGGACTGCAAAGGAATCAGAATGACAGCGCCTAGCAATGGTCCGAGCAGTCTGCCTGCTCCACCGAACGCCGCGATAATCACCATGTTGACCGAGATCAGTGTGCCAAAGCCACTTGCGGGATCGATGAAACCGAATTTAGCTACATACAAAGATCCGGCTAAAGAAGTGAATGTCGCGCTCAGCATAAAGATATAAAGCTTGCAGCGACTCACGGGCACACCCAGACTGCGGGCTGCGCGTTCACCAGAGCGAATCGCGCGCAAATAATAGCCAAACCTGCTGCGCTCAATCCGATAGGTAATAAACAAGAGCAATACCAGCACCGCCAGAAACATATAGTAGTAAGGCGTTGAACTTCGGAAAATCAAATCCGACCAGTCACGCGCAACCGCCGGTCCGGTCAACCCGATTGAGGCACCCAGGAAATCCCAGTTACTCACGACAATCCGTATCAACTCGGCCACGGCAATCGTTGCCATACTGAAATAATGACCGCTTAGTCTGAAGGTTGGAATACCAATAATCACCGCAATCACAATGCTGACAGCAATACCAGCGGGAAACCCAAACAGCGGGCTCACCATCCAGAGCTTGTAAAAGAGCAGAGGCATATAAGCCCCTGCTCCAAAAAAGATGGCGTTACCGACCGACACCTGACCTGCGTAGCCTCCGATCAGATTCCATGCCGAGGCGGAAATTGCCGCGAGCAACACGAGCGATCCCAACTGCTCGTAATAAGGATCATCGAAGCTAAGCGGAAACAACATCAACACCAGCGCGAGCGCAATCCATCCTGTGCGTTTCATCAGGCTTTCCCCATCAGGCCGCGAGGACGAATCCACAGCACAAGTACAAATAAGGCATAAACAAAAACATCCTGATAGACAGGTCCGAAATAAAACGCCGACAACGACTCGATCAGACCGATGATCAGTCCCGCCAGCATTGCACCTGGCACGCTACCAAACCCACCAAAGGTCACCACGACAAAAGCGATCAGTCCTAGCGACTCGCCAACCGTGGCTGAGATCGGAAAGAACGTTGCAATCAAGGCGCCTGCAACGCCGGCACTCGCACCCGATAAGCCCCAGGCAATCGCCTGCATCCGGTCAGGCTTGATCCCCATCAGCATCGCCGCGTTTCGATTCTCGGCCACGGCCAGAATCTGACTGCCGAGCATCGTACGCGTCAAAAGCAGGTGCATGCCGATCGTAATCGCCAAGGCAGCAATTCCAGCCACGACTTTCGGTGCGCTGAGCAAAATACCACCAACATTCAGACTGGGGCCGAGGATATTTTCAGGCAGACTGACAAACGTCGAACCAAAGGCCCAGAATGCCGAGTAGCGCAGCACCAGCAATAGCCCGAAAGTTGACAGAATCTGTGCAAGCATCGGTCCGCGCATCACATGTTTAATCAGTGAAAGATAAACAAGAATGCCAAGGATGAACAACATGACGGCCGCAGCCACACTAAAACTTGCGACCCCGAAATGCAGTAATGTGAACGCCCAGAAGCTCACATACATGCCGAGCATGACAAATTCACCGTGAGCGAAATTGATCACGTTCATCATGCCCCAGACAAGCGTGAGTCCCGAAGAAAACAATGCGTAGACGGCGCCGATCAACAGGCCCGCAACGATGACTTGTAGAAGAACCATCGCGAAAAAGTTTCCGTATAGTGAATGGAAAAACAGTTCAGACGCAATCTTTCACGTCTGAACTGCTGAGCGCACTGGCTTATTTCCAGCCCTTGAACGGCACAACAGGCTTGGCCTGGGCTGCACTTTCAGGATAGACGGGGATATAGTGATCGCCAATCAACTGAATCATGTAGGCCGAAGCGAGCGTGTTTTGACCCGTCGCGTCAAATTTCACACCTTGATAACCCATCATGAGTTGGTCCGCTTTCAAGTCCGTTTTTTGCAAAGCGGCCTGAACGGCATCGGGCTTAGTAGAACCTGCACGATTGATCGCGTCTGCCAGGACAAAGAATGCCTGCATATCTCGACCCGAAGTGTCGTCCATGTCCTGACCAGTCTTGGCTTTGTACATTTCATTAATACGCCAGCTCACGCTGTCTTTTGGTCCAACACTCCAGGCACTACGGTTGAAAGCACCTTGAGCCAGCTTGCCCGAGAAACTGAATGCACCATAGCCGCGAGTACAGCACGCCTGCCACTCCAAGCACGGCGTCGTCATGCCCGGCCGTGGAGAATCGGCCAGCTTCGTCTTCGCGAAGAAACGCTCTTTCACAGCGTCATTCATGTCGTCTCGCCGTTGAAGAGCTTCGTGCGGTAGCCGCGTTCGACCTTGGCCTTTGCTTCGCGTCCCATGGGTCAGCCCTCGAAGATGAGCTTGAGGATGTCCTTGGCCGCCTGGTTTCGTTCCTCGTACTTGCAAATCCCGTAGCGGTCGGCCAGGAGCATCGCCACGTTCGCCTCATATGCCAGCGAGAGTCCCGGATCCGTGGCGAACGCGTAGGCCATGGTCTTGCGGGCGTCGACGAATAGGTTGGGATAGCGTCCTTTGGTGGCGTTCCGCAGAAGTGAAAGCTCGGCCCGCTCTTCGTCGGACAATGGAACCGGACCGGACTGTGGGTAGTTTCGAAGAACCTCATGTATGGCACACGACGGGGTTGCCTCAATCTCGCGCGCTTCCTGCGCCGTGTCCTTAAGGTGCATTTCCTCGTGCAGCGCCTCCTGCAGTCGCTTGATCGTCTTGGCTTGCTCCAGATACCCGCCGCGCCAGTCGAACTCAGGTGCAGGCGTCGGCTTCGGCAATTCGCGCTTCCAAGCTCCTCCCTCTTCGGCCATGCTGTACCTCCTGCATATCCCATCGGACAACTCCCACCACTGCGGGCCGTTGCCGTATTCGTCGTCCAACGCAACACCGGCGACGTGGGCCATCCTGAACTCGTCTTTGCCTGGCGTCAGGCGAACCCAAACCGTCGACCCTAGCTGCGGGAAATTCAGCTCGCTGTTCATGGCCCCAAGCATCGCGCCGAAAACTACTTGCTGTCAACGGGAATCGCGAGCGCCTGTCCGACCGTCTGACCGCGGAAAGCCTCACGAAAGCACTTCGGCGTCCCGATGTTGTAGTTGGTCGGCCAGCCCGTCAGCACGTCCCGCGCGATGATGACCGCGTACTCCAGCTTGCGCCGGGCCCCGGCCATGTAGCG
>CAINDJ010000284.1 GCA_903847325.1 uncultured beta proteobacterium | reverse complement strand
CAAAGCGTTGTCAATTCCCCACGTCAGCCCCCCAAAATCACCTATCCAGAGGATTTGCCGGTCTCTGCACGCCGGGATGAGATAGCGCGGGCGATTGCCTCGCATCAGGTCATTATCGTCAGTGGCGAGACCGGTTCAGGAAAAACAACGCAGTTACCCAAGATCTGTCTGGAGCTCGGCCGGGGCTTGAGCAAGATGATCGGACATACGCAGCCCAGACGTATTGCCGCAAGCTCTGTGGCCCGACGCATTGCGGATGAATTGAAAACCACGCTGGGCGAGTGGGTCGGTTATCAGGTCCGTTTTCAGGACCGCAGTAGTGCGATGACCTCGATCAAACTCATGACCGACGGTATTTTGCTGGCCGAGTCACAACGCGATCCGATGCTCAGGCGCTATGACACCATCATCATTGATGAGGCGCACGAACGCAGCCTGAATATTGATTTCTTATTAGGGTATCTGCGGCAACTCTTGCCGCGACGCCCGGATTTAAAACTCATCATCACTTCGGCCACGATTGATGCCAAACGTTTTGCAGAGCATTTCGCGGATGCACAAGGCAAGCCGGCTCCGGTGATCGAGGTCTCGGGGCGTTTATACCCAGTCGAAATTCGCTATCGCCCGGTGCAGGATCCTGAGGCGCAGGCTGCAGCGCAGGCCGCTGGCACGAACACCGCATTATCAGATCGTAGTCTGGCGCGTGACGAAGAACGCGATCTGATCAATGCTTTAGTGGACGCCGTTGATGAGTGCGCACGCGTAGGCCCGGGTGACATTCTGGTGTTTCTGCCAGGCGAGCGCGAGATCCGTGAGGCAGCAGAGTCGCTACGCAAGCATCACCCGCCCGGCACGCAAGTGCTGCCGCTCTACGCACGTTTGTCCCAGGCTGAGCAAGAAGAAATTTTCAGGCCACAAACGAGCGCGCGCAGGATTGTGCTGGCGACCAACGTAGCCGAGACCTCGCTCACGGTCCCAGGGATTCGTTTTGTCATTGATAGCGGTCTGGCGCGTGTCAAACGCTATTCGTGGCGCAACAAAGTCGAGCAGCTCAGGATTGAGCCTGTCAGTCAGGCATCTGCGAATCAGCGGGCAGGGCGTTGCGGCCGACTTGGGGCGGGTGTCTGCATCCGGCTGTATAGCGAGCAGGATTTTAAAGATCGGACAGCCTTTACGGATCCGGAGATCCTGCGCTCATCGCTCGCGAGTGTGATTCTGCGTATGAAAGCGCTCAAGCTCGATGAGATAGAGACCTTTCCTTTTGTCGATCCGCCTTCGGGCCGGGCGATTGCCGATGGCTATCATTTGCTCCAGGAGCTGGGGGCGATTGATCCGGAGTCGAGCGAGCCTGGCGCGCTGACCGCTACGGGTCGGGCGCTCGCCAAATTACCCGTTGATCCGCGCATCGGTCGCATGATTCTTGCAGCAAAGGATCAGCAATGCATGACTGAAATGCTGATCATTGCAGCGGCTTTGTCGGTGCAGGACCCGCGTGACCGGCCCATGCAGGCGCGCGAGGCCGCGGAGCTTGCCCATGCTAAATTCGCCGACGACAAGTCTGAATTCATTTCCTATATCAAGCTCTGGCGCTGGTATCACGAGCAAGTGGCCCACAAGGCCTCTCAGCGCAAACTCGTCGGACAGTTGCGCCAGCAGTTTTTGTCACCGGTCAGATTA
Organism: uncultured beta proteobacterium; assembly: GCA_903847325.1. GTDB lineage: Bacteria > Pseudomonadota > Gammaproteobacteria > Burkholderiales > Burkholderiaceae_B > Zwartia. The sequence continues at coordinate 5,453 of CAINDJ010000284.1, read as the reverse complement.
CGCGAGTGGCACGATATCCATCGCCAGCTTCATGAGTTGGTGGCTGAGTTAGGCTGGCGCCTGAACGCAACGGACGCAACCTTTGAGCAACTGCATCTGGCGCTGATGTCGGGTCTGCTGGGGAATCTGGGTTTGAAATCCGAAGAGTCGGGTAATTACCTCGGTGCGCGCGATATTAAATTCTGGATTCACCCAGGCTCGCGCATGCTTAAAAAAGCAGGCAAATGGATCATGGCCGCAGAATTGGTTGATACCAGTAAAGTCTATGCCCGTTGCGTCGCAAAAATAGATCCTCTGTGGATTGAGAGGGTCGCCAAACACCTGATTCGTAAAAACTGGTCGGATCCGCGTTGGGAAAAAAAGCTCGGTCAGGTGGTCGCAAATGAAAAGGGCACGTTGTATGGTTTGAATATTTACTCAGGCCGTCGTATCCACTATGGCCCGCTTGCTCCTGAGCAGGCGCGCGAGATCTTCATTCTCCAAGCACTCGTGCCAGGCGAGATTGATACCAAATTGCCTTTTGTCGCGCATAACCGCAAGCTGATTGCGCAGATCGAACACCTTGAACATCAGGCCAGGCGCCCTGATATTCTGGTGGACGACAGTCTCATTCAGGCTTTTTACGACCAACACTTGCCGCCAGATATCTATCAGACGGCGACACTTGAACACTGGTACAAAGGTTTATCCAAGGATCAGGCGCAGGCCTTACTGCTGACGCGTGACGCTTTAATGCGTCACGAAGCAGCGGGCGTGACGACCGACGTTTTCCCCAAAACACTCGAATGGCAAGGCGTGCGGTTGGCGGTGGATTACCACTTTGAACCGGGCTCACCGAAGGACGGCGTGACGGTTACTGTCCCCTTGTATTTCCTGAATCAGATGGACGCGGCCCGTTGCGAGTGGCTGGTGCCCGGCATGGTTAAAGAAAAGGTCCAGTTACTGATCAAATCGTTGCCACAAAAATTACGGCGTCACTGTGTGCCGTTGCCCGACTATGCCGCAGGCTTTTATGAGCGCTGGTATGACAAGCTAGGTGCGCCACCAGGAAGTCTGGTGGATGCGATCATTCAGGATATGTGGACGGTGCTCAAGATCCGTCCACTGGTGGGGGATTTCAAACTCGAAACTCTGCCTGCGCATTTGTTTATGTCCTTTAAGGTGCTTGACGAACATGGTCGCATGCTGAGTGCTGGGCGCAATCTTGCACAAATTAAGGCTGAGCTCGGTAAGCAGGCGCAGGCGACTTTCCAGCAACTGGCCGGCCGCGACCAGGAGGTCGCAAGTGCGCTGGCACACGACGAGATCACTGCCTGGAGTTTTGGCACGTTGCCAGAGCTCATGGAGATCAAGCGTAAAAATTTAAGCGTCATCGGCTATCCGGCGTTGATTGATCAGGGGACACATTGCACCCTCGATGTCTTTGATGAAACGCATACTGCCGAGCTTGCGCATCACAAAGGTTTACGCCGGCTGTTCCGTATCGCGCTTAAAGATCAGGTCAAGTTCCTGGAAAAAAATATTCACGATATGACCAAACTAGGTATGTTGTATCTGCCTTTGGGGACACAGGAAAAACTGCGCGATCAGATCATCGATTGCGCGCTTGATCGCGCCTGTCTGTATCAACCCTGGCCCAAGGATGCGGAGATGTTCGAGGCGCGACGCCAGGAAGGCAAAGCCAAGCTTGGTCTGCTTGCGCAAGAGGTCGCACGTCTGGCCGGTACGATCCTGACGGAATGGAATGCGGTGACACGCAAATTACCCCAGGCAAAGCCTCACGCGGCGACCTATCAGGATATGCAGCATCAAGTTAGCCTGCTGGTCACGGCTAATTTCATCACAGACATTGCCGATGCGCAGCTCACCCATCTGCCGCGTTATTTAAAAGCGGCGCAGGCGCGTATTGAAAAATTGCGTATTGATCCGGCGCGCGATGCAAGGCTGATGTCGGAGATGGCACCGTTGCTGACGCAATATGCGCGCGCGCGCGCGGCACTCAAAGGCGCACCGGACGCCAAGCTTGATGAGTTCAGATGGTTGCTGGAGGAACTCCGGGTGGCGTTGTTTGCGCAAGAGTTGCGCACGCCAACCCCGGTCTCCGTCAAGCGGCTGCAAAAAGCCTGGGAGGCCATGCAGCGCTAGGTTTACCAGGTCAGAAACAGATAAATCGCGAGGGCAATTAATCCGAACTTTGTTGCTTTGTAAGCCGTCCGGTTTGCTTTTTTGAATGCGCGGCGCTTTTGATCCAGCAACCAGTGGTAATGGGTCAGTTTGTTGATAAAGCCGGTCTGGTCCGCCTCGGAGTTGGGTGAGCTGGCCGCTGACATCGCGACTTTGCCAAACCAGTGGTTAAAACTCTCTGCCCAGCCCCAAATCAGTGGGCGCTCGACATCGCAAAACAGGATGATGCGGTTTTTATCACTCCGGTTATAGGCGTCATGCACGTAAGTTTCATCAAAAATCACACCCTGACCATCGCGCCAGCTGTGACGGATGCCATCGACATCTATATAGCATTTGTCGTCATTGGGTGTAGATAAGCCCAGGTGAAAACGCAACGAACCGGCAAAAGGATCGCGGTGGGGGTTGAGCTGTCCGCCAGGTGGCAACTCTGCGAACATGGCCGCTTTGACACTTGGGATCTGGTTGAGCAAGGCGACCGTATTGGGGCAGAGTGCTTCAGAAGACGGGTGTTTAGCGTCATACCATTTCAGATAAAAGCGTTTCCAGCCGTATTTGAAAAAAGAATTAAAGCCGATGTCGTTGTGCAGTTCCGGAGCCTTAATTTCTCTTAGTTTTGAGAGGTTCAGAGCTTCGTCGCGGATGATTTCCCAATTATCTTCGAGCAGTTTGAGCTCGGGCATCGTGTCGTTGGGGATATAGGGCGTGGTCGGGACCTTGGAAGTCAGGATCATGAACGCATTGATTGGCGCCAGCAAAATAGAGTGATCCAGCATCTGCCGACCCAAAGGCAGTCTGACACGCCCTCTGAAGTGAGCAAACAGGATCGAGGCAAGCCATATCCCTAATACAAACCATTTCATGATGTTTCCCTTTGTAAAGCACTCTTTAATTACCTGCTTACTCTATCTTAGTCCCTTACGGCGCTGGTCGACAAAAGTCGGTCGGGCTCAGGCCTAAATAGGTACAATCCATGGATGTCAGAATCTGTAAAAACCCAGCCCTTTGTCCACCTGCGCGTTCATTCCGAATTTTCGGTTGTGGACGGGACCGTACGCATCCCCGACTTAATCGCACGCTCAGTCGCGCACGGTCAGCCAGCCGTTGCGCTGACCGATCTTTCGAACGTGTTTGCCCTGATTAAGTTTTATAAAGGCGCGCGCGGCGCGGGGGTCAAACCTATTGCCGGCTGTGACGTCTGGATCTCTAACGATGAGGACCGTGACAAACCGACCCGTATTTTGTTGTTGGTCGCTAACCGGGCCGGCTATCTGGCGCTTTGCGAGCTGCTGACCCGTGCCTGGCTGACCAATGGTCATCGTGGGCGTGCGGAGATGCGACGCGAATGGTTGCAAGGCATCGAGGGCTTGATTGTGTTGTCTGGTGCACGCGGAGGCGACGTTGGTCAGGCGCTGATGGCGGGTAATCCCGAAATGGCCCAAACCTTAGCCAAAAAATGGCAACAGGACTTTCCGGGTTCGTTTTATATCGAATTGCAGCGTACGCAAGCTGAGGCCGATCAGGCCTATGTGCACGCTGCTCTGGCGTTAGCTGCCGAATGCGGGCTGCCTGTGGTGGCAACCCACCCGGTACAGTTCCTGGATCGGAGTGATTTCCGTGCCCATGAGGCGCGCGTTTGCATCTCAGAGGGAGAAATCCTCACTAACCCACGCAGACCCAAATGGTTTACCGAGGACCAGTATCTGCGCAGTTCCGAAGAAATGGCGGAGCTGTTCAAAGATGTGCCTTCTGCCTTAGCTAATACGGTGGCGATTGCACAACGCTGCAATCTGGTGCTTGAACTCGGTCAGCCGCAGTTACCTAATTTTCCGACGCCAGAGGGGGTCACGCTTGATGACTATCTGATTCAGTTGTCGCAGGAGGGTCTAGAGCGCCGGATGCAGCAGTTGTTTGCTGATCCGCAGGTCAGAGAGGCTAACCGCGCACTGTATAACGATCGCCTGATGCTGGAATGTAAAACCATTATCCAGATGGGATTTCCGGGCTACTTTTTGATCGTTCAGGACTTTATTAACTGGGGCAAAAATAACGGCGTCCCCGTCGGCCCTGGCCGAGGCTCAGGTGCGGGCTCGCTGGTCGCTTACTCCCTAGGGATTACCGATCTTGATCCAATCAAGTACGACTTGCTGTTCGAGCGATTCTTAAATCCCGAACGCGTCTCCATGCCTGACTTCGATATTGATTTTTGTCAGGATAATCGCGAACGCGTGATTGAGTACGTCAAGACTAAATATGGTCGCGCTGCCGTCAGTCAGATCGCGACCTTCGGTACGCTGGGCGCCAAAGCGGTCGTGCGCGATGCCGGCCGTGTGCTGGATATGCCCTACATGCTGTGCGACGGATTATCAAAGTTGATCCCGATGAACCCGGCTGATCCCTGGACGTTGGATCGTGCGCTCAAGGACGAGCCGACTTTTAAAGAACGCTACGAAAACGAAGAAGAAGTCCGTGCGCTGATCGATCTCGCCCGTCCGCTTGAGGGCCTGACACGTAACGTGGGCATGCATGCCGGTGGTGTGTTGATTGCACCGGGCAAGCTGACTGATTTTTGTCCGCTTTACTGCCAGCCTGGCAACGAGGAAATTGCGGTTTCGCAGTTTGACAAGGACGACGTCGAGGCCGCGGGTCTGGTTAAATTCGACTTTCTGGGTTTGCGTAACCTGACTATTCTGGATTGGGCCGTGCGTTTTGTGCGTGCAAATAATCCCGAGAAACGCGAATTTGACATCATGAGCTTGCCGCTCGATGATCCGGCGACTTATCAGATCCTGTGCGAGGCAAACACCACCGCAGTCTTCCAGCTCGAATCGCGTGGCATGAAAGAGCTACTCAAAAAGCTCAAACCCAACACGTTCGAAGACATCATCGCTGTGCTGGCGTTGTTTCGTCCCGGTCCGCTTGAATCCGGCATGGTTGATGACTTTGTGAATCGTAAGCACGGACGTGCGAGCGTAGATTATTTCCACCCTGATCTTGAGAGCACGTTGAAAAGCACCTATGGTGTGATCGTGTATCAAGAGCAGGTGATGCTGATTTCGCAGATTTTCGGTGGCTATTCTCTGGGTGGCGCCGATCTGTTGCGTCGCGCCATGGGTAAAAAGAAACCCGAAGAAATGGCCGAACACCGTGTCTTGTTTGAACAAGGCGCGCTCAAAAAAGGTTATGACCCCAAGGTCGCAGTCAAACTCTTCGATCTGATGGAGTTGTTCGCGGGCTACGGTTTTAACAAGTCGCACTCCGCAGCCTAT
>CAINDJ010000283.1 GCA_903847325.1 uncultured beta proteobacterium | reverse complement strand
TGCCACGATCAGTTATTTCTCTTTGAGGACATGGCTATCATTTGGATTTTGTGGATTTAATGTGCTCTTCGAGCTCAAGAAATCCAGGTCTTTCGGTTGAGTTCAACACCTTGCGTCCAAATTCAATCGCAATAACAGGCGCATAGCCATTCAGACTGGCAAGCAAAATCACTTTGACTGTCTGGAGAAGCTTGCTGGATTCGTTCAGTTTTTGTTCAAGCAGTCCTGACAATGGCCCGACAAATCCATAGGCGAGCAAAATACCCAAAAATGTGCCTACTAACGCGTGGGCGATCATGATCCCGAGTTCCGCTGGCGGTACCCCGACTGATTCCATGGTGTGTACAACACCCATCACCGCAGCAACAATACCAAATGCGGGCAAGCCGTCGCCGATCTGTGCGACGCAATGCACAGGGACATGCCCCTCGACGTGATGGGTTTCAATTTCGTTATCCATCAAGTTTTCAACTTGAAACGCGTCCATGTTTCCCGAGAGCATCAGGCGTAAATAGTCGCAAATAAAATCAACCAGATGATGGTCTTTGAGTAAGTTTGGATATTTTTTGAATATGGCACTTTCCTCAGGATTTTCTACATCCTTTTCAACAGACATCATTCCGTCTTTACGAATTTTTGAAAGGATTTCAAACATCATTGCCAGCAAGTCCAGATAGAGTTGCTTGGTGAATTTTGAGCCTTTAAATAAGCTTGGCAATGCAGCGATAGTTGCTTTGATCGCTTTCATGTCGTTGCCTACGACAAAGGCACCAACGGCCGCACCACCGATCATCAGCAGTTCCAGTGGCTGGAACAGCGCTGCGAGATGACCCCCGGCAAGAGCATATCCACCGAATACGCTCGCACATACCAATACGTAGCCGATTAAGACAAACACGTTTTCACCTGAACCTTGATTCTTTAAGTTGCTGACAGCTTAAATGAGCAAGATCAAAGTGAATTTGATGAACAAACGGTCTTTTTTTGATTAGTTCTCAAACCTACATCACGTAGACGTAGGTTTGCTTTGTGCCCGAAGCGCAGGGAAAGATTTGAGCTGGGTTCAGTTCAGGAACTGGAAATTCGTGACTGATTAACAGTGAATTCCTGCGCATCTCGGACTGCGCCTTGATTCTCAAGTCATCCATCGCGGCTGGTGAAAGATAGGCGAACACGATGTGATAAGAAGAAAAGTTAATGTTTTGATAATTACCTAGCTTAAAGGTAGCCCTGGAGTGTGTGAAATGAGCCCGCACTGCACTAATCAGCCATGGCAAGGGTGCAATTTCAATGCCGGAAATCAATGCCGCCGGTTTTTGCCTGGCAAGGCTAAGACTTAAATCACCTATGCCACTGCCGATGTCTATAAATCGCGAGAGCTGATTGTCAGGAATCAGACTGGCAATTTGTTCTCTGATCAAGGGACTCGATGGGTAAAAAGGAACCTGGGTTTTAAAGCATGTCCAGAACAAGCTGGCGAAAATTATAAAACCAACAAAAAAAACATAATTGGGAATGTCAAATCTGAGTGCTATACAGATCGCTAAAGGAAATATAAG
>CAINDJ010000282.1 GCA_903847325.1 uncultured beta proteobacterium | reverse complement strand
GCTATTGCCTTACTTGCCACCTTGCTTTGAGTATTTTAGTTTACAGAAAGAAGTAAGAGATATTGATAAAGATTTATTGGCACAACATTCTGAAATCAAATACTTTGGGGATGAGTTAGAAGACTTTTCCGATACAGCTGCGCTGGTGCGGTGCTTGGATTTGGTCATCTCTGTGGATACGAGTGTTGCGCATCTAAGTGGCGCCTTAGGCGTGCAGACTTGGATCCTGTTGTCTTTCGTTCCTGACTGGCGCTGGATGCTCGACCGAGCAGATAGCCCTTGGTATCCAAGCGTTAAACTCTTTCGCCAACGAAAGTTGAGTGACTGGTCTGGAGTGCTCGAGCGCATTAAAAACACATTGTCAGAGGGAAATATATTTCATCCTACTCATTTAATCACTCAGGCGTTGAGCGACGGAGTTCAAAACTCGGCTGAATTTATCGGTGAGCAAATCCAGCACGCATTTCTCGTGCATCAAAGGGGTGAGACTCAAGCCGCGAAGCAAACGTATGAGGATATTCTCAGCAAAAATCCCCGGCATTTTGATGCCTTACAACTATTGGGCATTATCGAAGCGCAGCAAGGAAACGCGCAACGAGCGCTGGCTTTGCTGGATCGTGCGATTGAGATCAATCAGAGTAACTCCGTGGTTTTCAACAACCACGGAAACGTCTTGTCGGATTTAAATCAGGAAACCGCAGCGATTGCGAGTTTTGACCGTGCGATAGCGCTCAAGCCTGATTACGCTGAAGCGTATTGTAATAGAGGGCTGGTTCATAAAAAGCTTGATCAGCATACTCTTGCTATTGAGGATTACGACCAAGCTATCACTCTCAATCCAGACTACGTGGACGCATTTTGTAATCGCGGTATTTCTTTTTTAAAAAGCCGGCAATTTAGACTAGCGCAACAAGATTTTGCACGCGCAATGGCAATAAGTCCTGATTATGCCTTTGCAGGGTTTAATCAATCTCTTGGACTATTACTACTGGGAGATTACAAAATAGCTTGGCCGCTTTATGAATTACGCTGGAAATTAAAAGCATTCCCTTCTGAAAAAAGAAACTTCAAGCAACCGCTTTGGCTTGGTCAAGAGTCGCTTAAAAATAAGATAATTTTGCTCTACAGTGAGCAAGGCTTAGGCGATACGATTCAGTTTTGCCGTTATGCGAGCCTGGTTGCGGGGCTTGGTGCACGAGTGATACTGGAAGTGCCGGCGCCCTTAGTCACTTTATTAAAAAATATAAAGGGTGTTTCAAAGATAGTGGCCTTTGGTGACGCATTACCCGACTTTGATTTTCAGTGTCCCCTGATGAGTTTGCCGCTCGCTTTTAAAACGACACTTGAAAACATTCCGTCTTCAAGTGCGTACCTAAAAAGTGATAAGAAAAAAGTTGCAACGTGGCGAGCTCGGTTAGGTAAAAAGACTAAACCGCGTATTGGACTAGTTTGGAGCGGCAGCGCCAGTCATCGCAACGACAGTAATAGGAGCCTTTTGCTTGAGGCGTTAATCCCTTTTTTGCCACCGCACTTCCAATATGTCGTGTTGCAAAAGGACATTAAAGTCGCTGATCAAACCACTCTGTCTTTGCACCCTGAGTTTCTGGAGTTTGCAACGCTGTTGGCGGATTTTAGTGAGACCGCCGCTCTGGTGGAGTGTATGGATGTTGTCGTCAGTGTTGATACAAGCGTGGCACATCTGTGTGCTGCACTGGGTAAGAACACTTGGATCATGATTGCTTATTTGCAGGACTGGAGATGGCTGCTGGATCGAGCAGACAGCCCCTGGTATCAGAGCGTCAGGTTGTTTCGCCAGGATGAACAAGAGGATTGGACTGGCGTTCTCAAGGCGTTGCAGCATAGTTTGATGCAATTTTCACCCGCACCGTTAACCAGCGAAAATAAAATTCCTCCCGTACGTGCTACGAGCATATTGCTGCAGCAGGCTTTTCAAATTCATCAACAAGGTGATCTCGATGCGGCGAGTGCTCTCTACGCAGAAATATTAAAAGTTGATACTAATCATTTTGATGCACTTCAGTTGCTGGGAGCGATCGAGGCGCAGCGCTCTAACACCGAGCGAGCGTATGAGCTCTTGAGTCATGCCGTGACGCTGAATCAGTCTAATCCAGTGGTATGGCGCAATTTTGGTAATGTGCAGAGCGAGCTTAAGTTTTTTGAGGCTGCTGTTAAAAGCTACGACTACTCCATTCAACTCAATTTGAATGAGGCTGAAACTTTTTTTGTGCGCGGCAACGCTCTGAAGGGGCTGAATCGTATCCGTGAAGCCATTGAAAGCTATGCCTGTGCGATCAAGTTGCGCCCTGAATATGAGCAGGCTTATTTAAACAAAGGTGTGGCACATTTTGCGCTGAAAGACTTTGATGCTGCCTTAGCTTGTTACCAGAAATGTATCGAACTCCGCCCAGATTATCTGGAGGCTTATTGTAATCAGGGGCATGTTTACCGGGCACTCAAAGACAATCAGAGCGCACTTGCCAGCTATGACAGTGCCATCAAACATGATCCTGCATTTGGATTTGCCCATTTCGATCGCGGAGATATTCTCAGGGATATGAAACGCTTGGACGAAGCGCTGGCATGTTACGACCAGGCTATCGCCTTGAATCTTGAAGACCAATACGTCCACGGTATCCGGATGTACAACAAGATGTATATGTGCGACTGGAGTGATTTCACTCAAGAGGTGAATCAACTGAGTGATGCAGTTTTACGGGGAGGAAAATTTTCAGCTCCGTTTCCTGTACTGGGGTTCAAGGACTCTCTGATGGTTCAGTCTCAAGCCTCTAGAACCTGGATTGAGGATAAATTTCCTCTGCAGCCCACACTGGGCGCTATTCCTAAGCGCAAACGCAAAGCCAAGATCCGCCTGGGCTATTACTCTGCAGATTTTCATAATCATGCAACCGCCTATTTAATGGCTCAGTTATTCGAATTGCACGACAGGGAATTATTTGAATTAATCGCCTTTTCATTTGGACCCGATCAGGTTGATGAAATGCGTAAGCGTGTTTCAGCAGCTTTTGATAGTTTTTATGATATGCGGGAAAAGTCTGATCAACAGATCGCTGAAATGTCTCGTGAACTGCAAATAGATATCGCAATTGACCTGAAGGGCTACACGACTGACTACCGCGCCGGTATCTTTGCTTTTCGTGCAGCACCCATTCAGGTGAGTTACATCGGATTCCCAGGAACAATGGGTGCCGAATATATTGACTACATAATCGCTGATCGAGTGATGATCCCGGAACAAAGTCAGCCGTTTTATTCGGAAAAAGTCGTCTATATGCCTGATAGTTATCAGGTGAATGATAGAAAACGTGTGATCGCTGATACGCAGTACAGTCGCGAGCAGTTAGGTTTGCCGGCGACAGGTTTCGTATTTTGTTGTTTCAATAATAATTACAAAATTAATCCTGCGACTTTTGATATCTGGATGAGGTTGCTCGCTCAGGTTTCTGGCAGTGTCCTGTGGTTGCTGCAGGACAATGAGCATGTGGTCAGGAATTTAAGAAAAGAGGCGAGTGCCAGAGGGATCGCCCCAGAGCGTCTGGTGTTCGCGCCGCGCATGAGTCTGCCAGAGCACCTGGCGCGTCATCGCGCAGCCGATCTGTTTCTGGATACTTTGCCGTGCAATGCCCATACGACGGCCAGTGACGCCCTATGGGCAGGCTTGCCTGTGTTGACGTGCATGGGGGAGGCCTTTGCTGCGCGGGTTGCCGGTAGCCTTCTGCATGCCATGGGACTGCCGGAACTCGTAACCGAAGATCTACCGCACTATGAACAGCTAGCTTTTGAGTTGGCTTGCGATCCGAATAAATTAGCGCAGCTCAGAGAAAAACTACAGGCTAATCGCTTAACGACCCCACTATTTGATACCGCCAGATTTACACGTCACCTGGAGTCGGCTTATCAATCCATGATGACTCGCTACCATGCAGATCTGCCGCCTGAACATATTCAGATCCAACGTTTAGATTAATTAGTGCACGGATGTTCGCCGGTTTCTATAATGAGCAAAATAACGATAAATTACGCTCATTCACTCCTTCGGACGCATCACCATGGCATTAATCGCCGATCGCATGAACCGTATCAAACCTTCTCCTAGCTCAATGGCTACGCAACGCGCGCGCGCATTGAAAGCCGCCGGTCATGACGTGGTCGGCCTGACCGCGGGTGAACCAGATTTTGATACGCCACCCAACGTAGTCGAGGCAGTTGTTCGCGCGATGGCTGCGTCCAAGACTAAGTACACCGATATCGGCGGCACGGCTGAGCTCAAAGCGGCTGTGCGTGGAAAATTTTTACGCGAAAATCAGCTTGAGTATTCTGCCAGCGAAGTGATGTGCAGTACGGGTAGTAAACAGGCAATTTTTAATGCCATCATGACTACCGTTCAGCGCGGTGTAGAGGTGATTGTTCCCGCACCGTACTACGTGTCATACCCAGACATGGTGATGCTCGCCGGCGGCACTCCTGTTGCCGTAAGTTGCCCTCCAGAAAAAGGTTTTAAGCTGCAGCCCGAGGATCTTGAGCGTGCCATCACACCGCACACCCGCTGGCTGATCTTGAATTCGCCTAATAATCCGAGCGGAGCTGTTTATTCACGGCAAGAGTTGCGCGCGCTCGCTGATGTCTTGGTGCACCATCCTCAGGTTTGGGTCTTGTGTGATGACATTTATGAACACGTGCTGTTTGACGGTCGAGAGTTTTGCACGATGGCGCAAATCGCACCCGAGCTCAAGGATCGCACGCTGACGGCCAATGGCGTCTCAAAAGCGTATGCGATGACGGGTTGGCGTATTGGCTATTGCGCAGGGCCCGAAGAGCTCATCAAAGCCATGACAAAGATGCAGTCACAAAGCACATCCAATCCTTGTTCGATCAGTCAGGCTGCCGCGCTAGAGGCGCTCACCGGGCCCCAGGATTTTATCCCTAAGCATATTGAAATATTTCAGCAACGACGTGATGTCGTGGTTGCAGGTCTGAATGCGATACCTGGTGTGACATGTCATTCACCTGAGGGGGCGTTTTATGTCTTTCCCTCGTGCGCGGGGTTGATGGGTAAAAAAACACCTTCCGGACAAGTCATTCAAACCGATGAAGATTTTGTTTTGTATTTGCTGGATTCTGAGAAACTCGCCGGTGTGCAAGGCGCTGCATATGGAACCACGCCGTTTTTCAGATTTTCATTTGCAACCTCAATGGATGTATTGAACGAGGGATTGTTGCGTTTAAAGCGTGCCTGTGAGGTGCTCAGTGCTTAACCCTTCGCTTAAATTACCAAAGATTGTCGTGCTGGGAACGGGCGGCACGATTGCTTCGTCCGGGACGGTCGGCACGCAGTTAAGTGACTATAAAGTCGGCAAAGGTGTGGACGCACTCATCGCAGCAGTGCCTGAGCTCAGTGGGGTGGCGCAATGTGAATTCGAGCAAGTCTCAAACATCGAAAGCTATCTGATTGGTGATGAGGTGCTACTCAAACTTGCCGGGCGTGTGAATCACTGGCTGGCTCAGCCTGACATTACCGGTGTCGTGATCACGCATGGCACGGATACCCTCGAAGAGACCGCCTATTTTCTAAATCTTGTTGTCCAAAGTGAAAAGCCGGTGATATTGGTGGGCGCGATGCGACCATCAACCGCGATCAGCGCGGATGGGCCACTCAATCTGTTTCATGCGGTGGTGGTTGCCTCGCATCCGCAATCCGTGGGCAAAGGCGTGATGGTGGTGATGAATGACCGGATTCTGGCCGCGCGTTACGTTTATAAAGCTCATACGACCGCTGTGGATGCCTTTGTTGTGCCTGAACAAGGTGCATTAGGGGCGGTCTCTGGTCGCGATGTGCAGTATTTCAACCAGTCCACGCGTATCCATACTGCACGTAGCACGCTGCATATCGACCCCCAGTGTACTGTCCTGCCTGCCGTTGATATTGTGTATGACTATCAGGGAGCGGGCTTACATATGTATGAGGCGGCTTTGCAGGCCGGCGCACAAGGGATTGTCCTTGCAGGAACAGGCAATGGAAGCCTCTCTGGCGTGGCGCGGTTGGGAGCTAATCTTGCTGCGTCGAAAGGGGTTGCATTCGTTCGTGCGGCCCATGTGGGGCAAGGGAGCGTGCGACCCTCTGTTAAGGATGGCGAATACAACTGCGTCGCGGCCCAGTCTCTCAATCCTCAAAAAGCACGGATTTTGCTTCGTCTGGCATTATTGAAAACACAAGATCGCGCGTCTTTGCAGCAAATATTCAATACATATTGAATATTTAACTCGTTTTCCGAGGCAGGGACCAGGTGCTGATACTGTGCGCAATGACCTCGTCGTGACCCTCGGCCGTCAGAATGACATCGCCGGCGCACAGTCGGCCTGTTTTGAGTACCTTTGCATGCGCCAGAATGACCCCTGGAGGGCTTTTGCGCAGGAAATTCATCGTCAGGCTTGAGGTGACGGCCTCGGCATTGCCTGTCGCACCTACTACGGCAGCGTACATAGCCAAATCCGCCAGACCCATCAGCATGGGGCCGGCAATAATCCCACCCAGTCTCTGAAAGTCCGGGTTGGGTGGCAAGGCGAGCGTCGCGCAGCCAAACCCGATTTCCCTGATCTCTATGCCTAAAAAGGCGGCGAATGGGTGATGGGCTTCGAGCAGGGCCAGAAAATCTTGTAACTTGATGCGGGAGGCAGTGTTTGATGTTGTCATAGGTGAGATTTGTAGCTTATTTTTAAAAATACGCAGTCAAAACAGCAATTCACAACGCTTGACTGATAAAGTAAGTTTATTCAAATTTATGTGCGTTTCGGCAAACTTCGAAATAGAGGGTAAACCCTTAGCATTTTGGTTAAAAAACAACAAAATGTTGTGATAACCCAACAGAACACCCCCCTCTAGACTGTTTTCTCACGAGAATCATAGCCACAGCCCCGTATTTTTGATGCAATAGCGTCAACTTCCCTTAGCGGAGTTAGGGGGGCGCAGACAGTCAAATGTTTGTTGCTCTTGTCACTCAAATCATCGGAGATTTCTTAAATGAAAAAGACTCTGCTCGCTGCCGCCCTGCTAGCCGGCTTTGCTGGTGCCGCTTCGGCACAATCATCAGTAACTTTGTACGGTATCCTTGATGCCGGTTTGGTCTACAAATCAGCTTCTTATAATGGCAACACCATTAATGAATTTGGTATGGCTTATGGTACACAGTCGGGCAACCGTCTGGGTTTCAAAGGCGTTGAAGACATGGGTTCAGGCAATCGTCTGACATTCCAGTTGGAAAACGGTTTTGATATCGGTAACGGCACACTGGGCCAGGCTAGCCGTTTGTTCGGTCGTCAGGCATGGTTCGGCGTTGAGAACGACGCTTGGGGCTATGCACGTATGGGCCGTCAGCTGAACTTCGCATCCGACTACTTCGGCGCGATCGATCCGTTTGGTCAGGGCTTTGCACAAGCTAACATCGGTAACTCGTTTGGTACAACCAACACATACCGTTTGTCGAACTCCTTGAAGTATCAGACTCCAGTCATGGGTGGTTTCCAGGCAGGCGTGATGTACTCGTTCGCAACAGGTATTGATTCAGTTGTGATCGCCGGCGGCAAAGCTGACGCATCAGGTACAGGCTACAACTACGCTTCGCAAGACAACACACGTCAGATCAGCTTAGGCGCTAAATACGCTAACGGCCCAATCTACGTTGCTGCATCGTATGACAAGCTGTATGGCGCATCTAACTTTGTTGGTGGCTCACCAGACGCATCACCATCAGAGTGGAACTTAGGCGCATCGTACGACTTTAACGTTGTTAAAGTCAGTGCAGCTTATGCTCAGACTCGTGGCGGTATGATGGGTAACCAGGGTAATGCCCAGGGTAACTCAGGTGCTTCTATCAGCAGCAGCGTTCTGCCAGGTCTGTCAGCAGGTTTGGCAAACGGCGTGAACATCTTTGATCAAAACTTCGGCTTTAACTCATACCTGATTGGCTTAACAGCTCCAATCGGTGGCGCAAGCAAAGTATTTGGTTCATGGCAGATGGCTATGCCTAACGGCAACATGCAAGAAGCATACAATGCTTCTAACGCTAGCACCTACTCACTTGGTTACCAGTATGACTTTACCAAGCGTACTAACGCATATGCATATGTTTCATATGCAAACAACTATGCAACCATCAACGGTTTGACTTCAACCGTTCTGGGCGTAGGCCTGCGTCACCAGTTCTAAGCAACCGCTTAGAGCTACAAGCTAGCTTCGGTTAGTTTGTATAAGACGGGTCACCTTTCGGGGTGGCCCGTTTTGTTTGATACTGTCATGTATTGATTGAAGTCGTCGTGTACGTGTTCTTTGTGCTCTATATCCAATAGCAGTCATTGATCAAAATATGAAAAGATTCATTTTGCTGGTTTGTATCTGGCTTGCTTGCGCGTGCCCGGCTTTTGCGATCGATGTGCAACTCTATGGCATTGTCGACATGGGTTTGCAATATGCAAGCACCAAACAAAATCTGCCTGAGGACAATCTTGAAAACAGATTTTTTGGATTGGCTACGGGCGTTCAGAGTGGGTCTAGATTTGGAGTGCGTGGTTCAGAATCGCTAGGGAGTGGCTGGCGGATTGGCTTTGATTTGGAGGCTGGTTTTGATCCAGGCAACGGAACCTCAGGACAGGGAGGCAGACTATTTGGTCGACAGGCTATCCTTAGCTTGAATTCTGAGCAGTTAGGCCAGCTCGATATTGGACGTCAAATCAATCTGGCAAGTAATTATTTTTTGAGTATTGATCCGTTTGCAGAAGGCTTTGGTCAGGCCAATATTGGTGCTTCGTTTGGTGCGGCGAATACGACGCGCTACAGCAATGCTTTGTTGTTTCAGACGCCCTCGATTGAGGGGTTTAAATTTGGAGCAGGGTATTCGTTTGCGGCAGGTCTGGCGACGATTTATCTCGATAATGGCTCATGCGTGGATGTCACCTGTGCTGTGACGGCTCCTCAATATGCCTACCAGGATCAAAACAATTTACGAGTAGTCACACTCGGTGCGCAGTATGCGGCAGGACCAATGATGGTGTCCGCATCTTTCGATAAAGCGCAAGGACCCGCAGATATTACAAATGGCCCACCTGCATCCTCACCGACAGCCTGGATGATCGGTGGTTCGTATAGATTTGATTGGTTCAAGCTTTCAGCCGTCTATGGTCAGAGTCATGGCGGTGCATTTAATGGTCAGTCTGCGGGTACTGGGGCAGGAGGTTCTTCTGGAATCAATAGCGCGACGGGTTCCGCGGGCGTGCTCTTTGCGGAAAACTATTCAAGCGACTCCTATTTATTCGGCATCACTGCCCCGTTCGGGCAACGCGGAACAGTGCTTGCGTCCTGGCAAATGATGAGGCCAATTG
>CAINDJ010000281.1 GCA_903847325.1 uncultured beta proteobacterium | reverse complement strand
TTCAGGAAATTATCTAAGTGTTTTTTCAGACTGTATCGGTTAGCGAATATTTGAAATCAACGCCAGCTTTACCAGCCAAACTTCACAGATAGTACTAAAAGAAAATGCTCAGCGGTTACAAGCCCACTAAAGCAAAAATTGACGTGACGCAATGCGAAGGTTTACATCGGCTTACGTCTAGCTTTTGGAAGGGGAACACAGGGGTGTACTGGCGGACCAGAGGACAGATCAACTGGAGGTACGGTTGAATATTGACAAAAGGCTTTTTTTACTTGAACGCAGTCAACTGTGGATTACGATACCTCTCTAAGGAAAATAACCTTACTTATAAACAATTTCTATTCTACTCAACTGCCTAATCGCTTCGACCCAAGTACCAAATCTTATTTATTGTTGTCGCTGATCGCAGCATGTTTGCCAGCACACTCAGAATACTGAGTCACTAGCTTCAGATAGCTTTTCATCAAATCATCCCAGGACGTCGACGTAAAGCTATCGACCGCCGGGAAAGGGTTGGCCAGATTTGCTGGAATTGGCGGGCGAGATGGCGGCGTCGAGCTCGCGTAGCCTGTCAGGATCAATCAGGACAGTTCGTAGCATTGCGCGACTAAGTTCAAAGCGAACTGCACCACTAACTTCCGTTCACCAAGGTTCACAGCTTTCTCGCCAAAATGACCAACGACGAACCTCTGAACCTACGCCAAAAAAGTCAGGAGGTTTTGAGACAAACGGGCTTTGAGACGACTTTTACGGGTGGCTGCGGCAGGTCGCAGTCAAGAGGTATCAGCGCAAAGCCCCGCACTATGCGGGGCTCGTGGCATATCGAATCTCTGCATGGCAGGTTCGCAACTTAAGTTTTGGCGGAGGCGCAGGGATTCGAACCCTGGATGCAAGTTTTAGCTCACATACTCCCTTAGCAGGGGAGCCCCTTCAGCCGCTCGGGCACGCCTCCAAACCAAGCCGGTATTCTAGCACGACCGCGCTCTATTAAAACTTGCAGTAGATTACCCAACGTATTCACACGCATATCGGCATGATCCGCAAATCAGTATTGTGATGCCTGTAATTTTTATTTAACAGGACGTCAAGATTGATTGCCCTCACCTCCCCTAATTCAGCATTGAATCCAATCGCAATTAGCCATAAAATTGATATACATAAACGTATATCAAATAAAATCATGGCACATCTTCTTGTATCAAAATGGGGCAATAGCCTGGCCGTGCGTATCCCGACAGAATTCACCAAACAGACCAATCTCAAAGACGGCGATCAACTCGAGGTCCGCATTGGAGTCGATGGCAGTCTTTGCCTGCAAAAGAACAGTTGGGATAGAAAAGCTTTTGCCACTGAATTGAGTCAGGCCCAGGAAAGCTTGCCGATGGGTTCGTCAATTATCGACGCACTCCGCAATCAGGCCCGCTATTAATGATTTACGTCGACACAAGCGTTTTTGTTTCACTGCTTACGCGAGAAGAGAAAACACATGATGTAAACCACTGGTATGCCAACTGCACCCAGACTCTCGCGTCGTCTGAGTGGTGCATCACTGAGTTTGCGAGCGCACTCGCACTCAAACAACGAACAGGTCAACTCGATCAGGCATCATCGGATACCGCATGGGAGCAGTTTCAACTGCTCTGCAAAAGAGATCTAACGCTATTGCCAGTCGTTTCTGCGCATTTTTATAAAGCAGCCTTGTCAGTTTTGAATACTTCACTCGGTCTGCGAGCAGGAGATGCGTTGCATCTTGCTGTCGCGCTTGAATATAAAACGCAAGGGATTGTGAGTCTGGATGCAGGCTTACTTAAGAATGCGAAACAATTGAAAATAAAAACAATATCGATTTAAAATTAAAAAAATGAAGTGAAAAAATAGGGCAACTAAAAAGTTGCCCTATTAATTTCAAGATATCAATCCTGCCAACCGGATCAAACCTTAGTCGCAGCAGCCGTCTCGAGTCCAAAGGCCTTGTGCAGTGCACGCACTGCCAGCTCCATGTACTTGTCGCTGATCAAGACCGAAGTTTTAATTTCACTGGTGCTGATCATCTGGATGTTGATGCCCTCTTCAGCAAGCGTCTTGAACATCAGACTTGCTACGCCTGCGTGTGAGCGCATGCCGATACCAACGATCGAGACCTTGGCGACTTTTTCGTCGTAGGAAATTTCGCGTGCACCGACGTCAGGACCAATAGTCTTGTCGAGCAGAATTTGTGTGCGGGCGAATTCGTTACGTGGCACGGTAAAAGAAAAGTCTGTAGTACCGGCGACGGACTGGTTCTGCACAATCATGTCAACGTCGATATTGGCGTCTGCGACTTTACCGAGGATTGCGTAGGCGATACCTGGTTTATCAGGCACAGCCAGGAGTGTGATTTTGGCTTCGTCGCGACTAAAGGCGATACCTGAAACGACAGCTGCTTCCATTTTTTCGTCTTCCTCAAAAGTAATCAGGGTGCCGGACGTCATTTCCTCGGCAAGGTCCATATCAGGATCTGTCAGCGAGGACAGCACGCGGGTCGGTACGCGGTATTTACCTGCGAACTCAACCGAGCGAATTTGTAAAACTTTAGAACCGAGCGATGCCATTTCGAGCATTTCTTCGAAAGAGATAACGCTCAGACGGCGCGCATCAGGCTCCACGCGTGGGTCGGTTGTGTAGACACCATCCACGTCGGTGTAAATCAGGCACTCGTCGGCTTTGAGTGCCGCGGCAACAGCAACTGCCGAGGTATCTGAACCGCCGCGCCCGAGTGTGGTGATGTTGCCTGTCTCATCTACACCCTGGAAACCGGTCACGACAACAACATAGCCGGCATCAAGATCGGCACGAATACGTGCATCATCAATCGAAGTAATACGCGCCTTGGTGTAGGACGAGTCTGTGCGTACAGGGACTTGCCAGCCAGCATAGCTGCGGGCTTTAAGACCAGCACCTTGCAAGGCAATCGCGAGCAACCCGCTTGAGGCTTGTTCGCCAGTAGCTGCGATCATGTCAAGCTCACGGCCATCGGCCATGGGAGAGATTTCACGTGCCAGGCCAAGCAGGCGATTGGTCTCACCAGACATGGCTGAAGGTACGACGACGATCTGATGACCCGCTGCGTGCCACTTGGCGACACGTCGTGCGACGTTCTTGATGCGCTCAACCGAGCCCATCGAAGTGCCGCCATATTTATGAACGATGATTGACATAGTTTCGGATAATTTTCGTAAATCGGTAGCGGTAAATCCGCACAAAGCCCTATATTCTAGCGCGAAGCGGGTATTTTACTGCGCCGCAGCAAGCAACACCCTGCCCTGACGGCATCGTAGCTCGGTCTGGCCATGCTGCCAGAGCAAATCACGATCATGGCCCAAGGCATGCAATTGCCTGAGTTGGCGCAATAAGTCTGCCAGTCTGCGATCCCCTGGCATGGCAATGCCCTGCTGTTGCAGCCAGTATCTGAGCACCAGTGCCTGCCTGGGATGACTCAGCGCGCGCCAGAGCTTGAGGCTAAAACTTTTATCGACAGAATCCAGGTCCAGCCCGGCCAGATCGCTCGCCGCAACTTCGTCAAGGATTTCAACAGTCTCGGCGGCCTGCCTCGCATGGCGCGTGAGTGTCTGCTGCCAGGCTGGCCAGTGCGCCTGCAAAACAGGTATCAGACCTGAGCGAAAAGCACCACGCGCATATTTAGGGTCGGTATTGCTGGGATCCTGGATTGGCAACCAACCGGTCTGCTGCGTGAACGCAGCGACAAAAGCGAGTAGGTCAGCTCGATCGATATCGAGAAATGGGCGCAGCATCCTTAATCCATTGCGCTCTGTATCGGTTTGCATTGCAGCAAGACCTTGCACGCCCGCACCGCGCAACAAGCGCAGCAGTACTGTTTCAGCTTGATCCTGTCGATGATGCGCGAGTAATAAAACCTGAGACTGATGCTGAGCAGCCATCGCGACCAGCCCTGCATAGCGCGACTCACGCGCAGCACCTTCAACGCCCAGTCCGGAGTCCTGAGCCACCTCTACATACTCTACAAACAAAGGGGTATTGAGCAGTTCCGCGAGCTGGCGGACTTGTTCAACCCACGCATCAGCCTGTGCAAACAAGCCGTGATGTATATGAAAAAAATGGAGAGGTCTGGACGATGCCTGACAAACGCGGGCAGCGGCAATCGCCATGGCGGCCGAGTCAGCGCCGCCGCTCAGCGCAACCGCAACGGGAGCACTTTCAGGCAATGCCGCAAACGCACTTTTTAGTGCTTGCGTCAAAGATTGCGTCTGCGCTTGAGTCAATGCTTCAGTCACGAAAGGCTATTTGTCATTGAGATTTAGACGCCCACCTGAATCGTCGCGCAACTGCACCCGTTACGCTTTAACTTCCTGAAAACGTCCATAAGACAACAGACGCTCGACGCGGTGATCAATCAGCTCTTTTGGTGTCATGCCCTGCAATTGACGCAAGGCGTCTCCAAGCGAGCGGCGCAATAGGCGCGCCATCACGCGCGGATCACGGTGGGCACCACCAATCGGCTCGTTAACAACACGATCAATCAAACCAAATTCTTTCAGGCTTGGCGCGGTAATCGCCAGTGCTGCTGCTGCCTCAGAAACTTTATCCGCACTGCGCCATAAAATTGAGGCGCAACCTTCGGGGGAAATCACCGCGTAGGTTGA
The DNA here is from genome assembly GCA_903847325.1 of uncultured beta proteobacterium. Classification (GTDB taxonomy): domain Bacteria; phylum Pseudomonadota; class Gammaproteobacteria; order Burkholderiales; family Burkholderiaceae_B; genus Zwartia. The sequence continues at coordinate 9,503 of CAINDJ010000281.1, read as the reverse complement.
GTACTGCAACATCAGTACGACGTTACCAATGGCGATCGCCAGCGCACCACCAGAACCACCCTCCCCAATAATGGTGGAGATGATTGGCACCTTGAGTTCAGCCATCGCGTAGAGGTTGTGACCAATCGCCTCGGACTGGCCACGCTCCTCGGCACCGATACCTGGATAAGCACCCGGCGTATCCACAAACGTGAATACTGGCATGTTGAATTTTTCGGCCAAACGCATCAGCCGCAGGGCTTTGCGATAGCCTTCAGGGCGCGGCATACCGAAATTACGTGCGGCACGCTCTTTGGTATCACGGCCTTTCTGATGGCCAATGACCATACAAGGTGTGCCATTAAAACGCGCCATGCCACCCACGATCGACAGATCATCCGCGTACATGCGGTCACCGTGCAGTTCATGAAAATCAGTAAAGATTTCACGGACATAATCCAGCGTGTAGGGACGCTGTGGATGACGCGCGACAAGCGCTGTTTGCCAGGGTGTGAGCTTGGAATAAATATCCTTGGCCAGACTTTGACTTTTTTGCTGCAGACGACTGATCTCATCCGAGATATCGACAGCCGAATCAGCCTGCACGTAGCGCAGTTGTTCGATCTTGCCTTCGAGTTCGCCTAAGGGCTGTTCAAATTCCAGAAAAATATTACGCATAACTTTCAAATTCCGTCTTCGTTCATTAAGGTATATCGACGCAGACTGGATCAATATTCCACAGGAACAGGATCAAGACTACGCCACAAATACCAGGTTGCCACCGTGCGCCAGGGTTGCCATGCTGCAGACACCTCTCGCGCTTCAAACCGGGACACGGGCTCACCACTGAAATAGTGTAACGAGATTGCGTTCAATAGTCCCACATCATCAAGTGGCAGGACATCGGGACGTTGTAAATTAAAAATCAGAAACATTTCGGCTGTCCAGCGACCAATGCCGCGGATCGCTGTTAATTCTGCGATCACATCCTCGTCTTGCATCGCAGCCCACTTTTGGGGATGGACGCGTTTTTCGCTGAAATGAGTAGATAAATCAAGGATGTATTCGGCTTTACGGGCCGACAGACCTGCCGCACGGAGGTTATCAACCCCTGCTTTTTGTACCGTTGCCGGAGTGGGTCGTTTGCCACATTCCAGTAAAAACCGCTGCCAGACAGACTCAGCCGCTTTAACCGAAATCTGTTGTCCAACGATTGAGCGCGCCAAGGTAATAAAAGGGTTGCCGCGTGTCGTTAACCAGATATCAGGATGTTTGGGAATCAGTTTTTTCATGATGCGGTCACGCTTCATGAGATGCGAGAGCGCGGATTCCCAATAATCAGGCTTTGTCGCAATGGATTCAGAACTATTCATGTCGCTCGCTTTAAGCACGGCGCCACTGTGTCAAGCCACCCGGCTTGTCATCAAGTTCGATCCCTGCAGCTTTCAGTTTGGCACGAATTTCGTCAGCACCGGCAAAGTTTTTCGCTTTCTTGGCATCCGCACGTGCTTGAATCAGGCTGTCGATTTCAGGCTCTGTTAATGACACCGAACCCGACGCGGTTTGTCCGCTCGTTGCCTCATCAATCGCACGACGGGTATAGCGTGTTGGGCTTTGAAAATAAATGACCGGATCCTGTTGCAATAAACCAAGAATATTTGCCAGTGCTTTCATCTGACCACTTATTTTTGCGTCTTGTGCCCGGTTTGCCTGTGTCGCGAGCTCAAAGAGCGCAGCCACCGCGCCCGCGCTATTGAAATCATCATTCATGGCCTCACGGAAAGCCTGCGCCTCGGGCGAGGACCAGTCTGGTTGTTCAACGTGTACCGGAGGGACGTTTTGCAAGGTCTGATAGAGGCGGTCCAGCGAAACCTGTGCATCAACCAAGTTATCGGGCGCGTAATTCTGGGGGCTGCGGTATTGATTGCGCACGATGAAAAAACGCAACATTTCTGCTTCGCGCGGATTGACCTCGTAGGTCGCCGAGTCGACTGGCTGATTAGGCATACCGACGGTCTGACGGATCGTGCGGAAATTGCCCAGCGATTTGGACATTTTTTCAGCGTCAACCATTAAAGGACCGCAATGCATCCAATTATTGGCGAGCGTCCCGCCAAAGGCGCCTTCGGTCTGGGCGATTTCGTTTTCATGGTGAGGGAATTTAAGATCTGGTCCACCGCCATGAATATCCAGAGGTAAACCTAACAAGGCTTTGCTCATCGCAGAGCATTCGATATGCCAGCCTGGACGCCCCCATCCATAGGGTGAATCCCAACGGGTATCGGCGGGCTCGTGTTCTTTCGCGGACTTCCAGAGGACAAAGTCCATCGGATCGCGCTTGGACGAGGTGACCGCAACTCGTTCACCAGCACGCAGATCGTCCAGAGACTTGCCTGATAGCTTGCCATAACCCGGAAAGCCACGGACGGAGAAATTCACATCGCCATCATCGGCGTGATAGGCCAGGCCGTTTTTTTCAAGTTTGCCAATAATATCGAGCATGTCGCCAACATATTCGGTCGCACGGGGCTGGTGATCTGGGGCTTGCACACCCAAGGCATGCTCGTCAGCGTGCATGGCATCGATAAAAAACCCAGTGACCTCACTGATGCGGCGGTTTGATTCGACTGCGCGCTTAATGATTTTGTCATCGATATCAGTGATATTACGCACATAGGTGACCTGATACCCCTCGCAGCGTAACCAGCGCTGGACCACATCAAAGCTCACCAACATCCGGGCATGCCCGAGGTGGCACCAATCGTAAACCGTCATTCCGCATACATAAAGCCCGATTTTGCCGGGTTGTACGGGGGTAAATGGGCGTTTGGAACGCGATAGGGAGTCGTAAATCTGTAGCATGCGATACGGGAGGCTCAAAGCAAGGCTAAAATGCGGATCGTCAAGTATAGCAATTGAGGATTTCACGCCTTGAATCTGCACAAACGCATTTGTTATGTTCTGCTCTCGTTCTGTTCGGTAACTTTGTTGCCAGGGACTGTGCACGCCCAGGGCTTTGGCGGGAGTCCGCAATATGACCCCGTTAACGGCATTGCCAACCCTCTGGCCAGCAGCCCCAAAACGAACGACTTGAAAAATATTCTGCCTGCCAACATGCCTGGCAGCAAGCCAGACACGATCATTGGCGATAAAGAACCCGAAGCAGGCTGGGATGGACTGGCTAAGCTCCTCGAAGCCATCGCCCCCTCGGTGGACACGCGCGAGCCGCTCACGCCTTCAGAGACGACCCGACGTATCGAGGCCTTGCTGCAAAGAGGCCGCATTCAAGAGGCGCTTGTCGAAGTCGAACAACGCATCGCTGAGGATGCCAAACGCAGCACTCCAGGCACCGATGTGCAACTGATGTTCATGCATGCACGCGTGCTGACTGAAGTCAATCGTTCAAATGAGGCTGAGGCTATTTATCAAAAAATGACAATGCGATTCCCTGAGCTCCCGGAGCCATGGAATAACCTTGCTGTCATCTATGTCAAACGCGGTGAGCTTGAGCAGGCACGTCGCGCGCTGGACATGGCCATCATGATCAGCCCTAAATATGCATTTGCTTTATCAAATCTGGGCGACGTCGAATTAAGCATTGCTTTGCGCTCATACCGAACTGCCGCCGCCGCGGGTGCACCTGGCGTACGTGCCAAAATCCGTGGTCTTGAAGCGTTGATCCAGGCTAATGCTGAGGCTGCAGCCCTCGCCGAAGAGGCCGCCAAACCAAAACCCAAGGCGCCTTCTGTATCAAGCACTAAATCCAAAGCGGAGTCACAATGAAATTTATTTTTTTATGCTTGCGTGTGATGCGCAATTTTGCACTGGCCGGTATGATTCCGTTAGTGTTTTCTGGCGCAGTCGCTGCGCAATCCTCCAACTCGACCTCCAAACAAGGCGTTAATTCCATGAGCACGAATCCCCGCGTCAAAATGTCCACAAACCTGGGCGACTTTGTTATTTCTCTTGATGCTGCTAAAGCCCCCAAGACTGTTGCCAACTTTCTGGCCTACGTCAATGATGGTTTTTACAATGGCACAGTGTTTCATCGCGTCATCGATGGTTTTATGGTCCAGGGCGGTGGTTTTGAGCCAGGTCTGAAACAAAAAACCACCAAAGCAGAAATCGAAAACGAAGCCAACAACGGCTTGAAAAACAACAAATACACGCTCGCGATGGCGCGCACCAGTGCGCCACACTCGGCTTCATCACAGTTTTTCATCAACGTCGCCAACAACGAATTCCTGAATCACACCGCACCAACCGCCAGCGGCTGGGGCTATGCTGTGTTTGGTGAAGTCGTCGAAGGCCAGGACGTTGTCGACAAAATGAAAGCTGTCAAAACAGGCAATAGCGGCTTTCACCAGAACGTTCCGGTCGAAGACATCGTGATCACCAAGGCTGTCGTACTTGAATAAGATCTCTCTTGCAGGTCCCGTGTGGCTGGCCTCAGATGTTCATCTGGGTCAGCACACCGAAGGTACCTCAGAAGCTTTCCGTGACTTTCTAAAACTCGCAGCAAGCGAGGCGCAAGCTTTGTTGTTGCCAGGTGACATTTTTGATGCGTGGATAGGTGACGATGTTGCCGTAGTCGCCCCCCCCTGGCTTGCTCAGGATTTGATGGCGATTAAAGCTTGCGCAGCAAAGATACCTGTCTGGCTAGGTCGCGGCAATCGCGACTTCCTGATGGGTGAGGCCCTCGCAGTAGGCCTTGGTGCCAGACTGTTACCCGAAGAAGTACTCGTGACAGTGGGCCCACGCACCTTTTTACTGAGTCACGGCGATGAATATTGCACCGATGATGTGGCGTACCAGCAGTTTCGCGCCATGGTGCGTAATCCAGCCTGGCAGTCAGGCTTTCTCTCGCGCAGCATCCCTGAGCGTCTGACGCTCGCGGCTCAGGCGCGTGGCGAGAGCATGGCAGCCAATCAGACTAAAACCAGCGAAATCATGGATGTTAATGCTGACGCTGTCGCGCAGGCGATTCGTACAGCTGGCGTGTCTTTAATCATCCATGGACATACGCATCGCCCAGGTCGTAACGTATTAAACGTGGACGGCAATGTTTGCGAACGCTGGGTACTGCCTGACTGGGACTGTGATCATCTTGAGGCCAATCAGCAGCCCCGCGGCGGCTGGATGGTCATCGACGAAGAAGGCCCAACCTTGTTCGACCTGGAACAAGCCTGATTTTTTAACTAAAGTCAGACCCTAACCAAAGTCAGACCCGGCAGACTGATCAACAGATTCAGTCTGCTTTTTTATTTTGACTTGCCCAATCCGGCGTCCGTCGATCTGAATGACTTCAAAGTTAAAACGTGCATGCGGCGAGATAAATGCACAACTATCGCCCGGTGCCGGTAAATGTCCGAAACGAGCTAGCAGATAACCGGCAAGCGTTGTGTAGTCTTCGTCATCATCGACAAGTCCTTCTGTCTCCAGAACCTGTTCCAGGTGATGCAGGTCGGCTGCACCATCAACTTTCCACTGATTTTCACCATCGTTGATGATATCTGGTGTCTCGTCCTCGTCCGGGAACTCCCCTGCAATGGCTTCAAATACATCGATAGGTGTAACCAGTCCCTGAATCGTCCCAAACTCATCCGCAACCAGCACCAGCTGTCCGCGTGAGCGTTTCAGGGTATCCATCAGACGGATGATACTAATCGTATCGTGCACGAGGATAGGCTCACGCAAACTTGCGCGCGTAATGTGGCCGTGCGTAATCAGATCGGCAATCATGTCTTTCGCACGACCAATCCCCTGAACATTGTCAAGCGACTCGCGACACACGGGGAAAAAACTGTGTGGTGCCATGGCGATCTGTTTCTGGATGATCTGCGGATCATCGTCCAGATTGACCCATGAGACCTCGGTACGTGGCGTCATCACAGAATGAATGGAGCGCTCAGCAAGTGTCAGGACCCCACTGACCATGTTGCGCTCCTCTACGCCGAAAGTGACCACAGCAGGCTTGCCGGGCATTTCGGCCGCTTGTGCCGCGACATCCTCAGGCAATTGCTTGCCAAGCATTCTCAGTACCGCTTCTGCGGTGCGTTCACGCATCGGACGCACGGTTTCCATTTTGAGACCGTTGTATTGCGCAACCTGATTGAGCAATTCGATCACTACCGAGAATCCAATTGCAGCGTAGAGATAATCCTTGGGAACTTTGAAACCAAAACTTTCTGCTACCAGCGAAAAGCCGATCATCAGCAAAAACCCCAAACACAGCACAACAACTGTCGGGTGGGCGTTAATAAAACGTGTGAGTGGTTTGGAGGCCACCAGCATGATGCCAACCGCAATCACCACTGCCCCCATCATGACGGGGAGCTTGTCGACCATGCCGACTGCTGTAATCACAGCGTCCAGAGAGAACACGGCATCGAGCACAACAATCTGCGTCACGATGACCCAAAAATCCGCGTAGACACGCGCGCCAGTCGCTTGATGGCGAGTGCCTTCGATGCGCTCGTGCAGTTCGATTGTGCCTTTGAACAGCAGGAAAAACCCTCCCACCATCAAAATCAGGTCTCGACCGGAAAAGTCAAAGCCCGCGACTGAAATCCAGGGATCTTTTAGCTGGACAAGCCATGACATGCCAGCCAGCAAACCCAATCGCATCACAAGAGCCAGCATCAGGCCAATGACGCGCGCACGATCACGCTGCGCAGGAGGCAGTTTGTCCGCCAGAATCGCGATAAAAATCAAGTTATCAATACCCAGGACGATCTCTAGAACGACCAGGGTCAAAAGGCCGACCCAGATTGTTGGGTCAAGCAGCCATTCCATTTAAAACCTCATCTCTTTACTTTGTACCGGCTGCATTCAAGTGCGCCAGCATCTGGGTGAAAATCTTTGGCGTTGCTGCGAGCACATTTCCGCTTTCCATCCAGGTTTGCTCGCCCTCGAGGTCGGCAATCAAGCCACCGGCCTCGAGTACCATCAGGCTGGCAGCAGCCAGATCCCAGGGTTTGAGGCCCAGGCCGCAGTAACCATCCAGGCGACCGACAGCAACGTAGGCTAGATCCAATACGGCGGATCCGCTACGACGCACACCTGCACTGCCGCGCACGAGTTCGGCAAAACGGGGCGCCGCGAGCTCATCAGGCAACTTGGAGCTAGGCCAGCGTGCGCCAAGCAGCGAGTCGTGGAATCGGGTTTGCGTTGAAACACGCATACGACGATCATTTAAAAATGCTCCACCACCACGACTGGCGGTAAACATTTCGTTCCGCGACGGATCAAAGATCACTGAATGCGTGACCTGACCGCGCTGACGTAATGCGATCGAGATCGCGTAGGTCGGAAAACCATGAATGAAATTCGTCGTGCCATCCAAGGGATCAATCACCCACTCGTGAGCGGGCAGCTCATCGCCACCGCTCGGGCCATGCTGGCCGGATTCTTCGGCGAGAAAAGAGTGATCAGGATAGGCGGTGCGCAGCACATCGATGATGGCTTCTTCGGCAGCGCGATCGACTTCCGTGACATAATCGCTTGGCCCCTTTCGGGACACCTGAATGCGATCAAGATCAATGCTCGCGCGGTTGATAATGGTTCCGGCGCGCCGGGCCGCCTTGATGGCGGTATTAAGCATTGGGTGCATATGCGTGGGTATTTTTTGTTAGGCTAAACCGAGATTTTAAATGACAACGCAATTTTCACGTGTTCGGTTCATTATGACCGAGCCAAGCCACCCAGGAAATGTCGGTTCTGCCTCCCGGGCAATCAAGACCATGGGGTTCCATGATTTGGTCCTGGTGGCCCCTAAAACACCAGAAATCACCACCCAACCCGAGGCGATCGCCCTGGCAAGTGGTGCGATTGACGTTTTAAACAGTGCGCCGATTGTAGCTACCCTAGATAAGGCGCTCGCTCCCGTCACACTGGCTTTTGCCCTCACCGCCCGCTCACGAGATCTCGGACCGTCGGTTTGCGACATCAGGGAGGCTGCCCAGATCGCCCGGGATCACTTAGGAGGCCATCAGGAGGCCCGTGTAGCGCTTGTTGTCGGCACCGAGAGGTCTGGGCTCACCAACGAGCAAATCGGCCTCTGCCATCGCGTATGTCACATCCCAGCGAATCCTGAATACAGTTCTCTGAATGTATCCCAGGCAATGCAACTCGCCGCCTGGGAAATGCGCTATGCGCTGATGCAAATGCAGCCTGCGGCCGCTGAGGGACTCCCGCCCCCCGGACGCCGCCCTGCAAGTACTGAGTCCGTACTGGCTTTACTTGTGCACTGGCAAGAGGCGTTAGAAGCTGTCGAATTCCTAAATCCTGCTTACCCAAAAAAACTCATGCCGCGCATGCGTCACCTGTTTAGCCGCAATAATCTGACTCAGGATGAAGTGGACATGATGCGGGGCGTATGTACCGCAATGATTCAGACCGCTCGATTCGGACCGCGTACGTCATCACAAGAAATGCCAAAAAACTAAGTTTTATTATACAAATACTTACCGAGCTTATGGTTAATGCAAAACCACTCTGCGCCCTGCGCTACCATGGCCAACTATGCTGAATAATCTCCGCGAAGACATCGCCTGCATTCTCGAACGAGACCCTGCTGCCCGCAGCAAGCTCGAGGTCATCACCTGCTATCCAGGGCTTCACGCCCTCATGGCGCATCGACTGGCGCACCGGTTGTGGCAGGCCAACTTTTTCTGGCTCGGTCGTTTTGTTTCCCATCTGGGACGCATGATGACGGGTATTGAAATCCATCCAGGTGCGCAAATCGGACGCCGCGTGTTTATCGACCACGGTTTTGGTGTGGTGATCGGTGAGACCGCTGTCGTTGGCGATGACTGCACAATCTATCAGGGTGTCACCCTTGGTGGTACCAGACTCTACAAAGGCGCTAAACGCCATCCAACGCTCGGCCGCGGCGTGGTGGTTGGCGCAGGCGCTCAGGTGCTGGGTGGTTTTACTGTCGGTGATGGAGCACGTATCGGCTCGAATGCTGTGGTTGTAAAACCTGTGCCAGCTGGTGCGACGGCTGTTGGTAATCCTGCTCGGGTGATTGAGCAGGCAGATGAGGCGACGACTAAAGTTGCAGAGAAACTCACTGCCTACGCGGTCGATCCTGGTGCGAGCGACCCGCTCGTCAAAGTCCTGCACGAGCTGATCACGCACAGCGCGGAGCAGGATGCACGCATCGCGGCGCTATGCAAAACGATTGAATCCATGGGATCGAAAGTAGAAGTCATGCCCACTACGATCGACGCCCAACGTCTGAACAAAATGGTCGACGAGTAATTCGTCGGCTTTCATTGAGCGACAAGTATCCTCAGAATACGAGGTCGAGTCCGGTAATACGACGCAATTCTTTTTCGCCTGCACCTGACATATCATCGACCACGCGCACCACACCGCCAGGCTCGATCTGGAACACGGCCACATCGGTGTAGATACGCGACACGCACTTCAAGCCTGTCAGCGGGTAAGTACAATGCTCGACAAGTTTGCTGACGCCTTCTTTGGTTTGCAGATCCATCATGACAAACACGTCTCGCGCG
>CAINDJ010000280.1 GCA_903847325.1 uncultured beta proteobacterium | reverse complement strand
GCTTCACGAGCTAGTCAGCCGTATTAACGGCTGTGAATGCTGATTTCTGGAAAGAAAAACGCGATTTCAACAGCGGCGGTTTCAGGAGCGTCTGAACCGTGCACGGCATTAGCGTCGATGCTTTCGGCGAAGTCAGCACGGATCGTGCCTTTTTCTGCTTTCTTAGGATCTGTTGCGCCCATCAGGTCGCGGTTTGTCATGATGGCGTTTTCGCCTTCGAGGGCCTGAACGAACACAGGGCCGGAAATCATGAAGTCAACCAAGTCCTTGAAAAAAGGACGTGCGCTGTGTACAGCGTAAAAACGCTCTGCGTCAGCACGTGACAACTGGCGCAATTGCGCAGCGATGACTTTCAGACCAGCGCCTTCAAAACGGGCAACGATCTGACCAATGACATTTTTTGCAACTGCGTCGGGCTTGATGATCGACAGGGTACGTTCGACTGACATGTAAAACTCCAATAATTCTCAATAAAAACAGGGACTTTGGTGTAATTCACCACAGCCCATCATTCTAGCACGCCACATTCGTCCACAACACTCTAAAATAGAAGGCTTTTACTGCCCTCAAGGCCACCCCCGATTTGGGGGATGCAGCCAGCACAACCCGCGGATATATAGATGAATCAGCCGATTACCCCCCAAGATGGTGAACTTTCCAAAAGCTTTGAACCTGCCGAGCTCGAAGCACATTGGTACAAAGAATGGGATCGCCGCGGGCTTTTTACGGCCGGCCAGCATGTCCAGACCCCTGCCGATGCGGGTGTAAAAGGCACAGTGCCAACCTACGCAATCCAGTTCCCGCCGCCAAACGTGACAGGGACCCTGCACATGGGACACGCGTTTAACCAGACTATTATGGACGGTCTGATTCGCTACCACCGGATGTCGGGCGATGACACGGTATTCATCCCCGGCACAGATCATGCAGGCATCGCCACCCAGATCGTGGTCGAACGCCAGCTTGATGCTCAGAAAGTTTCCCGTCACGACCTCGGGCGTCCCGCATTCCTCGAAAAAGTCTGGGAATGGAAAGAGCTCTCGGGCAACACCATCACCAGTCAGGTGCGTCGCCTGGGTGCGTCAGCTGACTGGCCGCGCGAATATTTCACCATGGATGCGCAAATGTCCGCGGGCGTGGTCGAGACCTTTGTGCGTCTGCATAAGCAAGGCCTGATTTATCGCGGCAAGCGTCTGGTGAACTGGGATCCAAAGTTGCTCACCGCAGTCTCCGACCTCGAAGTGCAATCCGTCGAAACCGACGGCCACCTCTGGCACATCCGCTACCCGTTTGTAAATGGCCCGGAGACCATCACACACGAGGATGGCACCACCGAAGTCATCACAGGCATGACCATTGCGACCACTCGTCCCGAAACGATGCTCGCTGACGGTGCGCTGTGCGTGCACCCTGAGGATACCCGCTACCGTCACCTGATTGGCAAGATGGTCGATCTGCCCCTTTGCGATCGCCAGATTCCTATCATTGCCGACGACTTTGTGGACAAAGACTTCGGTACCGGTTGCGTCAAAATCACTGGC
>CAINDJ010000279.1 GCA_903847325.1 uncultured beta proteobacterium | reverse complement strand
GTCAAAATACTCTGCTTCGGCCTTTCCTTCATCATTGCCGCCCCCACCCTCGCCTGCACGACCTTTCGGCTCCAGTCTCAGGATGGCGCCTGGATCACCGGCCGCTCAATGGAGTTAGGTCTGGACCTGAAAAGCAATGTCATGCTGGTGCCTCGCCAATTTACGTTGAATGCGATGCAACCCGGTATGAAACCTGGGATGGCATGGACAGCGAAATACGGATTTCTGGGTATCAACACGTTTGACTTGAACGTGGCCACCGACGGCATGAACGAAGTCGGGTTGACTGCGCATGCGTTATATATCCCTGGGTTTTTTGATTATCAGGACTACGCTGCTGACAACAAAAATACGATCGCCAATACAGACATCGTGAATTGGGCCTTGAGCCAGTTCGAGACTGTTGAGCAGGTAAGCGAAGCTTTAAAGAACATGACAGTCTATGGACTAGACATACCGCAAATAGGCGTGCAACCGCTGCACTGGGCATTTCGTGACGCGAAAGGTGGTTCGATCGTGATCGAATATGTCAATAAGCAGTTGATGGTTTACGTCAATCCGATCAGCGTGCTGACGAACGCCCCCACTTTTGACTGGCACATCAATAATCTGCGCAACTATATCAATCTGACGAATATCAATGTAAACGGATTAACCCTCGGTAAAACAACACTAAAACCATTAGGGCAAGGGACAGGAATGCTAGGAATACCGGGTGACTACACGCCTCCCTCCAGATTTTTACGAGCGACGGCTTTAGCCTTTGCGAGTCAGCCTGTCGCGACAGCGAGAGAGGCTTCAAATTTAGCCTTTCATATTTTGAATGCAGTTGATATTCCAATCGGAGTGGTCGCTGAAAAAATCCCAGGAAAAGACGGTGCTAAAGACGCGCTTGCCTATGAGCAAACGCAATGGGTGACGGTCTATGACCTTAAGAATAAGCTGGCCTACTTTCGTACCTATGGAGACCTCAATATCCGTCAGATTGATTTAAACAGGGTAGATTTTGCAGGGAAAGTCATTCAGTACGTGCCAATGTCACGTGAGATGACAATTAAAGATTTGACGCCGGTATCTAATTAAACCGAACGAAAATACAACTGAGGCTTCAATGACTAACCTGCCCGCACATCGACTGACCATGACAGTGTTGATGACGCCAGATACTGCAAATTTCTCCGGCAACGTCCATGGCGGCAATCTCCTGAAACTTTTGGATCAGGTCGCCTATGCCTGTGCCAGCCGTTATGCAAGATGCTACGTGGTGACGATGAGCGTCGATCAAGTCACATTCAAGCAACCGATCCATGTCGGGGAGATGGTGCACTTTCTTTCCTCAGTCAATCGCACAGGCCGCTCGTCAATGGAGATCGGCATCAAAGTGCTGGCGGAGAATATTCGCACGCAAGAAGTGCGACACGTAAATAGCTGTTTTTTCACAATGGTCGCCGTAGACGATAACTATAAACCTGTGGACGTACCCGAATTTAAGCCCGCTACCGATGATGAGTGCCGACGCCATGCAGCCGCAGGCGCGCGTAAAGATATGCGACTGGCCCTTTCCCAAAGAACGGAGTCAGCAAAAAACCAAACGGTCTTTCAACCAATAATTAGTTAGCCAGAATCAAAATTAATAGGCGCTACGTGCAGTGAGTTTGACCACACTTTCAAGCATCAGTGTGCCGCAAGTAATCCCACTAAAAACCGGGATTTTAACCAAGCGCCTGAGCTCTGACTGCAAACCGACAAATGCGGCACCCAATAACACGACAGATTCACAGCCATCTTCAATAATCATCTCATCAATCAACTTAACTAATTGATCGACGACATCCATTCTGGAATCGTAGGCCCGCTGGGGTGACAGACCCAATGCACGGATGGATTTAAGGTTTTTCCCCATTCCGAAAGCATTAATCCTTTCATAGTAGCTATCAATTGCAGAAAGATCTGCCGTCACGGCACTAAAACACTGGCCGGACATATGGGCAAAATGACAGCTCGCCTCCGTCATACCGATCACAGGGACCGATAAACGCTCCCGTAATGCAAAGACTGCGCTATCCATTGAAATCGCTACTAACACCCCATCATAATCATCGGGATAAGCATCTACGGCATTGAGTACTGCATGGGCGGCAACAATTTCTTGCGCACGATTTTGAACGAATTTTTCACCAAAATCAGGAGTCACTCCAACGATGATTGTGCCTTCTGCAGCAACAGATCTCGCTTGCTCGGTCATATGTTCAGTGAGTACTTGATTGGTATTTCCATTTACAAGCAAAATAATTGTCATCTGCCACTCACTTTTCGTTTGTACTGACCGGAGGAGATGCGTGTAACCAGTGGCGGGCAATGTCTTCACGTCGCGCAAACCAAACAGAGTGTTTCTTTAGTTCTGCAAGCAGAGAAATCAAACCCTGAACACGGCCTGGCCTGCCTATTATGCGGGTGTGCAAACCAATTGTCAGCATCCTGGGGACTTGCTTGCCTTCTCGCAATAGCGTTTGGGCTGCGTCCATGGTGTAGTCACAAAAATGCTGCCCCAGTACTAAATCATGGTTCACAAAAAAGCGCATATCGTTGGTATCAAAACTATAAGGCAAAATCAGATGCGGTTTGTCGTGAACAGTCTGATAATAAGGCAGATCATCGTTATAGGCGTCACTATCGTATAAAAACCCACCGTGCTCAGCCAAAAGTTTACGCGTATTGACAGACGCCGAGGATTTCGTATGCCAACCCACTGGGGCCTTACCAGAGAATTGAATAAACGTTTTGACGCAACGTGTAATCAGCGCACGCTCATCCTCAAGAGCCATCGCGGCATGAGTCTCCCAGCGCCACCCATGACAACAAAGCTCATCACCTCGGGAACGCGCTTTCTCTGCAACCCAAGGTGTCGCCAGCAATCCTCTGGCACAGGCATTCAGCGTAATCGGCACACCTGCTTGCTCAAACGCTTGCATAATGCGCCAGTAACCCGAGCGCGCACCATATTCAAAATGGCTTTCCATACAAAGGTCAGGAACACCCTCTATCCGGTTGCGCACCTCGTGAGTGTCTTCGTTATAAGGATCTCCTGCACTGACAGAAAACTCTGCCCCCTCTTCTATGTTTAAAACAAAAGAAACAGCCAGATCTTTATTCTCAGGCCAGCGAACATCAGGCGGATGATTGCCATAACCATAAAAGTCACGAGAGATAGCCATCAATCAGAACCTGGCAGCAAAGGTATTGACAGGGATAGCGTGTTTCAAACTTCTTTTATAAACTTCTTCCTTAATTGGTGCTAACTTCATCCGCTGTCAGGTAAGATCAATAAAAAACCAAGGGAGACAACATGTCCGTGCACAACCTAAAAACCAATCAAAACATTGACGCAGTGCAGCAAGCAAAGATCCATCTGGCCGCAGCCAACAGGCTCGCTGTACTGGATGATCTGGACGAAGGCATCGACAACCATTTCACCATGCTGGTGCCTGGCACGACAGATCAGTTTTTGATTCTGCCCTTCGGCTTTCATTGGTCCGAAGCACGTGCAAGCGATATGGTCATTTTCAACGAGAAAGGTGAAACCCTTGAGGGCAAGGGGATTGTGGAATTGTCTGCTCAGTGCATCCATGCCCCACTCCATCGGATCACAGGCGCGAAGGTTGTACTGCACACACATCAGAATTGGGCGACGACGCTGAATCTGCTTCAGGATAATCGGTTGTTACCGTTGAGTCAGACAGCGGCCTTTTATGACGGTCATATCGCCTATGACGATGGCTACAACAATACCGCCGACGACTTATCCGAAGGCGAGCGTCTAGCGAACCTCCTAGGCGACAAGCGCATCATGTTCATGAAAAATCATGGTGTACTAGTAGTCGGAGACACTGTGGCACAAGCCTATAAACGCTTGTACAAACTTGAGCGGGTCTGTCGTGCCCAGGTCCTTGCGATGAGCACTGGAAAACCATTGCAACTGCTTTCAAAAGAAGTCGTGGCCGCAGTGCAAAAACCACCAGTCAACGACAGGCATACCCGTGCGGAACGTGACAATCTCTACTTTGAAGCGATGATGCGCGTGCTTGACCGCGAGCTGCCAGGCTACGCGGATTAAATCTTCGAGATCTACACGACTATTTTCTGCACCGAGATCATTTTATTCAAATTAGAGACAAATAAATGAAAAAAAATATAACTATGATGAGTTCTGCGGTGCTCGTTGCCGCAGCACTCACTGGGGTGACGAGTCACGCACAAGCTCAAACTTCGCAAGCCACACCACTGCCCTTCGCCACGCCCCAGTCCCAAGGTTTTTCAGCAGAAGGCCTCAAGCGAATTGATACATTTTTCAAAAATGAAATCTCGAAAAACCAAATGCCTGGCGCAGTTATCGCGGTTGCTAAAAATGGCAAGCTAGTCATTTTTGAAGCCTATGGCTTTCGCGATAAGGCAAGTCAAAGCCCGATGACCAAGGATACGATCTTTGAATTGGCCTCCATGACTAAAATCATGACGGCCGTGAGCGCATTGACTTTTTATGAAGAGGGTCGCCTCACACTGAACAACCCAGTCTCAATGTGGTTTCCGCAATTCAAGGACATCAAGGTAGGCCATGTCGGAGCAGATGGCAACGTCACCACGACGCCTGCTAAAAACCCCATCACCGTGCAAGATCTCATGCGCCACACGAACGGGCTGACCTATGGCGGGCGCGGTGCGACACCCATCCACAAACAATTTCCTGAAGGCTCAGCCGCGTCCTCCATTGAATACACTGGCCCTCAGCTAATCGACAAGCTCGCTGCGGCACCACTTTTGCACGAACCCGGCACAGTATGGAACTATGGTTTTGGTCTGGACGTAATGGGTCTGATTCAGGAAAAGATGACGGGTCAAAAACTTGGTGAAATCATGCGGGAACGCATATGGAACAAAGTTGGCATGGTTGACACGGGATTCACAAAAACGACCAAAAATGCATCGCGCTTTGCGCAACCCCTGCCTGTTGATCCCATCACGGGCAAGCCCCAATCCATGCCAATCCTAACTGCAGACCTCAAATATGATTGTGGCGGCGGCTGCGCTTATGGTACTGCCGCGGACTATTTAAGGTTTGGGCAAATGCTGTTGAATGGCGGCTCGATCGATGGCAAGCGAGTGTTAGGTCCACAGACCGTCGCTTTCATGACGGCAGATCATCTAGGCAACACAATCAAAAATGAACTGACCAACACAGAGGCTGGTCGAGCTGGTTATGGTTTTGGACTGAGTGTCGCGGTGAGAAAAGATCGTGGGCTCGCCGCCATTAAT
>CAINDJ010000278.1 GCA_903847325.1 uncultured beta proteobacterium | reverse complement strand
TCGCCCTGGGTGAGTTTCTTGCGCTTTTCTTCGAACGCCAGATCAAACTGGTGACGCTTTTGCTCGAGCGACTCTTTGGCCTGTTCGAGAACAACCGCATGCGCCTCGTCGGCCAAACGGACATCGAACCACTGCCAGCGATCGAGATCTACCAGATATTCCTTGGTGATCACGGTGCCTTTGGCAAGCTTGCGCGGACCGCCATTCACGACTTTCTTGACCAGTAACTTTTCGATACGATCAAACGTGTCGTTTTCCACGATACGCAGCTGATCGTTCAAGTCCTGGCGATAGCGCCGCAATTCATCATCAATGATCGACTGGGCGCGCTTGTCGCGTGGGATGCCTTCGCGTGTGAAGACCTGGACGTCGATGACCGTACCGATCATGCCCGAGGGCACACGCAGCGAGGTGTCTTTGACGTCGGAGGCTTTTTCGCCAAAAATTGCACGCAGCAGTTTCTCTTCAGGCGTGAGTTGCGTCTCGCCTTTAGGAGTAACTTTTCCGACCAACACGTCATCGGCGCGAACTTCTGCACCGATGTGCACGATGCCCGAGTCATCCAAACGATTGAGCTGGGTTTCGGCCAGGTTGCTGATGTCGCGCGTGATTTCTTCAGGGCCAAGCTTGGTGTCGCGCGCGACAACCGTCAGTTCCTCGATGTGAATAGAGGTGTAGCGGTCGTCAGCCACAACTTTTTCAGAGATCAGAATCGAATCTTCGAAGTTGTAGCCGTTCCACGGCATGAACGCGATCAGCATGTTCTGACCCAGAGCAAGTTCGCCCAGGTCGGTCGAGGCACCATCGGCCAGCACGTCGCCAGCAGCCACGAGGTCACCACGGCGCACGATAGGACGCTGGTTGATGTTCGTGTTCTGGTTTGAACGGGTGTACTTGATCAGGTTGTAAATGTCGACACCGACTTCGCCAGCGACGTTTTCATCGTCGTTGACGCGAATCACGATACGGTCTGCATCAACGTGATCAACGATACCGCCACGCAAAGCCTGAACGGTCGTGCCCGAGTCAACGGCCACGGTACGTTCGACACCCGTGCCGACCACTGGCTTTTCAGGGCGCAAGCAAGGGACAGCCTGACGTTGCATGTTCGCGCCCATCAGTGCGCGGTTTGCATCGTCGTGCTCAAGGAACGGGATCAGCGAGGCAGCAACCGACACGATCTGCGAAGGCGCCACGTCCATGTAATGAATGTTGGCCGGAGCAGTCAACAGGGTTTCACCTGCCTGACGACAAGCAACCAGTTCATCGGTGAACGTACCTTGTTCGTCAAGCTCGGCGTTTGCCTGCGCAATGACATAATTGCTTTCTTCAATGGCGGACAGGTAGTCCACCTGATCCGTCACCCGACTGTCGAGCACCTTACGATACGGCGTTTCGAGAAAGCCATATTCATTCAGGCGAGCATACAACGCCATCGAGTTGATCAGACCGATGTTCGGGCCTTCCGGTGTTTCGATCGGGCAGACACGGCCGTAGTGCGTAGGATGCACGTCACGGACTTCGAAGCCTGCGCGCTCACGGGTTAACCCGCCGGGGCCGAGAGCCGAAACGCGACGCTTGTGCGTGATCTCGGACAACGGGTTGGTCTGGTCCATGAACTGGCTGAGCTGGCTGCGACCAAAGAAATCCTGCACCACGGCGGACAGCGACTTGCTGTTCACCAGACGGGCCGGTGACAACACGCCGGTGGCGGGATCGAACAAGGTC
>CAINDJ010000277.1 GCA_903847325.1 uncultured beta proteobacterium | reverse complement strand
TTTTGAAAGTATGGCACTGGAAGAAGGCGCACCCGATCCTTATCACGTCCATCTGTTACTGACCTTTAGTGGTCATCTGGACAGTGAAGCAATGCAAAAGGCATGGCGTGAACTGGTCAAACGACATATTGTCTTGAGACTCGCCATTGCTCCAGCATGGCTGCCAGGTGGCTTAGGCATCGTACTGAATGAAAACGTAGTTGACTATCAGACTGTTTCACTAACAGGTGCTGCAGCTGAGCGCCTCAAGGCACTCAAAGCGTTGGACTTCGCTCGCCGTTTTGAGCTAAATGATGGGCCACTCATCAGACTATACGAAGCGCAATTAGGTAAAAATGAATGGGCGGTGCTGATCTCCAACCATCACCTGATTCTTGATGGTTGGTCACTCCCCATACTCACTGGCGAACTCGCACAACTCTATCAAGCTCAGTGCGACCACAGTGTATTAAATCTGAACAAACCTTTTGACTGGAAACTACACCTTCAATGGCTTGAACAACAGGACACTTCCAGTGCGCAGCAATACTGGAAACAGTACCTGAGTGAGCTCACAAACCCGAGCAGACTCGATTTGCCCGCACCGCTCGAAAAACGTGCGGGAATGAAAAATTTAGAGATTGCGCTGGATCAGGCAGCATCTGCATCCCTTGATACCGTAGCCAGGCAATACGGCCTGACGCAAGCCTCTGTGCTCCAAGGTCTTTTCGCGTTGATATTGGCACGCAGAAGCAAGCTTAACGACATCGTCATCGGTAGCGTACGAAATGGGCGTTCCAGTCCCTTGCCGGGGATCGAGCGTGGTGCAGGGCTTTTCATCAACACCTTGCCTATGTATACCATCCTGAATCCGGGTCTGAGCCTGGTTGACTGGTTACGGGAACAGCAAGTTGCGATGGCCGATCAGGATTCCCACGGCCACATTGGCTTGCGCGAGATTCAGCACATGATAGGCATGGGCGGCACGCCACTTTTCGAAGCAATGTTTGTTTTCGAAAACTATCCTGTTGATCAAACGGCCACAACGATTGGCCAGCTCACTTTGACGAATGCGCAAAGTGAAGATGGCAATCACTATCCGATTGGTCTATCAGCGCTTACAGGCGATGTTTTAAGCTTGCGTTTGGGATTTGATCAGTCAAGACTGGAGTTAGCCAATGCTCAGCAAATACTGGAGCAACTAATCCGGCTTGTGCAAAATCTTCCCCTGATCGCGACCATGGCCCTTGCCGAGATCCCGCTGATCGAGACAAGTGAACGCAACGCGCTGCTGCAACGCGGTGCGGGAAGCATTGTTCGCGGTGACGCGTCGGTTCAGACAATCATGTCTCTGATCGATCAGCAGATCAAACTTGCACCTGAGTCTTTAGCACTGGTGTGCGCAGATCACACGTCGACCATCGGCATGACCTTTGGTGAGTTAGACGCGCGCGCCAATCAGCTTGCGAGATACCTGATCCAACGAGGTGTCGGACCAGATGATGTCGTTGGCATCATGCTTGAGCGCACACCAGAACTCGTCATCGCATTAGTTGGCACGATGCGCGCTGGCGCTGCTTACCTGCCTCTTGCCACAGACTATCCGTCCCAACGTTTAGCATTCATGCTGCAGGACAGTCATGCGAAACAGTTAATTAGCACCGCAACCATTGCCGACGCATTCCAGGCTGACGCGCAGTACACCCTCCCCGACATGATCGACATGTCGGACAGCACAACTTTATTAGAAATCGGTCATTACCCCAGTACCAGCATTGCTGATACTGAGCGCACATCGCGCTTATTGCCTGAGAACCTTGCCTATCTGATTTACACATCAGGCAGTACTGGTTTGCCAAAAGGCGTTGCACTGTCTCATCACGGCATGCTCAATTACATCAATTGGGCAATGGATGCGTACGACTTGAGCGCAGGCAATGGGGCGCCGATTAATACATCGATCGCCTTCGACGCAACGATTACGAGCTTGTGGCTGCCACTGACAACAGGACGAACCATTCACTTTTTAGATCAAGAAAATGAAATTGAAGCCCTG
>CAINDJ010000276.1 GCA_903847325.1 uncultured beta proteobacterium | reverse complement strand
CTCTGTCCAAAACCTGTCACGGAGCAATAGATCAAGGCAGGATTGACGACCTTGAGATCTGAGTAGGCCAGGCCGTAACGCTCAAGAGTGCCAACTTTATAGTTCTCTAAAACGATGTCGGATTCGCTTGCTAATTTTTTGACCAGTTCCTGACCTTCTTTGGTACTGATGTCGATCGTGATCGATTCCTTGCCACGATTGGCTGCAAGGAAATAACAGGCTTCACGTGTTTCCTGACCATCGAGGCCTTTTAAGAAGGGTGGCCCCCAGACTCGCGTGTCATCTCCCGCCCCGGGTCGTTCCACTTTAATGACGGTGGCGCCCAGGTCTGCGAGGATCTGTCCGGCCCAGGGGCCGGCGAGCACGCGGCTCAGATCAAGAACTTTAATATGGGTAAGCGGGCCAGTTTTTTTCATGATTAGTTTGCCGTGGCGCCCGAGGACTTGACTGCTTGCGCCCAGTTTTTAACTTCGTCGGCGATAAATGCGCGGAATGCTTCGGTATTCAGATCCGCAGCGGCCGCGCCTTCTTTAGCCAGGCGCTCCTTGACCTCTGGAGATTTAAGCGCTTCGGTGAAGGCATTGTTAAGCGTTGCCACGACAGCGTCAGGAGTTTTTGCCGGTGCCAGGATGCCGTGCCAGGAGAGCGCCTGGAATCCCTTCAGGCCTTGTTCTGCCATGGTGGGCACATCAGGCAATGCAGGTGAGCGCTGCGGTGAGGTCACAGCCAGTGCGCGCAAATTACCATTTTTGATTAAGGCTATCGCGCCCGGTATGGTGGTGAACATGAAGTCCACTTGCCCACCGACCAGATCTGCCTGTGCGGGGTTGCCACCTTTGTAGGGGACGTGTGTGAATTGCACGCCGGTTGAGGCTTTCATCATTTCACTGGCAAGGTGACCCGGTGTACCCGCGCCGGACGAACTCATGTTGGCTTTGTCGCCCTGAGACTTGATGTAGGCCAGCAGCTCCTGCAGGTTGCTGACTTTGTCTTTAAGATTTTTACCGACAACTAATACATTGGGGACAGTGGCCAGCAACGTGACAGGTTTGAAATCTGTGACGGCGTCATAAGGCAGATTTGTATAAAGCGTGGGATTGATGCCGTGTGTACTCGCTGTCGCAAGCATCAGGGTGTAGCCGTCAGGTGCTGCGCTGAGGACTTGCTTGGCGGCGATCGTACCGTTAGCCCCGCCCTTGTTCTCTACGACGATTTGTTGCTTCAGAATTCGGGAGGCCTCGGCCGCCAGTGTACGTGCCAGGATGTCTGAGGTGCCTCCCGCTGAGTGGGGCACGATCAGCGTGATGGACTTAGTGGGGAAAACTTGCGACCAGGCTTGACCTGTCAAGCCAAGCGCGATCGTGCCGCACAGAAATGCTTGTGCCAGCATCATGCGAGAAAAAAATGACTGACGCATGATGCGGGTCTCCTTAATTTAATAAAAAATCAGTCTGAGCCGAGGCTTAATTTGCTGGGCTGACGCTTTTCAATGGACCATTTCAACAGCGCTGCGCTGCGATAGATGCCGTGTGCGAACTTGCCATATGGCAGGGTCAGGAACAACGCCATGACAATGCCCAGATGGACGGCCAGTAACAACGGCATGGCACTTGTTGTTCGCCATACCAGCAAGCCCAGACCGGTCAGACTGGTCAGGAACAGCAGGATGATAAACGCACGGTCCATTGGTTTTTGCTCTGCATCGCCATGCAAAGGCGAGCGATTCAGATTCAACCACAGCAGACCTGCGGGCCCCACGAGCAGGCCGATGCCGCCAACCGTACCCAGAATCACCGGCAGGCTGAAATAGCCGTAAGGCGCTTGCAACCCAAGGATGTAGTGATAGAGCGTGGCAACCGAGGTCGCAGCAAAGCACAGCATGAAACCATAGAAAGTCAGGTGGTGAAAGCGGCGACGACGCAAGGTAAAGCGATCGTCCTCGTCATTGCAGCCTTCGCCGTGACCACCATCGAGATATTTGAGTTTCAAGGCGTTGTGTGCGGCTTCGGACATTGCCTCTTGTGTCGCGTGACCCGGGGTGATTTCTTTCCAGAATCTTCTCACGCCGATGCCTAACGCAAGCACTGCAAAGCCAAACACCACACCAAACATCAGGGCTAGCGTGTTGTGCGGGAAAATCGCATAGAAATTGCCGGCCAGTGGTGCGCTTTGTGGCTGGCTGAGCAGATTGCCGGCAGACAAAATGGTGAGGACTAAAAACAGTACCAGACCAAAAGCAGTGGCGAGGGACAGGGTCACACCATTGTTTTTATACAGCTTGCCCAACGAGGCGGGCCAGGCAAAGTCGGTATAGGTTTCCATGCGGACTTTTGCCATCGCCTGAGGGACGTTGACCATGAATTCATGCGGAGGCGCGTACTGACACGCGTGCAAACAGGCGCCACAGTTGTGGCAGAGGTTGGCCAGGTAGTTCAGGTCCGCCTTGTTATCGAATTCGAGGCGACGGGCCATGGCGGGGAATACCGCGCAGAAACCCTCGCAATAACGACAGGCGTTACAGATCTGCAAGGCGCGCGCGACCTCGGCTTCGTTCGCCGTGATGCCTTTTTTGTGCCAGGTGATGGAGTGCTCGGTGGCGCCCGCCAGGTTTTGCGCTTCGCGCGTCAGTGAATCAAGCGACTGCATGCTGCGCTCCTTCTTTAATTTTTTTTGCGGCCGCGGCCGCTTGAGTTCCGGCGATACGACCAAACGCCGTACCGATCGACATGCCTACACCGGCGGTGTAGCCTTTACCGAGCACGTTGCCGGCACTGATTTCACCGGCAGCAAACATATTGGGGCTGGCTTTGCCGTTAAAAAACACGCTAGATTTTTCGTCTGTCGTGAGACCGAAATAGGTAAAGGTAATGCCCGGACGCAGAGCATAGCCAAAGAATGGGCCGGTATCGATCGGGCGAGCCCAATGCGTCTTTTCGGGGGTGACACCCTCGGTATGGCAGTCGTCCTGAATCGTGTGATCAAAGGTGCCCACGCGGCAGGCCGCATTGAAGTCGTTGATGGTTTTCATGAAAGCTGTTTCGTCCAGGCCGAGTTTTTGGGCGAGCTCGGGCAGGGTGTCCGCTTTCACACCCGTAAATACGGGCGGCATGAAACGTCCGACCGATTTTGCGTCAATGATGGTGTAGGCGATTTGCTTGGGCTGTAACGCGACCAGTCGGCCCCACAAAGCATAGCGTTTGGGCCAGAAATCTTCTCCCTCGTCATAGAAACGCTCTGCATTGCAGTTCAGTACTACGCCAAGCGACACGCAGTCCAGACGTGTGGCGATACCGCCGTCATAAAGAGGCGCGCGCGCATCGATTGCGACGCAGTGGGCCTGAGTTGGGTCACCCATGGTGTCGGCGCCTTCGCGCATCATGACCTTGAGCACGGCGCCCATGTTGTAACGTGTACCGCGTACAAGGAAATTTTCTGCAGGCCATTCGCCGCGCTCATTTTGGCCCCAGGCCTCGCGCACCCACTCGCGATTGGATTCGAAACCGCCGCAACCGAGAATCACGGAGTGACCCGCGTAGCGTTTGTCACCGACCATCGCTGCGACAAACTTCCCATCTTTGATCTCCAGATCATCAACGGGGGAGTCGTAAAGAATATCGATGCCGAGCTTTTGAGCGCTCAGGTAATAAGCATTGATCAGGGCTTTGCCGCCACCCATGAAGAACGCATTGGTGCGCGCGACGTGCAGCGTGCCTGAAAGTGGTGGCTGAAAACGCACGCCATGCTTGCGCATCCAGTCGCGACAGTTTGAGGACTCGCGAATCACCATGCGGGCTAATGCTTCGTTGGTTTGTCCGCCCGTAACCTTGAGCAAGTCTTGCCAGTATTCTTCTTCGGGGTAGGCATCGACCAGCACGTCTTGCGGGGCATCATGCATACAGCGCAAATTACGCGTGTGCTGGGAATTGCCGCCGCGCCATTCTTTTGGCGATGCCTCAAGCAGCAATACGCTGGCACCGGCCTCGCGCGCCATCAGCGCACCACAGAGCGCGGCATTGCCGCCGCCGACTACGATTACGTCCCACATGTTTTTTGTCCCGCTATTAGAGTGCGGGAATCATACCGCTAGAACAACCTCAGAACCAGAGCGCCAGCCCTGTTTCTGTGGTTCTTAAGGTATTTTTGTCTTGTTGGCCAGGCAAGGCTTATACCGACAAGTGACGCTTGACCTCTTCGCTATCCATTTCGGCACGATTGCCGGTGGCGACGACCTCGCCGCGTGACAGCACAACGAACCGGTCAGCAAGCTCGCGGGCAAAGTCGAAATACTGCTCGCACAGGACAATCGCCATATCGCCACGATTGCGCAGCAGGTCAATGACACGCCCAATATCTTTTATGATCGACGGCTGGATGCCCTCTGTGGGCTCGTCAAAGATGATGAGTTTGGGTTCGGCCACTAAGGCACGAGCGATCGCCAACTGTTGCTGCTGGCCACCCGAGAGGTCGCCGCCGCGGCGCGACAGCATGGTTTTCAGGACGGGAAACAATTCATAAATTTCCCCTTTGATCTCCCGTGCCTTGCTGCTGGATTTGGTTGCCATCCCCATCAGAATGTTTTCTTCGACCGTCAACCGCGCGAAAATTTCACGCCCCTGCGGGACATAGGCCATGCCGAGTGCTGCGCGTTGATGGGGGGCCAGTTTGCTGATGTCCTGGCCCTCGAATATGACCTGACCTGAGGCAATCGACTGTACGCCCATCAGGCATTTCAGGAGGGTCGTTTTACCCACGCCATTACGACCGAGCAAGGCCATGCATTCACCTTTTTTCACCTCAAGGGATACCCCACGCAAGGTATGGCTGCTGCCGTAGTATTGATTGATTTTCTGAACGTCCAACATCACGCTATCGTCCCAAATACACTTCGATGACCCGTTGGTCGGATTGAACTTGCTGCATGGTGCCTTCGGCCAGGACCGAGCCTTCGCACAGCACGGTAACTTTGCCACCTTGCGAAATTTGATTCACAAAGTCCATGTCATGCTCGACCACCATCAGGGAGTGCTTGCCGCGCAGGTCGTTGAGCAATTCCCCCGTGCGTTCTGTTTCCGCGTCGGTCATACCTGCGACGGGTTCATCCAGTAGCAGCAGCAAAGGTTCCTGCATGAGCAGCATGCCGATTTCCAGCCATTGCTTTTGTCCGTGCGACAGCAATCCTGCTGGCCGTTTGTATTCGCTCATTAGGCGCAATAATTCCAGCGTGTCGGCGATCTTGTCGCGTTGATAACTGTTGAGTCGGGCAAACAATGTTTGCTTGACGTGCTTGTTGGTTTTCATCGCAAGCTCAAGGTTCTCGAATACCGTATGGTTTTCAAAAACAGTCGGACGCTGAAACTTGCGGCCAATCCCCACATCGGCAATTTCGGATTCCTGCATCTTGGTCAGGTCGATATTCTGACCAAAAAATGCGGTACCTGCGGTGGGCTTGGTTTTGCCGGTGATGACATCCATCATGGTGGTTTTGCCGGCACCGTTGGGACCGATGATGCAACGTAGTTCGCCGACACCAATATCCAGGGAGAGATCGTTGAGTGCTTTAAAGCCATCAAATACAACGCTGATTGACTCTAGATAAAGAATTGCGCCATGGGTCGTGTCGACGCCGGGTGTTTTAACGCGGCCGTAAGAGGCTGACCCGCCAGGCCCGTTGCTCTGCGTGGCTTGTTCTAGTTGGGCGTGATTGACAGTGTTCATGCTTGCCCCTTTGTACGCTGCCCCAGTTTGCGAACGAGTCCGACGATGCCTTGAGGCAAAAAGAGTGTGACCAATACAAAAATCAGCCCGAGTGCGTAGAGCCAGAACTCAGGCACAACGCTGGTAAACCAGGTTTTCAGACCATTAATCGCACCCGCGCCGATGATGGGCCCGATCAGTGTGCCACGCCCGCCGGTTGCGACCCAGATGACCATTTCGATGGAGTTTTCTGTCGACATTTCACCAGGATTAATAATGCCTACTTGTGGCACGTACAGCGCGCCGGCGATGCCGCAAATCACAGCGGATACGGTCCAGATAAAGAGTTTGAAGCCGAGTGGTTCGTAACCTAAAAACCGCAGGCGGCTTTCGGAGTCGCGAATAGCGGTCAGTACACGTCCAAGCTTTGACTGCGTGATCGCGCGACCCGCAATCAGGGCAAGCAGCAGTGCGCCGAGGCTTGTCCAATAAAGAGTAGCCCGCGTTTGTGGAGAGGTAATGTCGAATCCAAGAATGGTTTTAAAGTCCGTAAACCCGTTATTGCCACCAAAGCCTGTTTCATTACGAAAGAACAACAACATCGCGGCAAAGGTCAGGGCTTGCGTAATGATAGAAAAATATACGCCCTTGATCCGTGAACGGAATGCGAAGTAGCCAAAGACAAAGGCGAGCAATCCGGGCACTAGCACCACGAGCAGCATGGCATACCAGAAGTGCTCGGTAAAAGACCAGAACCAGGGGTAGGTTTTCCAGCTCAGAAAGGTCATAAAGTCAGGCACGATTTCGGGCGATGGCTTGCCTACGCGCATCAGATACATGCCGCAGGCATAACCACCGAGTGCAAAAAACAGACCATGACCCAGCGACAATATCCCTGCATAACCCCAGACCAGATCCAGCGCGAGTGCAGCCATGGCGTAGCAGATGAATTTACCGATCAATGCAATGGTAAAGGCCGAAACATGAAAAGCATGTCCTGCGGGGAACGCCAGATTCAGGACGGGTAACAGGGCAAAAAATACCACCACGATCCCAATGCCTGTCCAGGCCCTGGAGGAAAATAAGTTCGTGTTTGTGGCGTCGAGCAGCGACGCACGATTCGTTTGAGTGGTCATTCTGCGCTCCGACCTTTGGGTGCAAACAGGCCTTGCGGACGTTTCTGTACAAACAAGACGATAAACAACAGGATTGCGATTTTGGCAATCACTGCGCCCCAGAAGGGTTCGATGAATTTATTGAGTGCGCCAAGGCCCATGGCCGCAACGACCGTGCCAGCAAGTTGTCCTACTCCCCCGAGCACCACCACCATGAACGAGTCAACGATGTAGCCGCGTCCGAGGTCAG
This sequence comes from uncultured beta proteobacterium, assembly GCA_903847325.1. Taxonomy (GTDB): domain Bacteria; phylum Pseudomonadota; class Gammaproteobacteria; order Burkholderiales; family Burkholderiaceae_B; genus Zwartia. The sequence goes on along the minus strand of CAINDJ010000276.1, from coordinate 1,811 downwards.
GACCGACGTTGCTGAGCTGGGAGAGTGCGACACCCGCCAGCCCCGCGATGCCTGAGCCGAGCCCGAATGCCAGCATATCGATGCGACCCGTTGGTACACCTACGCAATCAGCCATCCGGCGGTTTTGGGTAATGGCGCGGACAAACAAACCCAGGCGTGTGTAATTCAGTACGAGCCAGACGGCAACGACTACGCACAATGCAAAGCCGATAATGACCAAACGGTTATAGCTCAGGCTTAAATTGCCAAGTACCGTGATGCCACCGTTCATCCAGGAGGGATTGGAGACTTCAACGTTTTGCGCGCCAAAAATACTGCGTACGGCTTGCATCAGAATCAAGCTGATGCCCCAGGTCGCGAGCAGTGTTTCGAGCGGCCTTCCATACAGCCAGCGAATGACGGTACGCTCAAGTAGCATCCCGACGAGAGCGGTGCTGACAAAGGCAACAGGCAATGCGGCGACGACGTACCAGTCGAGCGCACCCGGTAAATATTGTTTGAAAAAGCTTTGAACTAAATACGTTGCATAGGCGCCAATCATCAACAGTTCGCCATGCGCCATATTAATGATGCCCATCAGTCCAAAGGTAATGGCCAAGCCTAATGCGGCCAGTAACAGCACACTGCCTAAACTGATGCCGTAAAACAGGTTTCCGACCCAGCTGACGATCGTCTGATGACTTTCGATTTGTTCGAGCGATTTTTGGGCTGTGTTGCGCACTTCTGCATCGGGTTCAGCAAAAGCACCCGAAGAGTCTTTGGCCAGCAACGCGGCAAGCACAGGTTTAAATGCTGGATTTTTACTTTCACCTAATGCAATCACTGCTTTAGTTCGCACTGCCGCTTCAGTACTTTTGATCGCGGAGCTTGCCAGCGCAATGTTGAGCGCGAGTTTGATCCCCGGATCTTTTTCCTGCGTGAGCGCGCGCTCAATCACGGGGGTACGCGCAGCATCGGCTTCTTTCTGTAGTCTGATCGCGGCAGCAAGACGAGTCGCTGCAACAGGAGAAAATAATTCCGCACTGGCTTGCGCGCCTTGCAGCGCGCGTCGCAGCCGGTTGTTCATATTGACGGTTTGCGCGTCAGCAGGCGGTGCGATCGTTTCGCCGGTCGCAGGGTTGAGCGCTTTGTCTGCTGCGAGCGACACAAGCACTGTGCCGTCCGCAGCAATTAAAACTTTACCTTCACCCAAGGCCGCCAGAATGGCGGCGGCTCCTGGATTGGAGAGCTGCCCCAACGCTGTGATCGCCTCGATCTTGTCGTTGTTATTGTCGCTAGCCAGGCCGCTTAATACTGCGCGGTCGACCAAGTCTGCTGCAACGCATGTGTACGCCGGGAGCACCAGCAGCACAGCACACATCAACCTTTTCAAGAAGGGGTAAATCACAGCCATGTTGTTGCAGTCTCATTTATAGTTATAAGTGCTAATGTATCAAAGACTTTGCTTGCCTTCGTTACCCTTGATGAAAGGGCTCCAAGGTTGGGCGCGGATCGGACCTTTGCTTTTCCATACGGTATTGAACTGACCGTCAGCCTGAATTTCGCCGATGAAAACTGGTTTATGCAGGTGGTGGTTAGTTGGGTCCATTTCGATGGTGAAGCCGTCTGGTGCCGCAAATTTCTGGCCGCCCATCGCTGCGATCACTTTGTCTGTGTCCGTCGATTTGGCTTTCTCAACAGCTTGCAGTTGCTGCGCAATTTCGAGGCAGCCTCGCTCCTCCTCCCGCATAGTCAGGATACTTTTAAGGTGGCCTTGGGCTCGCTTGAGCCGTTTGATTATGTCGGGATGTGCGGCGTGTATCGTCATAGTG
>CAINDJ010000275.1 GCA_903847325.1 uncultured beta proteobacterium | reverse complement strand
TAAAGCGGATCAAGTGAGCCTGGTCCTGCCGCTTTTGATACAACCAAATCGATCTCTTTGAGCCAGAGTTCATTACGATCCGGATGGATGTCAGCCGTGCCGACAACGACGATGCGTCCTTTGGGACGGCACAGCTGAACGGCTAAATCAACCGGACCTCGTTCTTTGCTGGCTGCCGTAATGATTACAGCGTCTGCGCCATAACCGTTTGTTTTTGTATCTGAAAGTCTGGCGAGTGAGTCGGTATCTGTTGTGACGTTATCAAAACCATAACGCTTAGCTAACTCAATTTTGTCTGCCGAGGGATCCAATGCGATGACTTCGCAGCCATAGGCGTGCAACATTTGGATGGTGAGTAGGCCTAGCAGGCCAAGACCCATCACGACAACACGTGAGCCAAACGTCAGATTGGCACTTCGAATGCCATGCAGAGCGATGATGCCGAGCATGCCAAAGGAGGCCTCTTGTTCTGTGACACCCTCTGGGATGCGACAAGCCAGATTAACTGGGATCGATACAAACTCAGCGTGTGAGGCAAATCCTTGACCAACGCACGCAACGCGATCGCCAGGAGAAAACTCTGTGGCGGCTATACCGCACTGCTCAATAGTGCCTGCACCGCTATATCCAAGTGGGGTTGGCGTATCTAGGCGTCCCATGGCTTCTTGCCAGGTTTTAAGAAACCCTTCTTTTTTAGCTTTATCCCAGGCTCTTCGCACCAGATCTGGACGCGATGCGGCTTTGCCCATCAGCGATTTGCGCCCCAACTCAATGGTTGAGCGCTCAGTGCCAAGACTAATCAGTGAGCAGCTGTTACGTACAAGGATGCGTTTACTGCCGCACTGGGGGACGGGTACGTCACGTAGTGACACATCACCAGTTTTATAGCTCTGAACAACTTGTTTCATTTCTTTTGGGAGTCTTGGCGCAAGACGTAGTTTTTAACTGCAGAAGACATCCCAGGAGGAAACTCTGCATCACGGCAGATGTCGTCCCAGTTGTCTTGAAACCATTTGATTGTTGTTCTCAAACCATCTTCAAAGGTGGTTTTGGGATCGTAGCCCAAGAGGTCGCGCGCTTTGTCAATGCTTGCAAGCAGACGTGACTTGGTGTCCCATTTTCTGCGGTCTGTATAGAGCAGTCCCGCCTTGTTGCCAGTGAGTTCGTTGACCATTTCAGCCATTTGTACAATCTCAATTTCACGTGCAGAGGCAATATTCATTTCCGCACCGATGGCTTCCTCAACTATACCCGCCCTGAGCAATGCATCGACAATATCCATCACGTAGGTGAAGTCGCGTGTCATCTTGCCATCACCGGTAATGGGTAGCGGTTGACCTTTCATCGCCCAGTAGATGAAGTTAGGAATGACGTTGCGGTATTGGCCGGGAACTTCGCCAGGACCGTAGGAGTTGAAAAAGCGAGTTTTGACTACAGGCAAACCGTAGTGATGCCAATAGAAATTGCAATAAAGCTCGCCCGCCATTTTCGAGATCTGGTAAGGCGTGGTCAGGTGCATGGACATGAATTCTTCCTTGAGAGGAAGAGGGGCTTGGGCACCGTAAATTGCACATCCCGATCCGGCATAGACAAAACGCTTGATGCCGCTCTGTAAAACAGCATGTTCGAGCATTTTGATCGTACCTAGCTGACTGACCATTAAGTCTTTTTCTGGGTAGTCGACAGAGTTCTGATTAGCGAAAAACGCTGCGAGATGAAAGATATAGTCG
>CAINDJ010000274.1 GCA_903847325.1 uncultured beta proteobacterium | reverse complement strand
TGGCGATAATTTCGCCTTCCATGCCCCATTCATTCATGCAGGCCTCAACGCGGTCTGCAGCCAGGATCATCAGTGCGCCCGTCGCAGGAGCAGGGCTCACACGTACCAGCGCATATTCAAATTCAGGATGAATATTCAGTGCCTGATTCGAGGGGATTGTCCAGGGTGTCGTGGTCCAGATTACGATCGCACCTTTATCGACGCTTGGTACACCAAAAGCCTTGGCCACAGCTGTCAGATCCGCAAAGGGGAAGGCGATATGGACGGCCGGATCTTTGCGATCCGCGTATTCGACCTCAGCCTCAGCCAGTGCCGAGCCACAGTCAAAACACCAGTTCACAGGCTTCAGACCACGGAATACGTAGCCTTTATCGAGGATTCGGCCTAACGCACGAATCTCATTGGCTTCGTTGCTGAAATTCATTGTCAGATAGGGATTGTCCCAGTCGCCAAGAACGCCAAGCCGGATAAAGTCCTTTTTCTGGCGCTCAATCTGCTCCAGTGCGTAGGCACGGGCTTTAGATTGAACTTGCGCGACGGGTAAGTGCTTGCCGTATTTTTTTTCGATCTGAATTTCGATCGGCATGCCATGACAATCCCAGCCAGGTACGTAGGCGGCATCAAAGCCCGCCATATTGCGGCTTTTGATGATGATGTCTTTGAGAATCTTATTCACGGCATGACCGATGTGAATATCACCGTTTGCGTAAGGCGGGCCGTCATGGAGCAGGAACTTGGGGCGACCCTTGCTCGCCTCGCGCACGGCCTGATAGACCTTTTTTTCTTGCCAGGCGGCCACCCAGAGAGGTTCGCGTTTAGGCAGGTCACCACGCATTGGGAACTTGGTGTCGGGCAGATTGAGTGTGTTTTTATAGTCCATGGAGCGCAAAATAAGAGCGAGCATGCTGTGCATCGGCATGCATGGCGGCAGTCAGGGTTGGGAGATCGGGAAATTTTTCTTCGTCCCGCACGTGTTGCAGGAGTTCGACCCGGATGAGTTTACCGTAAGCATCCGGATTGCTTGTTAATAAGTGTGTTTCGAGCAGAATTCTGCCATCGTCCTCGACGGTTGGACGCACCCCCAGGCTGGCCACACCAGGTAAAGGGTCTGAGTCCAGACCGTGCACGCGCACAACATATATGCCCGAGCGCGCAGCACAACGGGGTGTGACACGCATATTCATAGTCGGCATATTGAGGGTGCGACCGAGTTTTTTGCCGTGAATGACATGGCCGCTCATGGCAAAGGGGCGCCCCAGTAGATGCGCTGCATGATTCAGATCGCCCGCACCGAGTGCCGAGCGGACCTCAGAGCTTGAAACCCGGTGGCCGTGCGCATCTGTCACATCAGACATCGTCTGGATCTGCATACCATGTTGTAGACCAATTTTTTTAAGTAATTCAACATCTCCGGTGCGCTGACGGCCAAAGCGGAAGTCTTCGCCCACCAGTAACCAGCGTGTCCCGAGTTGCTCAATCAATAACTGGGTAACAAAATCCGTCGCAGACATTTCGGCCATCTGACGGTTAAAACGCGCAAGGATGATTTGCTCGATACCCGTTTGCGCCAGCGCAGTCAGCTTGTCCCGGATGCCGCTTATCTGGGGCGGTGAGAGCTCGGGCCGATGATTGACTTGAGCAAAATACTGACGTGGATGGGGTGCAAATGTCAGTACGCTAGGCACGAGCGCGTGCTCGCGCGCTGCCGCACAGACCTGCTCGAGCATGGCGGTATGCCCGAGGTGGACCCCGTCAAAGTTACCTATTGACAGGGCAGAAGAGAAGCGCAAAGACGGCGCAGGAGGGTGACGGCGGATGCGTAAGGAGGTTTTCACAAGCAACAGTTTACAATTTCGTAATGCTTTGTTCGTGGAATCCCATGTCTGACCCCTCTTTTTTACGTAAGCGCTTTGTGATTTTGATATCCGGGCAGGGTTCAAATATGCAGAAAATCGTTGAAAACTGTCTCGCAGATCGTTGCCCAGCGGATGTTTTAGCTGTTATTTCTAACCGTCCGGCCAGTACTGGGCTAAAATGGGCCAGTGAGAGAGGAATTGCCACGCAAGTGGTTTCCCACACGGATTTTTCAAGCAGAAACACGTTTGATGCGGCGCTTAAGTCGATCATCGACCAATATTCACCAGATTATGTGTTGCTCGCTGGTTTTATGCGGGTACTGACGCCCGAATTCGTGCAGCATTATGCGGGCAGGCTGGTCAATATTCATCCCTCATTGTTGCCTGCATTTCCTGGCTTGCATACGCATGCGCAGGCGATTGCAAAAGGCGTGCAGGCACATGGATGTACGGTTCACTTTGTCACACCCGTGCTCGATCATGGTCCTATCATCGCTCAGGGCGTTGTGCCGGTGCTATCCGAGGACACGCCTGAATCATTAGCCGAGCGTGTATTGACGCTTGAGCACATTGTTTATCCGCAAGTCGCTATCTGGCTTGCGCAAGGTCAGGTGCATCTCATGCCAGACCAGCGCGTCAACGTTGACGCCATTCATTCAAGAATATTTGTATCGGAGCAATCAGTATGAGCAACCCACGCACACCCAGCCGCCCAGGCCGGCCCAAACCGGGCGACTCGCGGGGTAAGCCACGCGCGGGTTCATCAGCGAGCCCTCGCTCTGCGCCAAGACCATTTGATCCTGATCGTGCGCCGCCAGCCAAAGGCTCGGCCACGGACCGTCTCATGAATGCTCAGCCCGCTTACTCGCGAAGTGGTTCGGGCGGTGGTTATGACCGTTCTGCCGATCGTGGCTACGACAGGGGCGGTGATCGGGACAGTGATCGGGGTGAGCCCGGCGCTGAGCGTCCACAGCAACCCGCTTTTGTGCACAAACCTCGCCAACCTCCTATGACCATCCGTCTGGACCAAATCCGCAAGGTACTGGACGAGGTACTGACCATGCGCTTTGCCGCGGACTCGGTTGTTTCGCATTGGTTCAGGGCGCATCCGAGTCTGGGTATCCGGGATCGCGCCGAGGTGGCCGAGTCCGTCTATGACGTCTTGCGTAACCTCAGACTGTATCGCCAGCTCGCCGAGAGCGGTGTGGGTAACGCGGTGCGTCGCCTGGCTATTCAGGGCGCGTTGTCGACCATGGATCCCGAAAAAGTAAAAGCGGTGCTTGATGTGGGTGAACTAGCCTGGCTCGAGCGTATTGCCCAAATTGAGCCGAGTTCCATGTCATTGCCTGTCCGTGAGAGTTTGCCAGACTGGTTATATGACCGCATTAAGGATTTCCCGGAACTTGAGTCGTTGGCACATTCTCTGAATCAGCATGCTGCACTCGATATTCGCGTCAATCCGCTCAAAGCCGAGCGCGACGAGATGCTGGCCGATCTGACGCGCGGCAATGCGGTGCGTCATGCGCCGGTTGCGACGCCTTTTTCACCTTGGGGGATTCGTCTCAAGGGTCGCCCTGCGATGAATAAATGGCACCAGTTCGAACACGGACTGATCGAAGTCCAGGACGAGGGCAGTCAGTTGCTGGCACTTTTGGTTGGCCCCAAGCGTGGCGAAATGGTCATTGATTTTTGTGCTGGCGCAGGCGGCAAGACTTTGCTGCTGGGAGCTTTGATGCGCTCGACCGGTCGTTTGTATGCTTTTGATGTGTCTGCGACGCGTTTGGCTAAAGCCAAACCACGCTTTGCGCGCAGTGGCTTGTCCAACGTCGTGCCGGTGGCGATTGATCACGAAAATGATCAGCGTGTGCGCCGTCTGGCGGGTAAAGCGCATCGTGTGCTGGTCGATGCCCCCTGCAGTGGTGTCGGCACGCTCAGACGTAATCCTGACCTGAAATGGCGCCAGTCGGCCCAGAGTCTCGAAGAGCTCGTTGCCTTGCAGGCCAGAATTCTTGCGAGTGCATCACGTTGCGTGGCCCCCGGTGGACGACTGGTGTATGCGACGTGCAGCTTGCTCACAGAAGAAAACGAAAATCAGGCTGAGAAATTCCTCGCGGAGCATCCGGACTTTGAGCTGGTGGATGCGGCGCCGATTATGGCTGCCCGAACACCTTTGGTGATTGAAGGCCCATACCTGAAGCTCAGACCTGATGTGCATGGAACGGATGGATTTTTTGCCGCTGTGTTCGAGCGACGTAAACAAAGTGCGGCCCATGCCAGCGATGAGGCAAGTCAAGAAGCGGCACCATCTGATAGCTTAGTTTCTGAGGGTGTCAAAGCACCTAAGGTCATACCGGTCGCAGAGGCTGATCATGTCTCCGACGCCACGAACCTATCGCCAGGAGGGGAAGTGCTCGCCGATGATTCGATCCTGTCGCTCCAAGCCGTGGTTAAGGTCGAACAACCTGCGCA
>CAINDJ010000273.1 GCA_903847325.1 uncultured beta proteobacterium | reverse complement strand
GGTTGTGTATAGGCGATTTTCCATTCACCGATGACGTGTGCGGGTGCGCCACCCAGCAATACAACGCGATCGGCGACTTGTAATGCCTCATCGATATCATGTGTGATCAGAATCGCAGCCGTACCAAGATCCTCGCGAAGCTTGAGTAACAAACGCTGCATGGCTGCACGGGTGACTTCGTCCAGCGCACCGAATGGTTCATCCAGAAGAATCACCTCTGGCTGACGCGCAACGCAACGCGCAAGCGCGCAACGTTGTGCCATCCCCCCTGACAATTCAGCAGGCATGCGATGACGCGCATGCTCCAGACCGACTTCGCGAATCGCCGCCGTGACGCGTTGATTTCTTTCGGCCGCGCTCAATTTTGGCTGATGACGGAAATCGAGACCGAACGCAACATTTCTTTCTAAAGTCAGCCAAGGCAACAAACTCGGGTCCTGAAAAGCCATCGCCACGCGAGGATGCGTGCCCTCAATCGACACGCCATCGACCAGTACAGTGCCGGCAGAAGCTTTTTGCAGCCCCGCCAAAATGCGCAGCAAACTGGATTTACCCACGCCGCTCGGTCCGAGGATCGCCACAATTTCGCCCGCGGCCACGGTGAGATTCAGCCCATCAATTAAAGGCGAGGCTTCGCCATACTGAAGTCTGAGTTGTTGAGCTTGCAAAACGTAAGCGTTTGATTCGTGGGGCCCAGCATTCATATTCATTGGATATTCTTATGTCCGCACAGCGAACAGGGATTAGGAGTTTAGGCCAATCCCTATATATCCGAAATGACATAAAAGTAATTTACTTATATTAGAATTGAATATAAGTAACTATTCTTGCTCTGCCCAAGACATTTTTACTTGAACAGGGAAAGTCGTCCACGCAAATGACGCACTTCTTCCATCAAATCGACCATCAAGGCTGCCGCATCGAGATTGACTTCGAAATCGCGCTGCAGACGTGCCACGTGCCGGGCGCGTGTCACGGAGACGCTGGTAAATACCCACTGCCCGGAAGAAGGCCCCCTAGACGCGGGAACAACACCCTGATCAACCAGACTCTGAACCCATTCAGTCTGTTGCTCACAAAAGCGAGCAAGCTCATCGAGCGTGACAGGGGCTTCGTGGTCCACCAACTGAGCCGTACAAATCGTAACTGTATTCATAATCAGACTCCCAAGTGACGGCGGGGATTAAAGGGTGCCGCACTGGCAAGTTGTTGATAGGCTGCGCGTGTCGCATCATTATCCGCTGGCGGCCAGACGATATCAAGAATCAGATAAAGATCACCCGCAGGATCACCCGGCAAGCCTTTACCGCGCAAACGCAATTTGCCACCCTGTTTAGTACCGGCAGGGATATTGACCTCCACCTCACCTTGCATGGTAGGCGCATTGACTGGACCACCTAAGGCGGCCTCCCATGGGGTAATGGGCAAATGCATGCTGAGGTCACGGCCATCCGCTTTATAAACAGTATGCGCAGCAAAACGCACCGTCAGGAATAAGTCACCCGACTCGCCACCGCCCTCGCCAGGCATACCTTGCCCGGCCAGACGAATCATCTGCCCTTCTTTGACCCCGGTCGGAATTTTGACGCTCAAGGTTCGTGTGCCCATGTAAGGGCGCCCCTGCTCGTCAAGCTGCACTGAACGCAGGCTCAACTCACGTGTGACCCCTGAAAAACTGTCCTCAAGCGTGATTTCGATATCAGCGTGATGGTCTTCACCACGCATCTTGAATGTCTGACTACCTTGACCGCCCGCGAACCCCTGACCAGGATGTCCACCCGCGTGCGCACCAGCCTGTCCTGCAGCAAAACCCTGACGCTTACGGGCAGCTTGCTTGAACATGCCATTTAGGAAATCGTTGAAATCTCCATCACCTGCACCGCCACCCGCACCAGAAAACTCAAAATCGCGATCCCAGCCTGGAGGAGGTGCTTTGCCATGACCAGCCGAGACACCAGCCGCCAGCGCATCGTATTCCGCACGCTTTTCAGCATCACGCAACACATCATTGGCTTCATTGACATCGCGCATGCGCTTTTCCGCATCCGGCTCTTTGCTGACATCCGGATGATATTTACGGGCGAGTTTGCGGTAAGCCTTGCGGATATCATCCTGCGAGGCATCGCGTGGCACTTCAAGAATCTTGTAGTAGTCTCTGAATTCCATAAGCAAGGTGGCAGCGAGCGCACCCAAAAGATGAATATGTATTCACAATGGGGGCAAACGCTATAAATATCAAGTCAAACTAAGGAAAAAATATGCAAATTCAGGATATCCCGTTTGGCACAACGGACTGGTCAACGATTCCGGTCACTGAGCACCCCGGGACAACAGGTCATGCGCAATGGCGTACCTGTCAGTTTGGCTCCATCCGTGTCAGGATGGTCGAGTACAGTGCGGGCTATCTGGCCGACCACTGGTGCGAGAAAGGCCACATCCTGCTGTGCTTGTCGGGATCACTCCACACGGAGCTTAAAGACGGCCGGACTTTTGAACTCAAACCCGGCATGAGCTATCAGGTCGCTGATGGGGCAGAACCCCATCAATCCTCGACGCGCGAAGGTGCGACCTTATTCATTGTTGATTAAAAAAATTACCCTGCCAGATGACTCAGGCAGGGTGACACGTGATCAACAACAATTTCAGCTCGCTGCGCGCTTTTGCAAAATTTCCACAGCCGGTAATGTCTTGCCTTCGAGGAATTCAAGGAACGCACCACCACCGGTTGAGATGTAACCAACTTTGTCAGTAATACCGAATTTAGCAATGGCGGCTAGCGTATCACCGCCCCCGGCAATTGAAAATCCTGCCGAGTCGGCAATCGCATGCGAGACAACTTCAGTGCCGCTGGCAAACGCGGCAAATTCAAACACACCTAGCGGACCGTTCCACACGATTGTGCCCGCTTGCTTAAGAATTGCAGCAAGCTGCTGAGCTGTGTCAGGACCAATGTCCAGAATCAGATCATCAGGGCCGACATCTTTAGCGGCTTTGACAGTTGCTTTGGCTGTCGCTGAAAACTCAGTCGCGCACACGACGTCTGTCGGGATTGGCACAGCAGCGCCACGAGCCTGCATTTTTTTCATGACAGCGCGGGCTTCTTCTAGCTGCTCAGGTTCGGCCAGTGACTGACCAATCGGCAGGCCAGCAGCCAGCATGAATGTATTGGCGATACCGCCGCCAACGATCAGTTGATCAACCTTGTCGGCGAGCGATTGCAGGATCGAGAGCTTGGTTGAAACTTTCGAACCCCCAACGATTGCCACCAGAGGACGCTTGGGCGCATGCAACGCACGCCCCAAAGCTTCGAGTTCTGCCTGGAGTAACGGGCCGGCACAAGCGATAGGTGCATACTCAGCAATGCCGTAGGTCGTTGCTTCGGCACGATGCGAGGTACCAAAGGCATCGTTTGCGTAAACATCGCATAGCGCCGCCATTTTCTTTGACAGCTCGGGATCGTTTTTCTTTTCACCCTTGTTGACCCGACAGTTTTCAAGCAACACAACCTGCCCGGGCGCCACGGTCACACCATCTACCCAGTTTTGAATCAGCGGCACATCCATGCCCAGCAGTTCCGACAAACGCTTAGCGATGGGTGCCAGCGAGTCAGCAGGCGTCAGTGTGCCCTCTGTCGGGCGACCCAGATGCGAGGTCACCATCACAGCCGCACCGGCGTCCAGAGCGAGTTTAATGCCTGGTACGGAAGCACGGATGCGTGTGTCTTCGGTGATATTGCCCGCATCATCGAAGGGCACATTCAGATCGGCGCGGATAAAAACTTTTTTACCGGCAAGCTTGCCCGATTGAGCCAGAGCGGAAAGGGTATGAACTGTCGTCATGATTGAATAGCCAAGTGAGATAGGAACATAACAAAAGGGCCCCGAAGGGCCCCTAATCCAGTGCAGCGATTATTTTGCCGACATCAGTGCAACGGTGGTGTCGAGCATACGGTTGCTGAAACCCCACTCGTTGTCGTACCAGGACGAAACTTTAACCAGCGGACCGGAAACTTTGGTCAGTGTGGCGTCAAAGTTGCTCGATGCTGGATTGTGGTTGAAATCAACCGATACCAATTGCTCTGTCTGATACGTCAGGATGCCTTTGAGAGCGCCTTCCGAGGCTTCTTTCATGATGGCATTGACTTCTTCGACCGTAGTATCGCGCTTGGCGATGAACGACAAATCAACCAGCGAAACGTTGATGGTTGGAACGCGAATTGCGAAACCATCCAGCTTGCCGTTGAGTTCCGGCAACACCAGACCGACCGCAGCAGCTGCACCCGTCTTTGCAGGAATCATGCTCATAGTGGCTGAGCGCGCGCGGCGCAGGTCTTCGTGATAAACGTCAGTCAAAACCTGATCGTTGGTGTATGAGTGAATGGTGGTCATCAGACCTGTCACGACACCGAGCTTTTCGTTCAAAGGCTGGACCAATGGTGCCAGGCAGTTAGTGGTGCAAGATGCGTTGGAGATGACCGTATCTTCTTTCTTCAGAACCTTGTCGTTCACGCCGAACACGATCGTGGCATCAACATCTTTGCCGCCAGGTGCAGAAATAATGACTTTTTTAGCGCCGCCTTTAATATGGGCTGAAGCTTTTTCTTTGCTAGTAAAAAAACCTGTGCACTCGAGCACAACGTCAACATTCAACTCGCCCCAGGGCAATTCAGCCGGGTTGCGGTTTGCCAGTACGCGAATCTTGTCGCCATTGACAACCATGTATTCGCCCTCGACGCCGACTGTGCCGGAAAATTTTCCGTGTGCAGTGTCGTACTGTGTCAGGTGAGCATTGGTCTTTGGATCGCCCAAATCGTTAATAGCAACGATTTGAATGTCGTGTTTTTTGCCGCCTTCGTAGTGGGCACGCAAAATATTGCGACCGATACGACCATAACCATTAATAGCAACGCGAATCGTCATGACAACATGCTCCTAGTTTTGAGATTTTATAAAACTTGCTTGACTGCCTGAGCTACTTTTTCAGCAGTCAGACCAAAATGCTTGAACAACGCACCGGCGGGTGCAGACTCACCATAAGTATCGATGCCGACCACTGCGCCATCAAGACCGACATACTTGTGCCAGAAAGCTGTCACGCCGGCCTCGACCGCCACGCGTGGCATGCCTTTTGGCAGGACTTGCGCGCGCCAGTTTGCATCCTGCTTATCAAAGACATCCGTGCAGGGCATGGACACCACACGCACGGCGACACCCTCCGCCGCGAGCAGTTTTTGTGCCTCAATCGCTATCGCGACCTCGGAGCCTGTGGCGATAATCGCTGCACATGCGTTCGGGGCCTCTTGCAACACATAACCACCGCGTGCAACGGCGGCAAGCGTCGCGGCATCACGCGCAACGAAAGGTAAATTCTGACGCGATAACAATAGAGCGGTAGGACCACCCGCATGCACATCCATGCCGATGCTGGTGGGGCGCTCCACAGCAGCCAGCCAGGCCGCAGTTGTCTCAACGGTATCGCAAGGACGCCATACGGACAGATTAGGAATCAGGCGCAGGCTGCTCGCGTGCTCGATTGACTGATGGGTCGGGCCATCTTCGCCCAGGCCGATCGAATCGTGTGTAAAAACATGCACCACACGCTGTTTCATGAGCGCAGCCATACGCAAAGCATTACGCGAGTAGTCAGAGAACGTCAGGAACGTGCCGCCGAATGGCAGGTAGCCCCCATGCAAGGCAACGCCATTCATGATGGCCGCCATACCGAACTCACGCACTCCGTAATTGATGTGACGACCAAACTTGATGCCGTCGGCACCCGCGCGCACGGCTACTGCACCTTTCCAGTCGGTAAAGTTCGAGCCTGTCAGATCGGCTGAACCGCCCAGCATTTCAGGCAAGGCCTCAACCAGCGCAGTAATCGCAAGCTGCGAGGCTTTACGGGTCGCAATCGTTTCTGCTTTTGCGTTGGTCTCTGCAAGCAGTTTTTTGGCGGTTTCTGCAAAATCAACGGGCAGGCTACCCGCCATGCGGCGGGTAAATTCAGCCGCCTCAGCCGGGAATTGTGCCGAGTAGGCAACAAACAGTTTTTGCCAGGCCGCCTGATGCGCAGCACCTGTGCTGCGCTGATCCCAGCCTGCATAGACTTCAGCGGGGATTTCAAAAGGTGCATAGGGCCAACCAATGGCAGCACGTGTTCTGGCGATTTCTTCAGCACCCAGAGGAGCACCATGTACTTTATCCGTACCGGCAACAGTCGGCGCACCCTGACCAATCACGGTGCGGCAAGCGATCAGCGTAGGACGACCGTGCTGTTTGCCCAGTTTGTGCGCTTGAGCGATTGCCTGATCGACCGCCTCGACATCATGGCCATTAGCAACGCGAATCACATTCCAGCCGTAGGCCTCAAACCGCTTACCGGTATCGTCCGCAAACCAGTTTTCAACATTGCCGTCTATCGAAATACCGTTGTCATCATAAAGAACAACGAGTTTGGACAGACGCAAAGTACCAGCGAGCGAACAGACTTCGTGTGAGATGCCTTCCATGAGGCAGCCGTCACCGACGAAAGCATAGGTATGGTGATCAACGATCGTGTGGCCCGGGCGATTGAATTCAGCCGCGAGCAACGACTCAGTCAGGGCCATACCCACGGCATTAGCCAGACCCTGGCCTAGCGGACCCGTGGTGGTCTCAACGCCTGGCGTCACCCCCACCTCGGGGTGTCCGGGGGTCTTGGAATGCAGTTGGCGGAACTTGCGCAGCTCCTCCATCGGCAAGTCATAGCCCGTCAGATGCAATAAAGCGTAAATCAGCATCGAGCCGTGGCCGTTGGACAAGACAAAACGGTCGCGATTGGCCCAGGCGGGATCAGCGGGGTTGTGCTGCAGATGACGGGTGAAGAGCGCTTGCGCCATTTCAGCCATGCCCATGGGCGCACCGGGGTGACCCGAGTTAGCTTGCTGGACAGCGTCCATTGCGAGGGCACGGATGGCGTCTGCCAGTTTGACGGGTGTGGCTGTTGTTTGAGTCATCGAAAAGGTTCGTCTTAGTTGTTTTACCCAGATCGCACGCAAATAATATTCACGGGATCGGAAAATGGGTTACAAAACCTAGGATTTTAGCACTCGTACTTATCCGTAATCCCCTATTTGAGCGCCCCGCATGTCAAGCCCCCGTTTTTACTGTTCTGAACCGCTCACCGTACACCAGACACTCACATTACCTGAGTCTTTAGCGCATCACGTCCGCGTGCTGCGTCTGGCTGCCGGTTGTCAGATCGTATTATTCGACGGACGCGGGGGCGAATACAGCGGAGTCCTTGATTTCAATGGGAAAATCGCAGTAGCAACACTGGATGCGCACCACCCGGTCGAGGCAGAGCTAGGCGGTCAGATCACTCTTTTGCAAGGCCTGCCCTCCGGCGACAAAATGGACTGGGTGATCGAAAAGGCCGTTGAACTCGGGGTCACAAAAATTATTCCGATTGCGGCGCAACGCAGCGTTTTGCAATTATCCGGGCCGCGCCTGGACAAACGTTTGTTGCACTGGAACAAAATCATCGAATCCGCCTCGGAGCAATGCGGACGCAACCGTTTAATGCAGATCGTGACGCCCGTTACCCTTGAGAAAGCCCTGACTGAACACAAAACCGAAAATCGCCTGCTTTGTGACCCAGAGGGCAGCGAGGAATTTAATTCATGGCTCTCCAGCCCCGCAGCAAATCTTAATCACACGCCATCCATCACGCTGATGGTAGGTCCCGAAGGTGGCTGGAGCGAGCAGGAACTCGACTGCGCACGTCGTCACAATGTGCAAACGGTCAAGTTCGGTACCCGCGTATTGAGAACAGAAACCGCAGCGCTGGCCATGGTGGCTGCAGCGACAGCGGTATTGGGCTGGTAAGACGCTACGGCATTAAGCCGGCTCGTCGCTCCAGTTATTGACTTTGCCCGGAATCGCATCCGGGTGCTTGCCAGCGTGATGAATTGCGTAGATGAATACACGGCCATTATCTTGTGCAAACTGCACCGCGTCATTGAGAATCTGTAAAAACGCATTGCCCTCGTTAATAATCGCAGGATCGGCGGAATGCAACTTATCCAGAACCAGGATCAAGCCATCTTTTTGATCTAGCAAAGAATCGCTCAGACAGTCATAGAGGGCGTCAAAACTGCCCCCGATGAACTGAGGATAGTCAACGGCCTTGACGACCGCACGAAAGACCGCAGACCAGCTGCGCGCTTTTTCACAATCCGCCACACACCAGTTCAGACTGTTTTCTTTCGCTGCAGCCTCAAGCGCATCCAGACCCTGCGTAGGATCGATGTCACCACCTTTTTGCAAGAGCTGCCGCAATTTGGAATCGACTGTTTTACCCATACTGATGGCTCCTTAAATGAAGGCCCCAATAGCGTATTCGTTTTTACGGCCCCGAACATTTCAAGGTCGTTTTACAGTCTTGTAACACTTACCTGAGCGAGAATCCACACCCAACAAAAAAATATTTTTATCGCATGTGGATTTGTATCAGGCATTTCGTGGATGATTCGCTTCGACAACGGTCAATGCGGTCATATTGACAATTCGACGCACCGTCGCACTTGTGGTCAGAATATGGATGGGCGCGTTCACACCAAGCAGGAACGGTCCAACTGCAACATTACCACCCGCTGTTGTTTTTAGCAGGTTATAAGCAATATTTCCTGAGTCTACATTTGGACAAACCAGCAGATTTGCCGAGCCTTTCAGTGTAGAAGTAGGCAGGATTTTCATGCGCAAAGACTCATCCAGCGCACAGTCGCCATGCATCTCGCCATCCACTTCAAGCTCAGGCGCTTGCGCTCGGATCAAGTCAAGCGCTGCACGCATTTTTGCACCCGAGGCGGAACTGCCTGAACCAAAATTGGAACGTGACAACAAAGCC
>CAINDJ010000272.1 GCA_903847325.1 uncultured beta proteobacterium | reverse complement strand
GGTCTTGGCGATGGTTTTAGCTGGAAAAGTAAGGATTTAGAGCGCTCGGCCCAATTGGCCCGTGATGGCTGGGAAAAAGCCAAGGCGACGAACATTTCGGGTGAGTATTTTCTGGTTGTCATGGATGAGATTACATACCCTCTGATGTACGGATGGCTTTCGCTGGAGGATGTCATCCACACACTTAAGTCACGTCCTAAAGATGTACATGTTTGTCTCACGGGTAGGAGCTGTCCTCAAGAAGTGATCGATATTGCGGATACGGTTACCGAGATGGGTCAAATCAAACATGCCTTTACTGCAGGCATCCCTGCGCAACGTGGTATTGAGGATTAGTTGTTCTACAAAAGGGGCATGCGATGGCAGCTGTATGTGTGATGGTGCTCGGTACGTCGAGTGGGGCGGGTAAGAGCTGGATTACAACGGCGCTGTGTCGCTACTATGCCAATCAAGGTTTGAAGGTTGCTCCATTCAAAGCCCAAAACATGAGCAATAACGCACGTGTTGTTGATGCCGGAGGGGGTGAGGGTGAGATAGGATCGGCTCAATATTTTCAGGCTTTAGCAGCTCGGGCAATCCCTAGCGTACAGATGAATCCGGTTTTGCTCAAACCAGAGGCTGATACTAGGAGTCAGGTGGTGGTGATGGGGCGTGTCGATAGCGTTTTGTCTAATACCCCTTGGCGCGAGCGCAGCGAAAAGCTTTGGCCGTCTATTCAAACTGCGCTCGATCGTTTGATTGAGTCTTACGATGTCGTCGTCATTGAGGGGGCAGGCTCTCCGGCAGAGATCAATTTAATGGCGAGTGATATCGTAAATTTGCGTGTCGCGCGCTACGCAAATGCAAAATGCTTGTTAGTGACGGATATTGATCGGGGTGGGGCGTTTGCTCATCTTTACGGCACCTGGGCACTGCTTGATAAACCTGACCAGCGATTGATTGCTGGGTTTGTGCTGAACAAGTTCAGGGGGGATGCAGCGCTACTGGCTCCTGCTCCAGAAATGCTTGAAGGTATGACGGGTATCGCTGTGGTTGCGACGATTCCTATGCTGCGTGCGCACGGATTGCCCGAAGAGGATGGGGTATTTGATGACAGGCAATCGGATTCTGTTGTCGGAGCTATCAAGGTTGGCGTTATTGCGTATCCGCGCATAAGCAATCTGGATGAATTCCAATCATTAAAAAATTCTGAAAATGTAAAGTTGATTTGGGCACGCGAGCCACAAGACTTATTGGATGTTGACTGGATTATTTTGCCAGGTTCTAAACATACCAGTTCAGACTTGGACTGGTTGCGAGCACAAGGCCTTGATAAGGTGATTGTTGACCATGCTCAGGCAGGCAAACGTGTACTGGGTATTTGCGGCGGGCTGCAGATGCTCGGTAACGTCTTAAACGATCCCTATGGTGTTGATGGATCGCGTAAAGGTTTGAATTTATTGTCTCTGGGAACCGTCTTTGAGCAAGACAAAACGGTTAAGAGAACGCAAGCGCAGTTTGCGTTAATAAATGGGCTATGGAGTTTTTTGTCGGGATTGCCTGTCTCGGGCTATGAGATTCACCATGGTGAGACAACTCCACAAAGCACTATCAGAGATGGGGAGGGGGTACTTGAAATCATCCCAGAAATCGCCTGGCTAAATACGGCTGGTAATGTGATGGGGATTTATTTGCACGGGATATTTGAGAATGCTGGTGTCATGGTGGCAGCATTTCAAGACACCTCGGGTACGCTTGATTCGGTATTTGAAAAGCTCGCCGACCATTTTGTAAACAACGCAGATTCTGGGTTGTTAAATTCTTTAATTGACAGAACCTAAGCTGGCAATCGACACACATCGCGTCGATTGCTGCAATAAGATGCTTACTTAGTGACTGCGGTGATCTCAGCACGTGCTGCAGCAAATGCCGTTGTTTTAGCTGCATCACCCATCGCCAGGCCCTCGGCACGAACGTAACGCACATCGGTAATGCCAAAGAAACCAAAGACTGTTTTGAGGTAACTCTCTTGATGCTCCATAGCCTGACCCGCTTCACTTGTTGAGTAAACGCCACCTCGTGTTGAGACCACGATTACGGTTTTGCCAGCTGCCAGACCTGTGGGACCTTTGTCGGTATACGTGAATGTGCGGCCAGGCTGAGCCAGGCGATCAATCCAGGCTTTCAGTTGTGTCGGGATTGAAAAGTTATAAAACGGCGCGCCCACGACAATGACATCCGCAGCTAAAAACTGAGCAACGAGTTTTTCTGAGAGCGCGTTTTCTGCGCGCTGTGCCTCGGTGGGCTCTGGTTGAGCAATGCCTTTTACCGCAATCGCATCTGCACCAAAGTGTGGGATCTGATTTGCCGCGACGTCGAGATACTCAACGGTTGTATCTGGATGGTATGTGATCCATTGTGCAACGGTTTCGGCCGATAATTCACGTGATGCGGAATAGGCGCCGAGGATGCTGGAGTCGATGTGTAACAGTTTCATGATGATGGGTGCTCTTAAAATATTTGATGACTTAGTTTGATTGCTTGGAAAATTACTTGGAAAACTCCCCAAGCCGTCCTTCGCGGAAGTCACTGAGTGCTTCGTAGATTTCTTGCTGGGTATTCATAACAAATGGACCATACTGGACGATAGGTTCTTTTAAAGGCTGGCCTGATATCAGTATGAGTTTTGCATCCTCGCTTGCCTCAATGATCACACCATCGCTTTGTGATTCATTTGCAAAGATTGCCATGCGCTGCGCAGGTACAGCTTTGCCAGCAACGCTCACCTCGCCACGATAGACATAGATAAAAGCATTGTGTGCAGACGAGAGTGTTTGTTCAAACTGCGTGCTGGCTGGCATATGGATATCGAGGTAACGCGGCTGGGTGATTTCACGTGTCACCGCGCCAGTTACGCCATTGCTTTCACCGGCGATGACAGTGACCTCTACACCATGCTGCGTGACGTACTTTGGCAACTCGGTATTTTTAAAATCTATGTACCAGGGGGTATTCATCTTGTCGCGTTTAGGCAGATTCAGCCATAACTGAAAGCCCTCCATGACACCCTCTTTTTGCTGAGGGATTTCGGAGTGAATCACGCCTCTACCAGCAGTCATCCATTGGACATCACCGTTTTCCAGTAAACCCTCGTTGCCTGCGCTGTCCCGATGCAGCATGCGACCAGCCAGCATGTATGTGATGGTTTCAAATCCGCGATGCGGATGATCAGGAAAGCCCGCAATATAGTCATCTGGCTTGTCGCTGCCAAAGGCATCGAGCATCAGGAAAGGATCCAGTCGCTGCTGGAGGTTTTGCGTCAGTACGCGTGTGAGCTTGACGCCCGCGCCATCAGACGTAGCTTGACCTGTGATCAGTCGCTCGACGGTTCGTACGTGCTTAACTGTTGACGTTTCAATTTTGGTTTGCATGTTTTGCTCCATGAAATAGGAGTAATTTCTTATGACTACACTTTAATAGCGAACAATATATTTTTAAATACGCTTTAATGGATATAATTGTTCTGTAAATGGAACAATCAAAACAAATTTCCGCTATTGATCCAAATGATTTGCTGATCTTTGCGTATGTCGCAGAGCTGGGCGGGTTTAGCCGTGCAGCCGAAAAACTCTCATTGCCTAAGTCATCCGTTTCACGGCATATCGCTAAGCTTGAGCAGCAGCTGGGTGAAAAGCTGCTCGTGCGTACCACGCGTCGCCAAACTCTGACTGAGTTTGGCGAGCAGCTGCTCGAGCATGCACGACAGGTTGTACAAGAAGTTGAATCGGTTGGTGCGTTGATAGAAAGGCGTCAGGCAACACCTTCGGGGAGGCTACGTGTTTCGATGCCGAGCGATTTCGCTAACTTGCTGCTTGCGGATTCGCTAGCTGCTTTTATTGCGATGTATCCCGCAATACAACTGGAGCTGGATTTATCTCCACGCCGGGTTGATCTGCTGGGGGAGGGTTTTGATCTGGTTGTGCGCGTAGGAAAACTGCCGGATGACTCTCTACTCATCGCTAAAAAGATCGCTGAGTTTTCTGTAGGACTGTATGCTTCGCCAAATTACCTGGCCGAGCATGGTGATCCCATTCATCCGGAGGAACTGATGCGCTATGAGGCTATTCGCTTATTGCAGGGCAATGGCGAAATAGCCGAATGGTTGTTGATTCATGGGGATGAACAATGGCGAGGACTCGCGCCTGGACGCGCCAGCGCAAACTCCCCTGAGTTGCTTATGCGCTTTGCTGTGGCAGGTGTTGGCATTGCAGCGGTACCAGAGTATTTCGCAGCCGCCGATGTACGCAGTGGGTTGCTGCGACGCGTGCTACCGGAGTGGTGCATGCCGAGTCACACCGCTTGGGCGGTGTTTCATGACCGCAAACTCATGCCGGCTAAGACGCGGGTGTTTATTGATATGCTGCAAATCGCTTTGGCAGGGGTTTAGATTTATAAGGCTAGTTTTGCAGAGACTAGCCTGTTAATACTAACGCCTTGCTCGGCTGCTTGAATCGCTAAAGCGCGGTGGACTGTCGGGGGTACGCGAACCATGAATTTTCCGCTGAAATTTTTTTCAGATAAAGGTTCTGGAATTAGCTCTTTTGATATTTTCATATCTTTGATAACTTCAGCGACTACTTTACGAATTCCTGAGAGTGCTTTTTCTGGTGAGGATGCAAGCCAGGACAGTGAAGGGAATTCTGCGCACAAGCCAACATGCTCGTTGTCATCAGAGGACCACGTTACGCGATAAGTGTAGTGATCGTTAATCATTAGTGTCTCTCTATCATTTCGATTGCCTGTAGTACTTGTTTGACTTGATAGGTCTTTGCTTTACCTTGTGTGTTTTGAATATTGATCCGCGGGTTTCCTATCCATGGTGTTTTGTAAACATAATGACTTCCACCGGAGTTGCGTGGCTTTCCGAAGAATGCTTCGCAAACTTTTTGTAGATCCCTAAACATTACATTTTGTGGCGCCTCTTGCATCTGCAGGAGGACTTTTTGTAAGTGAGTAGATGATATCAATAGTGATACTTTCCGTCAATGTGGATTGAGACGTAATTATGTTCTCGATGACTAAGTCACGATCTATCGATGAGATAAACCTATCCACGACGTGAT
>CAINDJ010000271.1 GCA_903847325.1 uncultured beta proteobacterium | reverse complement strand
GAAGATCCAGGTGATGGATGCCAATAATCTCGTGTTGGCTTTGCCAGAGTCGCCACAATTTCTGGCGGCTGATCTAACCGGGGATCCAACTGCTGCGTTAGGTCAGGCAGAGGGCGCACGCATTAAATAGCCGCATCGGGAGTCAATGATTTTTACGCTTTTCAGGGTGCTATGTTACTCAGCCTTCATCCCCATCTCATCAATCAGTTTTGATAAGAATTCGTATTGCGTCTTGATCTTTTGGGTGAATACCTGGCGGTCTTGATAGTCAGGTGTAAAACCTGCGGCGACCAGTTGCTTTTGAACTTCGGGATCCGCGAGCGCAGCTTTAAGTGATTCAGACAGTTTGTCTAGCACCGCGGGTGGCGTACCTCGTGGCGCGGCTGCGCCAAACCAGACATCAACATCTACCTCTGGATAACCGAGTTCGATGAGGGTGGGCGTGTCTTTGAGTGGATCAATTCGCTGTTTGGTTGTAACTGCCAAGGGGCGCAGTTTGCCAGACTGGACGTTTGCTGTGATCTCGTTCCAGTTGGTGAGCACCATGGTGACATGCCCCCCTGCAACAGCATTGCCTGCCAGTGCACCACCGGCAAAGGGTACATAGACTGCGGCCAGTCCTGTACGGTTTTTCAATAACTCACCCGCGATATTTTGCGAGGTGTTTGGACCGACCGTTGAGTAGCTCATACCGCTGCCAGACTCTTTTGATTTATTTAATAACTCAGCAAAATTTTTGTAAGGGCTCGTTGCATTTACAGCTATCACTTGCGGCGAGTTGACCAACATCGCGACAGGAGTGAGCGCGTTGAGTCCGTCATAGGGCAATTCTTTTTGAAGTTTTGCGTTAATCAGAAAGCTATTGGCAATAATGAGGAGTGAGTAACCGTCAGGGGCTGACTTCGCTACGTTGGATGTACCAATGATCGTGCCTGCACCAGGCATGTTTTGTACAACAACAGCTTGACCAAGAATCGAGGAGAGTTTGACGCCAATCACACGGGTTAAGGTGTCGGCCGCGCCACCTGCAGGAAAAGGAACGACAATTCTGATGCTTTTGTCGGGGAATTCCGCTGCATTGGTCACGCCAATCTGCAAGCAGGAAAATGCTGCAATAAAAAAATAAGCAAAGATTTTTGACATTTTTTTGTAATCTTGCGAATGGTTTGAAGTAACCCGAGTAAACCGTATATTGAATCAGTACGTCAAGCATAAAGGTTCAGGGGGAGATTTATAAAGATAAAGGGCGGTGTTAGGATTGATGACCGTCCTTATTCATCGGAATCTAAGAGATGCAATTTTTTGACCAAGGTGCAGTCCAGCAAGCTTTGCCTTATTCACTGCTGATGGATGCAATCGCATCTGGACTACAAAGCCCAATCGAGTCTCCTGCGCGCACTCATTACGAACCGAATCACGACGACAGCACAGTATTAATCATGCCTGCCTGGAAACAGCAGAGCATGATGGGTGTAAAACTTGTCTCGGTCTGGCCTGGCAATAGTGCACTTGGGCAATCCGCGGTGTCGGCAGTGTACATATTGATCTCCTGTGCAAATGGAAACCCTATTGCCGTCATTGATGGCACCGAGTTAACGCTGCGTCGCACCGCAGCCACAGCCTCGCTTGGCGCACGTATTCTTGCTCGTAAAGACTCTCACACACTTGCAGTCTTAGGCACTGGGGCGTTAAGTGTCCCGATGGTTCAGGCTCATATCAGTGCGATGCCGTTCACCCGAATTTTGATTTGGGGACGTACGACAGCCAAGGCACAAGCTGTCGTTGATCGTTTGGCATTGTTGGGAATTAACGCTGAGGCCTCGACAGATCTTCAGGGTACTCTGGAGCACGCTGATGTGGTTGCTGTAGCAACGACTGCAACAGAACCCTTTATTCGCAGTGAGTGGATTAAGCCTGGGACGCATGTAGGTTTGGTGGGCGCTTTTACAGCCAAAATGTCAGAAGCTGAGCCCGCCCTGATTGCACGCGCGCAAGTTTTTGCAGATAGCCGCGAGGCGGTGCTCGAAAAGGGAGGTGAGGTGTTGCACGCGCTCAAGCAAGGCTTGATCGCTCCATCAGATATTCTTGCTGAGTTAGCGCAGCTCACGCTAAAACCGGACAACGATTGGCGAGCGGATGATCAAGTTATTACCGTATTTAAGTCGGTTGGCTTTGCTGCGTTGGATCTGATTGCTGGTGAATTAGTTTTTAATGCCAACACCAATATCCCAAAATAAATACACTCTACCAAAATTGGTTGTTCAAGCAATGAGTGGTATAAAACAGTACGATATTTCTAAATAAAGCATATCGACCCATATAAATAAAACTTGGGCTAAAAAAGATTTACGGAGACAGTAAGAAATGAGCATACGAGGCAAGGCGTATATCGCTGGGATCTTTGAGCATCCAGCACGCAAGATAGAAAATAAATCTCTCGCACAGCTCCATGCTGAGTGTGCCAAAGGGGCGCTTGAGGATGCCGGGCTGACCATCCATGATGTAGACGGATATTTTTGCTCGACCGACGCGCCTGGCGGGCTTGGCGGCATCAATATGATCGACTACATGGGCCTGACTGTTAAGCATTCGGACTCGACTAATACGGGGGGCTCGTCTTACCTATATCTGGTTGCGCATGCTGCGGAGGCGATCGCGGCCGGTAAATGTAGCGTTGCGCTGATTACCTGTGCAGGATTTGGCCGGCCAGGTACGATTGTGCGAGAGCTGGATTCAGCCATTCCCGACACGCCATTTGAAATGCCCTACGGCCCTGTCACAGTCAATCTCTATGCCTTGGCAGCGATGCGCCATATGTATGAGTTTGGTACGACCAACGAACAAATGGCCTGGGTAAAAGTTGCCGCATCGCAGCATGCTCAACATAATCCCAATGCCTATCTTAAAAAAGTTGTGACCGTCCAGGACGTGCTGAATTCACCAATGATCGCAGACCCTCTGCACCGTATGGATTGCTGTGTCGTGACCGATGGTGGTGGTGCAGTAATTGTCGTGAGCCCCGAGATTGCTAAATCACTCAAACGCCCACTGGTCAAACTGATTGGCGCTGGCGAGTCGCCAAAGGGGCAGATGGGCGGCAAAGTGGACATCACTTATACGGGCGCCGTGCGCTCAGGCCCGATTGCTTTTGCCGAGGCAGGTGTTAAACCGAGTGATATCAAATACGCATCCATTTACGATAGTTTCACCATTACGGTCATCATGACGCTGGAAGATCTTGGTTTTTGTAAGAAAGGTGAGGGTGGAAAATTTGTCATGGATGGCAACCTGATCTCCGGTGTAGGCAAACTACCATTCAACACTGATGGTGGTGGCTTGTGCAATAACCATCCAGTTAACCGCGGTGGTATCACCAAGATCATCGAAGCTGTCCGTCAACTGCGTGGGGAAGCCCACCCGATGGTTCAGGTCAAAAACTGCGATATCGCGCTCGCGCATGGCACAGGCGGCTCACTGAGCACGCGCCATGGCAGTGCCACACTCATTATGGAAAGGGAGTAAGTAAGATGAGCACACCTTATCACGACAGAAAAATCCCCGCCCCAAAATTGAATTATGGCGACGAGACGTATTTCGAGGCAGCGACGCTGGGTAAGTTTCTGTTGAAGTATTGCAATGACTGCGGTCAGTACCATCACTATCCCCGTGCCCTGTGCCCATTTTGTTTTAGCGATAAAACAGAATGGAAAGAATCAAAAGGAACAGGCACCGTCTATAGCTACAGCGTGACGCGGGCCTCCGGCCCCACACCTTATGCAATTGCCTATGTCACGCTCGACGAAGGTGTGACCATCCTCACCAATATCGTTGATTGCGATCTGGATACGATTCGTATTGGTCAGAAAGTGATTGTTACTTTCAAGCCGAGCGAAGACGGTCCTGGCATACCGATGTTTAAGTTGGCTTGAGTGGATAAGGATCATCGATGAGTGATGCCTTGTATACGTACTGGGTCGGTATGGATATACCTGCCGATACCAGCGCTAAAGATGTAGCTGATTTCAACGCCTTTTATAGCAATATGCATCGTCCGGAAGTCCTCGCCAGTAACCCTGGTTTTTTGCGCGGACGTCGTTATGAGCTTGTGCAAGATGACCCTCGCGGACCACGTGGTCCTCGATTTATCGCAGCCTACGATGTCGAGAGCAAAGAGGCCGCGCAGCTCTATATCGATCGCAACGACGGACCTGCGAGCGCTCGACCTGTCTACAGCGATGGCCCCGCCGCCTGGCAGCAACGACAAACCAAGTGGCGTCTGATGTGGCAACACCTGATGAACGCTCCGGGTGATCAGCAAGTCTCAGCTGCACCTTATATGTACCTGGTTGGTATGTCCGCAGCTGCTGGAGCAGATGAAACTGAACTTGCCAAGTTCAATGCTTTCTATAACGATATTCACGTTGGCGAAGTCATGAAGGGTTATGGCTTTGTCAGCGGCGCACGCTATAAATGTTTGCGCGAATTTATGCATCCAGCACCTGGTGTTCCAGATTTTCTTGCGATGTATGGCTTAAAAAATGAGGTGGCCGCACAAGTGTTTATGAAAGGCAGACTGACTGCCGATCCGAGTGGCAATTCATTTTCCGCTGGGCCTGATGTCTGGATGAATCGCGATACCCGCTGGCGACTGACCTATCGTTTGGTTGAGTGACGGGGGATGGGTGTCTAATCGCGAAAAGGTCGCTAATACATTACTGACAAAAACACAAAAACACAAAAAAATATAACGGGACAACAACATGATTTACTCGCGCCATGTCGGCAAAGCCAAGATCTACAACGTCATCGAATACAGCGGCCCAACGCACGCGGCGGATTTCGTCTTTCCTCAGTTAGATGTGCGTGAGATCAAACAGCACTTATCCTGGCTTGCACCGCATCACTACAACATTAAGCTCGAGCGATTTATCGTCGCCATGCAGTTGTGGGTGATGCACATTGACGACAAAGTCATTGTGATCGACCTGGGCGTGGGTAACAATAAAAAACGCGCCTCTGAGCGTATGAATAATCTTAATACGCTGACCCCTTTATGGCTCTCTGCTGCAGGTGCTGATCCTAAAGATGTGACGCATGTAGTGGTGACGCACTTTCACCCCGACCACGTCGGCTGGGGTACAAAAATGGTGGATGGCAGCTGGCAGCCTATGTTCCCCAATGCACGGCACTTGATGCCACGGGTCGATTTCGAAGCCGCGCACGCTGCTTATAAAAATGGTGATAAAGGGGTGATTAGTGGCTCCTTTGAAGACAGCGTATTGCCGCTATATGAGGCTGGGCTGATTGATTTTATCGATGACGGTGATCTGGTCGCTGGATGCTTAGAGGCAGAAGCAATGCCTGGCCACACTCCGGGATCAATTCATTTTCGTCTGCGCTCAGAAGGTAAAGAGGCCATCTTTGCAGGTGACGTGATGCACAGTCCGCTGCAGATCGCGATGCCTCATGTCAATACCTGGATTGATGCGGATGCAGAGCAGGCCCGCGCATCGCGTGCCCTGTTTCTCAAACGCGCGGCCGAGAGCAATGCGCTGATCATGCCTGTGCATTTTGGCTGGCCGCATTGTGGCTATGTGCGTGGCAATAGCGAGCATGGTTATCGGTTTGAGCCTGTCGAGCCAGAGACACGTGGCGAGTAAATAAACTTTGCGCTTTGCATAACGGAGACAATGTTGAAAAAAATACTGCAAGCCTGCATTCTTTTACTTACTCTCGCACCCATCGTTACATCTGCCCAATCTTATCCGGATAAACCGGTCCGACTGATTAATCCCTACCCGGCCGGTGGGCCTGCAGATCAGATTGGTCGCGAACTGGCTGCTGGATTGTCAAAGTCGCTTGGCCAGAGCTTTGTGGTTGAAGCCAAGCCAGGTGGGAGTGGCGCGATTGGTACTTTGTTTGTCGCCAAATCGGCACCGAATGGCTATACGTTGTTGATAGCTAGCGGTGGGCCTAATACGGCTGTTCCGGTCTTTAGTGTGACTCCCCCCTATGATGGTATTAAAGAGTTTTCACCTATTCTTAAAATCATCGATGTACCCAATATGTTGGTGATCGCGCCACATATTCAGGCGAATAATCTCAAAGAATTTATTGCATTAGCGAAAACTAAAACATTAACTTATGGCTCAAGCGGTACAGCCGGACCTACGCACATTACGGGCGAGATATTTCAACTCGAAGCAAATGTCAAAATGACCCATGTGCCTTATAAAGGTGCCGCCCCTGTTGTTAACGATATGTTGGGTGGCCATGTTGATGCGACATTTTTAAATCTCTCTGCGATGTTGCCGTATATTCAGTCTGGAAAGTTGCGTGCGCTGGGGGTTGCGTCTCCAATACGCTCTAAAGCACTGCCCGACGTTCCGACATTTACGGAGCAAGGTATTAAAAACGTCAGCGGTTCCTGGTATGGATTACTTGCTCCGGCAGGTACGCCTGAGAGCATTATTCAGACGTTGTATACCGAAAGTGTTAAATATTTTAATCAGCCTGAAGTTCGCGCTCGTATTGAGGCTTCAGGTTCGCAACTAACATTGTTGGATCCCAAGCAATTTCTTGCTGCGATGACAGAAGAAAAACGCGAGTTGACGGAGCTCAACAAAATACTCAATATCAGACTTGAATAATTAAAGGATTTGTATGGATAAGGTCGTTGCTTCTGCCGAGCAGGCTATTGCAGATATTACAGATGGTGCGAGTGTTGCTATTTCCGGTTTTGGACTCGCGCATCGTTTTCCAAATACGTTGATCTTTGCACTAAGAGATAAAGGCACACAGGATTTGACGCTGGTGTGTAATTCTCTGGGCGCACCTGCAGAAAAAGGTCAGTTGCTGGTAGAAAACAATCAGGTCAAAAAGTTGGTCGCCGCGTTTTCAATTCGCGCAGGGATGCAGACAGAAGGTGAGCGAAGAATTGCCGCTGGCACACTTGAGGTTGAGTTGGTGCCTCAGGGTATTCTGGTCGAGCGTTGTCGCGCAGGGGGTGCGGGGATCCCGGCATTTTATTCACCTACTGGTGTCGACACGGATCTTGCAGCAGGTAAAGACATTCGTTATTTCAATGGTAAGCCTCACGTACTTGAGCACGCGATCAATGTCGATTTTGCTTTTTTGAGTGCTTATCGCGCTGATCGCGCTGGTAACGTCCAATTCCGTGGAGGCAGTGCTAATTTCAATACTGCTTTCGCCAAAGCAGCACGTATCGCGATCGTCGAAGTCGAAGAAATTGTTGAGGTTGGCGAATTACCCCCAGAGTTGATTGATCTCCCCGGGATTTTTGTTTCCCGCGTTTTGAAGATTACCGATCCGATCGATGTCAAAACCTTGACGCGCGCAGAGAAACGTCCAGCTGATAGTGCCCGTACCTATAACGGCAAGCAAGCGCTGACACGTAATGGTATTGCGAAAAATGCGGCAAATATTGTTCGCAACGATACCTATGTCAACCTGGGCGTTGGTATTCCAACGCAGGTCTCTAATTTCCTCGGTGGTCGTGGGGTCTGGCTGCATGCTGAAAATGGTGTGCTCGGTTACGGCGGAATTGTGTCGGGTGATGCAGTGGATCCGGACGTCTTTAATGCTGGCGGACAGTTTGTCGAGGCGATACCTGGTACGTCATTCTTTGAAAGTGTGACCTCCTTTGAAATGGCACGTGGCGGTCATATTGATACGGTCATACTCGGGGCGTATGAGGTTGATCGCGAAGGTAACGTTGCAAACTGGAGCATTACTGACGCAAAGCGTGGTGGCATTGGTGGTGCGATGGATCTGATCTCGGGCGAGGTAGAGCTGATCATCGTGATGGAGCATGCGGATAGTAAAGGCAGAACCAAATTGCCGCGCCAGTGTAAATATCCACTCACCGGACGCAACTGTGTCGACTGGCTAGTGACCGATCTTGCGGTGTTGCACTGGGTGGATGGCAGGTTTGTGCTTGAGGCTGTCGCCCCAGGTTTCACGCCTGAAGAAGTCAAAGCACTGGGTGAGATTGATTTTGATGTGGCGGCGGATTACAAGGTGATGGAGTAATTGAAATGAAATTACCCCTCGAAGGACTCAAAGTCCTGGATCTGAGTCATGCGCTAGCAGGCCCTTTCTGCTCGATGATGTTGGCGGATTATGGCGCTGATGTCATCAAGATCGAACCGCCGGGCAAGGGTGACATTGCACGTGCGTGGGGCACACCTCTGCCTGGTGGTGAAACAGACTATTTCCTTGGTTTACACCGCAATAAAAAAGGCATCGTGCTGGATCTGAAAAATCCAGAGGGTAAAGAAACCTTTTTGCGTATGGTTGAGCACTGCGATGTTGTACTGGAAAATTTCCGTCCTGGTACGTTAGAGAAACTGGGCATTGATTACGAAACCGCCTCTAAGCGTAATCCTGGGATTATTTATTGTTCTATTTCTGGTTTTGGTCAGGATGGGCCATATCGCGATCGTCCTGCACTTGATCTGATTGTTCAGGCCGAGAGTGGCATGATCAGTGCGACTGGCGAGGCCGGTGGCAGCGGTGTACGCGCGGGCGTCTCAATCGCTGACCTGACAGCAGGTATGAATGCAGCGTTTGGGATCATGGTTGCATTGCGTGCGAAAGATACCACTGGACTTGGGCAGTCTATTGACATCTCTATGCTCGAAGGCCAGTTGTCAATGCTCGGTGTCATGATTGGCAACTATTTCACAACGGGTGAGATTCCTGTGCCGATGGGGACAGCCTATAAAGCTTTATTGCCCTATCAAACTTTCCACACTAAAACGCGTGATCTTGCGCTTGCTGTGGGGAGCGATAAGCTCTGGCGTGATTTTTGCCCGGTGATTGGCTGTCCTGAGATGACGGATGATCCACGTTTCCGTACGAATAGTGATCGGAATAAAAACCGTGCGGCGTTAGTTGAAAAACTACAGACCGTATTCATGACGCGTAGCTTTGAGGAGTGGGAATCCTTGCTCGTCGAGGCGGGCATCCCGATTGGTGCGATCAATAATATTTCTCAAGTCATTGAGCACCCTCAAGTCGCCGCACGCGGAGCCATTGTGAATATGGAACATCCTCGTGCAGGTAACGTGCGCGTGGTAGGTGTGCCGATCCGTCTGTCCCAAACACCGGGCTCTGTGCGTACACCATCACCCTCATTGGGTGAACACACTGAAACCGTACTCAGTGAAGTTCTTGGTATGACACGAAAAGATATCGATGCATTACGTGCTGCTGGGGGATTAGGAAAATGAATGAATCTCTTGCAACTAAAACCGTCGGTATTGTCGGTGGTATCGCGCCTGAGTCAACCATTCAGTACTACCGTCAAATAGTCAGCTCTTATCAGGCATTGACCAGTGAGAGTGAGTTCCCACCGGTCATCATCAATAGCATCCATATGACCAAGATGCTTGATTTGATTGGTGCAAAGAAATTGACCGAAGTCACAGAGTATCTACTGCAAGAAATCCAAAAGCTACACCGTGCAGGTGCTGAGTTCGCAGTGCTTGCCTCCAACACACCGCATATCGTTTTTGATGAACTGCAGCGACAGTCTCCGATCCCACTGATCAGTATTGTTGAGACGGCTTGCCTGGCTGCAAAAAAGCAGGGCTTGAAGCGTCTGGCCATACTCGGTACGCGGTTTACGATGCAAGGCACTGTTTATCCGACTGTCTTTGCCGCGGCTGGGATTGAGATTGTTGCTCCGCATGTTGATGAGCAAGATGTTGTTCACAACATTTATATGGGCGAGCTTGTCAAAGGTATCCTGCTACCTGAGTCGCGTGAACGGCTATTAAATATTATAGAAACGATGCATGCGTGCGAGGGTATCGATGGTGTGATTCTTGGTGGTACTGAATTGCCGTTGATCCTGACACAACCATCACATGATGGGATCCCATTGCTGGATACGACTAAGCTGCATGTGGCGAGAATTGTTGGGGCACTTTTTTAATTATTTCTTCAAGCAAAGTTGCAAACTTGGTCTGATTCCATCGAGGCAGGCTTTTGCATCTGCATTTTGCATGACAGCATGTCGGTAGCCAACGTAATAGAGTGACCAGATTGCGTAGCAACGTGCCTGGATTTCGTCATAGCCATCATATTGAAGTGCATCTGCAATCGGTTTAATGAGTTTGAATACCTGCTCAATAATCAGTGACTCATACTTACCAGACCATTTCCATCCAAAGGCAGCTCCCTCTGCGCGGATGCTTTTAATCTGAATGTCAGACTCGTAGAGGTTAAGTAAATATCCTTCGATATAAGCTTGAGCGCCCTTAAAGTTTTTAGTTGTGAAAGGTTTGAGGTGGTTTATTTGCTCTTGGTTGACCCGCAAGATCACCTCTGCAAGTAAATCCTGCTTGGTTAGATCAAGCCGATAAAGCTGGGTCGGGCTTAAGCCTACAGACTGACAAATCTCTCGGATTCCCACCTGCTCATAGCCGTTTTGCTCAAATAGCTGATGAGCGATGTTGATAATAGTTTCGATGCGATGACGCTTTAGATCCGCTTTCTGGGTCGCCATGATAATGACCGTGATGAGATAAATTGCCCGAAAGGGGCTGATATGCAACAATATTGACAAGTATTGTGAACATGTTAACAAAATTACAGGCGAATTCAATAAAAAGTATCCGCTGCGAGGAGAATACTTTGGGATATATAAAAAGCTTACTATGCGCCGCACTCATAACATGGGCATTGTGGGCTAGTGCAATGGAGGCGCCAGAAGGTGTCGTGTATTGCTATGCCAAGACAGCTGTGGAGTTCTCATTTGATCGTAGCAATCAGAATAACGATGTCTTATTAACGGTAAATGGCAAAACCGAAAAACTGATGACGGCGTACTCGTGGTTTGGTTCTGTACAAGCTCCACCTAAGGGATTTAAGTTTGCAATCCTGGGCGCGGGAAAGTTTGATCCTTTGCTTGTGTTTGAGGATCACTTGCTTGATGCAGATAAACATAAATATGTGAAATGCAACTGAGATGAATGATGAATAAGATAACTAAGATGAATAAAAATTTTTTACTTTCAACCGTATTTTTAATGCTATTTGGCTTTGAGGCACCGGTCTTCGCAGGATTTTGCCCTGATTCCTCAAATCCTTTAGTCATCAGCGCCGACTGCTATGCACTGTCCTTGCTGAATAATAAAAGTGCTGTCACTGTCCAGAGTGGGGTCACCATAACAGATGAGAGGGCAGGTTTTTTTAATCCCGTCGAGGTGAGATCCGTCGTCGATACTTTTATAAATAATGGGACGATTAAATCCTCACAACTCACGCCGGGTGCGGTTGAAGTCAGCGCATTGAATATATTTAGTAATGGTTCGATAGGCACGTTAAACAACAACGGCACCATCACCGCAGCACCAACAGGCACTGCAGGCTTGGACGTTTATGGCAATATCAGCACGTTAAACAATAACGGAACCATTTCAGCCACTTGGAATGCCTTTGCGCTAAGAGTAAATGGTGCAAGTATCAATACGCTGAATAATTCAGGAACAATCACAGGCGTTAAAGAATCCCTCTTTTTAAACGGAGGTGGTTCTAACATCGGTACACTGAATAATTCAGGAACGATTATTG
>CAINDJ010000270.1 GCA_903847325.1 uncultured beta proteobacterium | reverse complement strand
TGGCAATGGGCCACAACTGGGTCCTGGTCAAACAAGCAGATCTCAACGGTGTCGCACGCACGGCGATGGCGGCCGGCGAGTCATTGGATTTCATCGACCCCACCGACACGCGGGTGATCGCCCACACCAC
This sequence comes from uncultured beta proteobacterium, assembly GCA_903847325.1. Classification (GTDB taxonomy): domain Bacteria; phylum Pseudomonadota; class Gammaproteobacteria; order Burkholderiales; family Burkholderiaceae_B; genus Zwartia. The sequence continues at coordinate 2,472 of CAINDJ010000270.1, read as the reverse complement.
ACTGATTGGTGCTGGCGAATCAGCCTCTGTCACCTTTCCAGTGCGAAAGTTACAGCCCGGCGTGCGCTATAGTTTTCTCTGTACCTTTGCAGGACACTCTCCCATCATGCAAGGCACACTTACGCTCGCACGTTAATTTTTTTGCACGACGGATACTCATATGACCTTTACACGCAACATGCTCTACTCAAGCTCCTTTGCCTTCATCGTTAAATTTTTTGCCAGGACTGGCGCATCGCTTGCGATAACCGCTCTGCTGACCAGCGCTAGCAACGCAGCAGATTTCAACGCGGGTACGCTCGAGCTAAACGATCTGTGGATACGGGCTTCGGTACCCGGCCAGACAAATGGCGCGGGTTATCTGCAGATCATCAATCCGGGCATCGCTGCTGACAAACTCATTTCAGTTCAGTCCGACGCGGCCACCCGGGTCGAACTCCATACGGTCATCACCGAAGATGGCGTCGCAAAAATGCGTCAGGTCCCAGGCATCGACATTCCCGTGCATGGTGACGTCAAACTCGCACCCGGCGGTTATCACGTCATGTTTCTTCAGCTCACGGGACCGTTCAAACAAGGCAGCCTGATCCCTGTTGTACTGAAATTCGAAAAAGCAGGCGAGGTCCGTGTGAACTTCACGGTCAAACCCTCTACTTACAACCCCGGTAATCAGGGTGGCGCCGGGGCGCACGGGCATGGCGCCGGGATGAAGCATTAACAGCGTACCCGTATTAAACCAAGGAAGGGCGCGATCCAAACATAGCGGAGCCCACACGAATCTCGGTCGAGCCCTCCTCAATTGCCAACTCAAAGTCACCACTCATCCCCATAGACAGGCGCTGTAAGCAGATACCCGCGATGCCTTCTTGTTGGGCCTGATCCCGTAATTGACGCAGCTTGGCAAAGCAGGCACGTACCGCCAGGGGGTCTTGCGTGAGCTCTGCCATCGTCATCAAGCCCTGCACACGCAAGGTATCAAAGCGCGTTAATTCACGCAGAAAACTGATTAATTCCGATGACTCCAAACCTGATTTGGATTCTTCGGGCGAAGTCTTTACTTGCACCAATACATCAATTGAACGCCCCTCGCCCTGCAAACGGCGATCGAGCGCCTCGGCAAGCTCAAGGCGATCGAGAGATTGCAATTCGTGCGCCAAACGTGCGACGTCCTTGGCTTTATTGGTTTGCAATTGGCCGATCACAACCCACTGAATATTGCAGTCCGCTAATAAAGGCGCCTTCTGGGCGATTTCCTGGGTGCGATTTTCACCAAAACGATGAAATCCCAATGCGATAGCCTCGCGGATCGCGGCATCATCGAATGTTTTACTCACAGGAAGCAAGGTCACTTCCGAGGGATCTCGCCCCACACGTGCGCAGGCGGCAGCCATGCGCGCGCGAATTGCCTGCACTCTCATTTGCATCGTGTTTTCTGACATGGCGGACTCCCGGTTGCGACGAAACTCCATTTTACTGATTCAGTACGCGCGTATATTTTGTACAACGTAACACTCCTAAAGGCTGTGTGATGGCTGCAAGCGACGACTAGCCCCATCTTTGCCCCTCAACCGAGAACGGCACCACGGTGCAGCACCAAAACAGTGCGCAAGCACTATTTCAACGCAATTGATGAGGCGTTCGAGCACCAAAGCACGCGCATACGCCTTGCTTTCGCTCCTGAACAGAGCCAACTTAGCGCACCAAAAAAATAGCTGGCACGACTTTTGCTTAATCACCACCAAGCACAGACAACCTTTACTTGGATGCTGTGCGGCACTTACAACCAACACGGCTCGCGCCGAACAGACAACGACTCAGGAGTTAACCGATGAAACGCAGATCAGCTCTTAAACAGCTCACCGCTGTCAGCCTTTTGGCAATGTCAGGCTTTACCGCTCAGTCCTTCGCCGCAGAAGACACCATCAAAGTTGGTATTTTGCATTCCCTGTCAGGCACCATGGCCATCTCCGAGACATCGCTCAAAGACGTCGCGCTCATGACCATCGACGAAATCAACGCTAAAGGTGGCGTGAACGGCAAAAAACTTGAGGCCGTGATCGTCGACCCCGCCTCAAACTGGCCCTTATTCGCTGAAAAAGCACGTCAACTCATCGACAAAGATAAAGTATCAGTCGTATTCGGTTGCTGGACCTCAGTTTCACGTAAATCAGTATTGCCCGTATTCAAAGAACTCAACAGCCTCTTGTTCTACCCAGTACAGTATGAAGGCGAAGAGCTTGAGAAAAACGTGTTCTACACCGGCGCGGCGCCAAACCAGCAAGCGATTCCTGCTGTTGAATACCTGATGAGCGAAGACGGCGGCGGCGCAAAGCGTTTTGTTTTGCTCGGTACCGATTACGTATACCCACGCACGACCAACAAAATTTTGCGTGAATTCCTCCACTCGAAAGGCGTGAAAGACACGGACATCGAAGAGGTCTACACACCTTTTGGTCACTCTGACTACCAAAC
>CAINDJ010000269.1 GCA_903847325.1 uncultured beta proteobacterium | reverse complement strand
CTTCGCATGCGGCCGGAGCGGACATGCGTGCGGTCAATTCTGCGGTGGCGGGGACTTACCAGATATCGCACCGCTGCAATAGTTGTCGTTGATCGGCTAACCATTTTTTTAGTCAGGATATAGACCTGAATGAGTTTGACTTTTTTGGGCAGACGAAAGCTAAAAGATTTTTTTTCTTTCGGTTCATCAACCTGCACCCCTTTCGTCAGATGGGTAATAATGATCCCGTCTTCTTTAAGCTTGAAAGCGGCCTCGTCACGCGTCAGTGCTTCTACCGTACCGCTCAGGTACTGAGTATTTTTAATTCCTTTCCATTCGAAGTCTGACATGTATAGGCTGATTAGTTGAATACTAGGTTTTTATGATATTCCTCGATGGTCAAGACCCCGTCAAGCACCATTTGTCTGCCAATTTCCTGCATACGTCTGAAGCCCGAGGCCTCAGCAATTTCTTTTAACTTTGACGCAGACTGGTTATCAATAATCGCGGCGCGCAGCTGATCGGTGATCTTGAGGGCTTCATAAATCCCCTGACGCCCTTTGTAGCCGGTTTTATTGCAGGCAGGGCATCCCGCACCTTTGAAGGGACGAGCATTTTTTGCATGCTCAGGGCTGAAACCAAGTTCTAGTAAAAATGCTTCGTGATCACCCTCATCAGGTACTTTGCAGGCTTGGCATATTTTGCGTGCCAGACGCTGTGCGATCACCATCGTGAGTGCCGCGCCGATCAGATAGCCAGGAATACCCATATTGACCAAACGCACGACGGTACTGACCGCATCATTTGCGTGCAAGGTTGATAAAACCAGGTGGCCGGTCAGTGCTGCTTTAATAGAAATATCTGCAGTTTCTTTATCGCGAATCTCACCGACAAGAATAATCTCTGGATCCTGCCGCAGGAATGATCGGAGTGCCTGTGAGAAGCCTAGTCCGATATCTTCACGAATCTGTACTTGCCCGACACCTTCGACCGTGAATTCCACAGGATCTTCTGCTGTCAGAATATTGATACCTGGTTTGTTCAGCCGTCTAAGTGCGCCGTACAACGTCGTAGATTTTCCTGAACCAGTTGGTCCTGTGACCAGCACCATCCCTTGAGAGGAGTCAAACGCCTGTATCACGTCCCGATATTCTTTTTCCGGGAAGCCTAGCTTTTCCAGATCAAAAGAAATCCCGCCTCTGTCCAGAATCCGCATGACAATGCGCTCACCAAATACAGTGGGTAAGACAGAGACCCGCAGGTCGATATCGCGCTCATCGGGGAGCTCGGCCACGATGGCGCCATCTTGTGGCAGTCGACGCTCTGAAATATCTAACGTCGCCATGATTTTGATTCTTGTTGTGATGGCGGAGTAATTATTGAAGAGAAACTTTTTCAGTTCTACACATTCGTGCAGCACACCGTCAACGCGATAGCGCAATGTTGATAAGTCTTTGTAAGTCTCGATGTGAATATCGCTCGCGCCCTTTTTGACAGCATCAAAAATCATGGCATTGACGAACAGGATAATTTGTCCGCCTTGCTCGTCGCTCGCACTATTGCCAGCTGATGATTTTGTTTTTGTCAGTTCAATTAAATTATCCAGACCTTGCTCGGAGTCTTTAGCCTGTATGCTCGTTTTATTTTTTGTTTTTACTTTTGAGATGGTTCCGCGCGCAGTTTCCTGGGCATGATTATTCATATCCCCCAGCACCTTCTCCATTTCGATTGGAGAGATGACAAAGGCGATAATTTTTTTGCCAGTAATCAGACGTACGCTGCTGATACTTCGTAAGGCACTTGGTTCGGCGATTGCGACTTTGATCTCACCCTTGTTCACTTCAAAGGGAATGATCCGGTTATCTATTACGTAATGTTTAGGGATGGCATCAAGAAAAATATCCAGTCGATCGCCGATGACAGACAGATCCGTCACAGGTAGATCAAGGAAGTTCGCCAGTGTTTCCTTAACGTTGCTGTCGTTCACATAATTAAAACTAATCAGTACGTCGTAAATCGGCCTTTTGCTTTCGTTACTTTGCAGTTCTGCTTTTTTATAACGCTCAGCATCAATCATGCCTCGGTCAAGACAAAAGCGAGCAATTTCCAGCGACGAGTCTACAAAGGTTGCCATCTTCAGTTCAGCATTTTAGGAGCGATAAAGATAAGTAGTTCTCTTTTCTTGTCGGCTTTTCTTGTGTATCGAAAGAGTGGCCCAATAATTGGAATGTCTCCCAGTCCAGGAATTTTTACAACATTGTTTTCTTTTGACTGGTCGTAAATGCCACCGATTACGGCAATCGTTCCGTCTTTGATCAGAAGTTTGCTTCGTACTTCCCGTTTTTGAATGGCCGGCGGATTCGTCGAGTAATCTGGCGAGTCCTTATTGACCACCATACTCAAATAGATGTTGCCGTCACCGACGATCGTAGGCGTGACAGTCAATTTAAGCGCTGCGTCTTTGAATTCGTAAGTAATCTGATTCGGTCCTACTCCAGCTACTGGATAGGGAATTTGAGTACCGTCAATAACAATGGCCTCTTCATTATCCATTGTGAAAACGTGCGGGTTAGAAACAATTTTCAGCAAGTCTAGGTTTTCCATCGCACTCAGTTCAACTTTGAGTGCCGTCGTACTCGTGCTGTATAAATAGCCGAGACCAAATGGAGCTCCTGCGACTGCACCATTGAATAATGTTCCTGCGTTATTCGCTGCTCCGCCAAGGGTGACGCTTTGAGGGGAAGTGATTGGACCGCCCGCTGTGCCCCCAACCGAATAAGGGTTGGTGCCTGATGAGGTGAACAGTCCAAGACGTGTTCCTAGTTCAGATTGCCAATTATCTGAAGCTTCCACGACAAAAGCCTCGATCAGCACTTCCTGTGTACGCACATCCATTTTCGAAATCAGTTTGCTGGCAAGCTCCATTTCTGGAATTGTGCCTTTCACAACGATTGAATTTGTCCGCTCATCGGTTGTAATTTCAATCATACTGCCAGGGATTCGTGCGGCAGCTGCTCCTAAGGCCGCTCCACCAAAAATCTGCTCAAGTTGAGCCTTCAGTCTCTGAGGCTTAGTGTAGTAAAGCCTGAATATTTCAGTGACCTGCTTGCTGATGATCCTTTTTGCTGCGACTTGTTTTGCAAGCTCTTCCAGACGCTTACGTTCGAATTCATCCCGGGCAAGTAAAGTTTCAGGCCTCTGGATCCGGATGATATTTGCTTCGGGATCGATGCTCTTAGAAAGTCCTTTAATACGCAAAATATTATCGAGCGCTTTATCCCAGGGGACATTGTCAATTTTTACGGTAACGGTTGCATCGACTTCGTCTCCCACCAGAATATTTACACCTGAGACTTTAGTCAGTGCTTGCGCGACTTCCCTGATGTCTACATCGACAAAGTTCAAACTCGTATTGAAGGATTTCCAATTACCATCTTCTGTTCTGTAGGACTCATCAATGAAACTGCGTCGTTGCTTATCAAGCGTGTCGTTAGACTGACGTTCGATTTTTGGCCCTAACTCGAGAGTTTTTTGGGTCTTGGGTGCAAGTTGAGCCATGATTTGCTCAGGCTTCATTGCCATTTGCTCACGCATCTGCGCATCAGATGGCGGGGGGAGTGACTGACAGCCAGAAAGTGCCGTGAGGCACAACAGAACTAGGTGGCGTTTAGAAAATTTTGTATTGAGTAGCATTATTTACCTACCGAAGGTGCGCCAGGTTTCATTGGATCGAATGCGGGCGCCGATGCTCCCGGATTCGTTTGCAGGTAAAGCCTTAATTTGCCCTCAGCTTGAGTGACAACGATGCCATTGGCATCAATTTCTGAAATGATTCCACCTTGATTACCCAATGCATCGCCAATTTTCACTATGAAATTTTCACGGAAATCCGTACGAATCAGTGCCGCTTTTTCTTTGGAGGAAATAATTAAACCTGTGATGACATAGGACTGAGGGTCAGCCATGAT
>CAINDJ010000268.1 GCA_903847325.1 uncultured beta proteobacterium | reverse complement strand
TTCATGGCTGATCGGCAAGGGCGCGGCAATTTGCTCGGGACTCCATTGGATATTCAATTGCCGAGCAACCAAATCTAACGTCGATGCATCAATTTGCGAGTCATTACGGAAGGTTTGAGCTCTTTGCTGGCAAAGCATATCTGCTTGTTTCGGTCGATAGCCCCGTAAACAAGAATTACGCAAAACGTCCCGACTGATCGTCGACTTATGTCGACCCAGTATCTGGGCAATAGCCTGGAGGTTCTGTCCTGCTTTCATAAGGGCGGAAATCTGATAACGTTCAGCTTGGCTGAGATGTTTATAGGTCATGGCAATCTTCGACTGGCCGGTCAAGAAGCTTTGAATACTAGAACATTCTCAGCCACTTCACTCAGTTAATCAAAGTTGCACTTCGTACTTGAAACCGCCTAAGTTAATAAGCAATAAGAAAATAAGAAATAGATCGTTCTGTTTCGCATGACATGCCGATACGATGTGATTCATGGCGCAGTTTCTTGTCATTCAACACAAGAAACGCGCTGCCCTGAATATACGAGGCTCATTATGCAAACTAAAAATTACATACAGCAGTTATATCGTGCGCTAGTCATTGGATGCATGGTTTATGCCGTTACGTTGATTGCAGATACTGCCGCGGCAGCCGAGCTGACGCATATTCTCAATATTGCTCAACGTTAAACAATCCAGGCATCCCGCGTTGCCAGCGCGCCAGGATGCCCTGATTAAAGCTGTTATGACTCAAGCTTGTTTTTGCCAGGGGGCTTGTGAGCCATCCTGAGCGGCCTGGTAATAGCCGGCAAAAGGCTCCAGGATGTGCGGCGCGAGTTCGGCTGAGCCTGGGTCAGGCAAATGAAAATGCGTAAAACCTACGCGTTTCAACATGAATACCAATTCCTGATTGATATCCCCTAACGCGTGCAACGCACCCGCGTAACCTGCCTCTCTGAGCCGGGCTGCGATGGAATAAGAGCGGCCGTCAGCAAACTTATCGAACTTGATACCAATCACATCAGCAGCCGTGGTTGCGTCTTTGATTTGCTGGATTTTTTCAGTCATGGATTGACCGCTATCAGAGGCGATTAGTTTTGCGGGCTCAATGATTTGAGTCGGGCGCAATGCGTCGACAACGCGTTTTCCTGATAAATCAAAAATTAAAACTGAATCGGTTGTTAACAGATCTGTCGGAGTAGAAGCGTTCATTGTTTGTTCCTGTTTTCGGTCAGCCGAATGCGAGATCGCATAGCCGAGCCGAGGTCGTTTCATTCTCTGTGGCAACGACGGCCGTATCCAGTGAGAAGGCTAGGGGAGTTTCAATCTGTGCGAGTGCGAGAGCCTGTCCAATGAGTAAACTGACGGGGCCACTGTAGGTGGCGAGTCCATCACGCGCGACTGCCGCGAGCGTAGACTTCAGCCTAATCCCTTTGCGACTGGCAGACTCAACGATACATATCGGCGTATCGCCTGGTTTTCCGGCTTCGATCAAAGTGCGGCAAATCTGCGCAGCTTGTTCGCCAGCCATATACAGCACGGTAGTCTGAGCGGCTATCGCGGACGCTAGCCATTCATGGTTATTCGCTGATTCACGACGTCCCACGCGAGGCGTTGCAAAGACGACACTTCTGGATACGCCGCGCAGCGTCAGGCTGACTTGCAGATCGGCGGCCGCCGCACAAGCGGCCGTCACACCAGGAATGATTTCAATTTCGATATTATTGGCACGACAGATTTCAATTTCTTCCGTGACGCGACCAAATATGCCTGGATCGCCACCTTTTAAACGTACAACGTTCAATCCTTGCCTGGCATAGCCAATCAGTGCGCGACAGATGAAGGTTTGCTCAACCGATGCCTGACCATTTCTTTTTCCGACCTCTACCCATTTCGCATCGGGTGCGGCCTCTTTCATGCCCTCGACATCCATCAGCGCATCGTGCATGACAACATCGGCCTGATTCAAGATGCGCCAGGCTTTGCGTGTCATCAGCTCAGGGTCACCCGGACCGGCTCCAACCAGCCATACTTTCATGCTGATGCTCCGAGTTCCGCATCGCTCGTCTCTGTATCCACGCGAGAGACTGATTTACGGATGGTATCTGCGGCGGTTGCGAACACATCTTTACCCAACCGGCTGACTGCCTCGCGAAATGTCTCACCCGCGTGACGGTGTTCGAGGTATGTATCGATAACTTCTTCGACCGCGTCGGCGATTTCATCTTCTGCGAATGCCCGACCAATAATCGTACCCAGTGCAGCGGGTGCTCCGTGACCTGAATGCCCGCCGAGCAGCAATTGATAAAAAGCTGCGCCGTCTTTATCAACGCCCAGAATACCGATGTGTCCGACGTGATGATGCCCGCAGCTGTTCATGCAGCCGGAGATCCGCAAGTCGAGTGGACCTATGTTTTCTTGTGCATCCAGTGAGGTGTAACGACTGGCGATATCTTCGGCGACAGGAATGGATCGTGCATTAGCCAGTGCGCAAAAATCACCGCCTGGGCACGCGACCATCGCCCCGATCAACCCACCTACCGCATGGTGCAGATGAATGGCTTTTAGTGCCTGATAAAGGGCAGGTAAGTCGCTTTCAATGACCGCAGGTAGTATGAAATCCTGGGTATGGCTGACGCGAATGTAGCCCTGACTAAATTTGTCGGCAATGGCTGCGATCTGATCCATCTCATCGCTTGTGGCATCGCCTGGCGCACGTTTGGTGTCTTTTAAAGGAATCAACACGGCAGCGTAGCCAGTCTGACGATGGGCCAGTCGGTTGCGTTTGAGCCAGTGATTAAATTGGTCGCGCGCATCGCCAGCAAACTGCTCGTACAAATTCGGCAGAGTTTGACCGCGTGTCCAGTCAGGTTCGATGAATGCTTCTTTGACACGATGGAGTTCGGCCTGGGTCAGTTTGTGCACGCCATGACGCAGGCGCGACCACTCGTCTTCGACCATTGCACTGAATGCTTCGATACCAACAGCCCGGACAAGAATTTTGATCCTTGCCTTTGTTAAGTTGTCCCGACGACCCAATTCGTTATAGACACGCATGACCGCGTGCGTGTAAGTTAAAAGATCCTGCCAGCCCAGTCGTTCCTTGAGCACCGGGCCCAGGATAGGTGTGCGGCCGAGTCCTCCGCCCACTCTGACGCGGAAAACGGCTTCAGGATGAGCCTCGACAACTTCAAAGGCTAAGTCGTGGACTTGAACCAATGCCCGATCCTCCGGGGTTCCTGTGAGTGCGACTTTAAATTTTCTGGGCAGAAAGCAAAGTTCAGGATGAAAGGTACTCCATTGGCGTAACAGCTCGGCATAGGGCCTGGGATCCAGAATCTCTTCAGGCGCAATGCCAGCGAGCGCATCGCTGGTGATGTTTCTCAGACAATTGCCACTGGATTGAATACCATGCAGACCAACTTCAGCCAGGTCGGCCAAGGCCTTGGGGGTGTCATCCAGAGAAATCCAGTTCAATTGCATGTTCTGGCGAGTGGTGAGGTGGCCGTAGCCCCGGTCATATTTTCTTGCGACTTCGCCTAATCCCCTTAATTGCTGGCTGTTGAGCATCCCGTAAGCGATAGCGATACGCAGCATCGGCGCATGGCGCTGGATATACAAGCCATTTTGCAGACGCAAAGGCTTTAGGTTGTCGTCGCTGAGCAATCCTTGCTGATTACGCTGGATTTGACCGGCTAGTTGGGACGCACGCTCTTTAAGACGAGCTGTGTCGAAGGTGTTTGGTTGATACATGACAGACCTGGCGATATTCTTGAACACTCAAGACTAGGTCCTTGGTACCAGCGGGTCAAAGATTCATTTTTTCTTTACTTATAACGTTTTTGTTGTATGCGTGATTTTCTTATAAGTAGAACTTTGGCTCTTCCTCCTTTCGTTGCGAAAGCCCCGTTCTGCCTGATTAAAACGGTAGCATCGCTTGTTCATGGGTCAGCCTGACGGGCTCAGTACTGAGTGGCGACAGGCTTGACGCGCGAACGCCAATGAGTCGGATTCGTTGTAATAGTGGTACGCGTTTGAGGCATTCGCCCGCCGCCTTACGGATGTCGGCTCCGTCAATAATGTCGGATGGCAGGGTGATGTCACGCGTGATGACTTGAAAATCTGCGAATTTCAGCTTGATACCGATGGTGCGGCTTGCGTACCCTTTACGCCTTAAATCATCGGACAGGCGCGTGCATAAGTTTGTAAATACTTCACTCAGGGCAGACCGGTGGTGTTTGACATGCAAATCGCGTTCGAAGGTCGTTTCGCGACTAATCGATTTTGGCTCTGAGGACGTGACAACAGGCCTGTTATCAATGCCGTGAGAGACTTGATTGAGCCATGAGCCCGTACTGCGACCAAAATGACTGACAAGCATCTCAATGGGCGCCGCGGCCAGATCGGCGATCGTATAGATATTGAGCGTTGCGAGTTTTTCATTGGCTTTCGGCCCGATACCGTTGATTTTTTTTGCTGCAAGTGGCCAGATGCGCTGTTGAATCTGGTGGGGTTGCAAAATCGTCAGCCCATCTGGTTTTTCCAGGTCAGAGCAGATTTTGGAAAGCAGCTTGTTAGGTGATATGCCGATTGAGCAGCTCAAGCCGGTCGCCTCGAATACGGCAGCTTTTATCCTTTTTGCGAGCGCTTCAGTGTCTTCGTCAAAATCGGATAAATCGAAATAAATTTCATCTATGCCGCGGTCTTCGATCTGAGGGGCGATGGTAGCGACCGCGGATTTGAATAGTCGCGAATAATGCCGGTAGGCTTCAAAATTAGCAGGTAACAGAATAGCTTCTGGCGCGAGGGCTGCAGATTTCATCAGCCCCATTCCAGAAAAAACGCCTAAGGCCCGCGCTTCGTAGGTTGAGGTGGTCACGACGCCTCGACCTGTATATCTGTTGAGTGTGGTGAATTGATTCTGTCCATTTTCCTCAGATGTCGTCACCGCAGCATTTCTGCCGCCCACTACCACTGCCTTGCCACGCAATTCCGGATAGCTTAATAGCTCAACTGATGCAAAAAAAGCATCCATGTCGAGATGAGCAATTCTTCTGGTGGCGTTCATTGTGTAAGTGTATTAGATGCCGCTTCGGGATGTCATCGGTTGCCTGTCAGGTTGGCTAGGCGAGAATTGTTTTCGCAGACAGCCTAGAATATAGAGAAATTAGATTTTGAGCCTCCTTTTCCCCAGACATACATCATGACAAACTCCGCCTTACATCCCTCGATTGATAATCTGCATATTGCCGCTTTTCATTCCATGCCTACGCCTGATGAGATACAGGCGCAGATGCCCTTGAGCGAGGCCGCTGCTACAACGGTTGAGAAAGGTCGCGCAGCGCTGAACAAGATCCTGACAGGGGAGGATAAACGTCGTTTTGTAGTCGTAGGCCCCTGTTCCATTCATGACCCTGTAGCGGGTCTCGAGTACGCACGTCGACTCAAGACCCTGGCTGACGAAGTCTCCGACGTACTGATGATCGTTATGCGCGTATATTTTGAAAAGCCTCGGACCACCGTGGGCTGGAAAGGCTATATCAACGATCCTCACATGGATGATTCTTTCCGAATTGACGAGGGTATGACGCTGGCGCGCAAATTTTTGCTCGAGGTCAATGCCTTGGGACTTCCTGCAGGTACCGAAGCACTAGATCCGATTTCGCCTCAGTATCTCGGTGATCTGATTAGCTGGAGTGCGATCGGCGCGCGGACGACAGAATCCCAAACCCATCGTGAAATGTCCTCGGGCTTATCAACCCCTGTTGGTTTTAAAAATGGCACAAATGGTGATGTTTCAATTGCCATTAACGCGATTCTCTCGGCCGCCAGACCGCATCGCTTTCTGGGCATTAATGGCGATGGTCAGGTTTCGATTGTGCACACAACAGGTAACCCTTACGGGCATCTGGTGTTGAGAGGGGGCGATGGCCGTCCCAATTACGATACCGTCTCCGTCTCGCTTGCCGAAGAGGCGATGAAAAAAGCCAAGCTGATCCCCAATATCGTGGTGGACTGTTCGCACGCGAATAGTTATAAAAAACCAGAGCTCCAGCCCTTGGTGATGTCGGATGTCGTCAGCCAGATTGTGGCCGGAAACAAGTCCATCGTTGGCGTGATGATTGAATCGAATCTGGTTGCTGGTAATCAGTCGATCCAGGCCGATCTGAGCAAAATGACCTACGGATGCTCGGTCACGGACGGGTGTGTCGATTGGGCGACGACCGAAACAATGTTGCGAGAGTCTGCGCAGCGCTTGCGTGGCGTGCTGGCCAGTCGCGTCTGAGATGGTTTCCGATGTGTGTATTTTTCTGAATCGTGAGACCTCAGTCTCACGGTTTTTTTAATGTTAGAGCCGATCAAAGCCGTACAGATTTTCAGGATTTGTCACCAGTATTTTTTGAATAATTGCTGTGTCATGTGTCCAGCGACCCAGCAAATCCATGAGCGCAGCATCATCGGGTTTATCGTGCTCAGTCGGGTGCGGCCAGTCACTCCCCCAAACCATCCTGTCTTCATTGGCGGCGATCCAGCTTTGCGCAACCGCGTCGATATCGCGATAGTTGCCTTCTCGCCCAAGTTTTGTGTCGAGATAGGGGCCAGAAAGTTTGACCCAGGTCTTACCTTGATCAAGCAATCGTTTAATAATCGCATGCGCGGGGTGTGAAACGCCAGCGGGTTGAGGCAAGCGCCCCATATGATCAAACACAATCGTGGATTCGATTCGTTTTAGCATGTCAGCGTTCGCTGCGATTTGATCCGCGGTCCAGTGCAATTGAACGTGCCAACCTAGCGCTTTAATTCTCGCAGCGAGTGGTTCAACCATTTCAAAGGTCGCGGCCGCATTGGCCGGCGTGTAGAGCGAAAAACGAATGCCGCGGATGCCACCATCATGGAGCGTCTGCAGGCTGGCATCGCTGACATCATCGCGCAATACCGCGACACCACGTGTGTTGGATCGACCGAGTCGTTCGATCGCATCCAGCGTCACGCGATTATCTGTGTAGTAATTGCGGGGTGTCACGACAACCGTACGTGTTGTGCCCAGCCTTTTTTGGATCAAACGGTATTCATTAACGGAAGCTGCGGCGTGCAGTGCTGCGGCATCCGCGGCTTGCGGGAATTTTGAATCGTAAATATGCATGTGCGCATCACAGGCATACGCGGGTACGGGGAGTTTAGGTGCTTGCGTGCCAGAGGTATTGGGGATGCTCATGATTTGCTTTTTTGTGTTTGTATGCGGTCAACTTCTTGTTGAACAATATGGTTGTGTTGTCCGAGAGTCGGTGCGGTGAATGGATCTGGTCCGGGAGTCCTGTCAAATTTAATCGTACGTTTGAGCCCTCGGTACCGACCAACAACCGGGTGGTCATATTCAGTGATCATGTCTTGAGAAAGAACTTGAGGGTGATCAAACATATCCTCAATTGTTCTCGATGCGGAGCAGGGCACTTCCTCACCAAAATGCGCTTCCCATTCGAGGGCGCTGCGCTGGCTCAGGGCTTGATGCAGTTTGGGGATGATTTCAGACTGATGTTGCGCGCGTTTTCGCACACTATCATAGCGTTCATCATCGATCCAGTCGACGAGTCCGACCTTCTGGCATAAGGCCTTCCAGAAGTGCGCAGTATTGGCCGAAATATACAAGTATCCCTTTTTAGTTGGATGTAAACCTGTGATGCCGCCCGAGCGCATATCACGTCCAACATCGCGTCCCTCGTTCTCGGCCCATATCAGACGCGCCGATTGAAGCGTGAGTGCGGCACTTAGCAGTGATACCCCGACGAACTGTCCTTCACCACTTCGCGAGCGCTCAAACAGTGCCGAGGACACGCCAGCGGCAACTAGCGCACTGGCGTAATAGTCAACAATCGAACCATAGAGAATTTCAGGGGGGCCTTCTTTTTTTCCTTGCAGTGCGCACATCCCCGTCATGGTTTGCAGCACTTGATCGTAGCCAGCTTTTTCGTTGAGAGGGCCGGTTTCGCCATATCCACTCACTGCGCAATAAATCAGTCGTGGATTGATCGCATGAAGTTGTGCATGACTGATGCCTAATCGTGGCGCCACGCTAGGTCTGAAGTTATGCACCAGCACGTCAGCGGTGGTGATCAGACTCATCAGCCTGGCGTGGTCCTGAGGAGACTTCAGATCAAGCATGATGCCAAGTTTGCTGCGATTTACCCCCAGAAATGCGCGACTTTCCGCCTCAAGCGTACTGGGATATTTGCGCAGATTATCGCCTGCTGGTGGTTCAATTTTAATGACCTCTGCGCCTTGATCAGCAAGGAGTGAGCAGCCATAAGGTCCTGCTATATAGGCCGACAAGTCGAGCACGCGAATGCCGGAAAGTGGGCCTTTAGCGCCTGTTCTGGGAGGCAGCACGGAGTCTGCGGTGGAATCAGGGGAGGCTGTTGTATGTTGAGACTGGGTCATGAGTTAATCTGCCTGGATATTGGCAATCTGTGCAACGTGTTTCCATCTTTTAATTTCATCGTGGATAAGCATCTTGAACAAAGCCGATGATGAGGGCGCTGGGCTCGCACCTTCTTTGAGGAAAAAATCCCGCATCGTCTGGGAGGAAATCGCATGGTTGATTGCCTGATTCAGCTTTTCGATCAGATCGGGAGGTGTTCCAGCCGGAGCCAGTACTCCCCACCACAGATCGACAGCGCTTTGCGGATAACCGAGCTCTGACGCCGAGGGTAGTTCAGGTATGACTTCAGACCTGTTTGCTGTCGTGACTGAAAGTGCTCGAATTTTTTGGCTGTTGACCTGACCGAGCAAGGAGGGCGCGCTGGCAATCAGCATATCAATTTGCCCGCCAATCAAATCAGTGATTGCAGGGTTCATCCCTTTGTAAGGCACGTGCGTCAATGATATATGGGCCGCATCTGCGAACAATTCTGTTGCAAACTGGTTGATGCTGCCAACGCCCGAGGTGCCATAGTTTAATTTCCCCGGGTGCAGGCGTGCGTAAGCGACTAACTCAGCTATGTTGTTAAAAGGCGTTCGCTTGCCGACCGTCAGCAGAAGCGGGCCTTTGGCAAGCATCGCGACAGGGGTGAAACTTTCCACTGCATCGTAAGGGAGATTGTCACGGATCGCCGCACCCGTGGTGAAGGTCGAGGAGACCACTGCGATGGTATAGCCATCTGGCGCCGATTTAGCCAGGATATTATTCGCCAGAACTCCGCCCGCAGCGGGTTTGTTTTCGACAATGAAAGATTGCCCAAGCAGTTCTTGTAGCGGTTTTGAAAGCGCACGAGCAAACGTATCGTTCGACCCGCCCGCAGCGCTTCCCACCAAAATGGTGACGGGTTTTGTTGGGTATGGTTTTACTGATTGGGCATGCGCCAATCCATAGACCAGGATGCCAAGTGCCGCGATCAACCCGCAAATTAACCGCACCAGCAAGCCATGCGCGCTGGCTGGATCTCTAATGGTAGAAGACGATTTGATCAACGGGCTCAAGCAATAAGCCCCAGACGCTTGGCCGTTGCAACCAGTGCTTGCGCACTTTTGAAAAATGGCGGATCAATCATTTTTCCATCCACGACATAAGCGCCGATGCCCAAAGCATCCGCCTCGCGAGCAGCCTCAACCACCTTCAACGCATGTGCGATGGCTGCATCGCTGGGTCTGAAAGCTTCGTTTGTGAAGGTGATTTGACTTGGGTGGATACAACTTTTTCCCGCAAAACCAATGCTCGCAGCAAACTGTGCCTCGGCGATGAATCCTTCCGTATTGTTAATGTCTGCATAGGCGCCATCAAAGGCCTCAATGCCCGCCTCGGCGGCCGCAAACTTTACCTGCATCATTGCGTAACGGATCGCGAAGGGTTCTTTGCGAGAAATTGCGATGGGTTCAAACAGATCAGCAAGTCCAAGTTGCAGGCCCATGACGCGGGGGTGCGCGCTGGCTAACTCATACGCCTGGCGCAGGGCTGTGGGTGTTTCGATGTTCAGCAGTAATCTGACTGGATTTTTACCATCGAGGTTCACGCCATTTGTTCGTTCGGCGTGTTCAATGGCTTGCACGGCTTGAAGGACTGCCTGAACGCTGGCTGGCTTTGGCAGATTGATCACGTCCAGCCCACCTTGCACCACACAGGTAATATCATCAGCAAAATATTTTGTATCCATGGCATTCACACGCACGATGATGGACTTATTGCTCGACATGACTGCCGGCATCTGCATCCATTGTTGTAGCGTTTTCCTGGCTTCGCCTTTTTTTGTATCTGCTACGGCATCCTCAAGATCAAATGAAAGACCATCTGCCTGACTCGAGAGTGCTTTGTCAAATAGTTCAGGTCTGGAGCCGGGCACAAATAGTTTGCTGCGCATATTGTTTACCAAAAAGTATATATTTTAAAAAATTATGCTTACTTAAATCATTCAGCTAATACCCAGCCAGCGACTTAACCTCGTTTGACGAGTAGGCCGCCATCTACCGGGAGCAGGACTCCTGTGATGTATCTTGATTCATCGGAGGCAAGAAACACCGCGGCATTCGCGATATCCCAGGCCGAACCCATATATCCCATGGGTACGAGTTTGTCGCGCTGCGCGCGAATTTCCTCGCGTGGCACCCCAGTTTCTCGCGCGCGTCGCTCGATCGCCATCGGTGTGTCGATCAGCCCGGGCAAAATAGCATTGGCGCGCACACCCGCAGCGGCATTTTCCATGGCGATGTGCTGAGTCATTGTATTGATCGCACCTTTGCTTGTTTTATAGGTCAGGGTGGGGCGCGCGGCCAGCGAAGACGTTGATGAAATATTAATGATGCTGCCAGCTTTTTGCTTGATCATCACCGGCAGCACATGTTTGCATGTCATGAACATACCGCGCAGGTTTAAGCCCATGATGGCATCCCAGGCTGCAACGTCGAGATCGACGGTTTTACGATCGCCTTGCGAGCGACCAACATTATTATGCAGGATGTCGATGCGGCCATATCGTTCTACACAGGTCGATGCAATTTTTTTACAGTCTTCTTCGTTGGTGATGTCGGCAATTAAGACCGAGGCCGTGCTTTGGTATGGCGCAATGGCTGCCATGGTTGCGTCAGCATGCTCTTTGTTGATATCCACCAAAAGTAGCGTTGCGCCTTCTTCGGCGAATCTTTGCGCAACGGCGCGTCCATTGCCGATTGTTTCGCCAGGCTCTTGTCCTGCGCCGACAATAATGGCAACCTTGCCTGATAAGCGTTGATCTTGTTTCATTTAATTAGCCTGTACGTGTGCGTCTTGAACGACTTGTTTCCATTTTGCGACTTCAGTTTTCATGAATGCACCAAATGTCTGGGGATCATCACCGACGGCATCGAGCCCCATGTCAGAAAACTTCTTCTTTAATTCCTGAGTATTCAATGCCGTTTTGATGGCGGTGTTGATGATCAATATACGGTCGGCAGGTGTCCCTTTCGGTGCAACCAGTCCATACCAGGGATTGACCTCATACCCTGTAATACCCGCTTCAGCGAGGGTTGGCACGTCAGGCAGGATTGCGATGCGCTTTGCACTGGTCACGCCCAAAGGGTTGACTAATCCGGACTGAATCCTGGGCAAAGCCGCTGCAGCACCATCGATCATCACCGCAACACGACCCGGAATCAGGTCGTTATAAGCGGGAGCTGTGCCCTTGTAGGGGACGTGTGTCATTGTGATGCCATACTGATAATTCATCACTTCTGTCGCCAGGTGCGCTGAGCTCCCCGCGCCAGCCGAGGCATAGGAGACTTTACCTGGGTTGTCGGCAATATAAGTTTTTAATTGCGCGAGTGTTTTGACAGGTAATGCAGCGCTCGCGATCAGTATGTGGGGCGCGTCTGCGACGTGAGCGACGGGTACAAAATCCTTAAGCGGGTCATAAGGCAGATTTGGATGCAGGCTTGGGTTGACAGCAAGTACGCTAAACGGCGCCATCATGTAGGTATAGCCATCGGGATCGGACTTAACGGTGGCCTCCGCACCGATAATGCCACTTGCCCCGGCTTTATTTTCAACAATGACAGGCTGCTTGATTTCCACGGACAGTGCCTGCCCAACTGCGCGCGTCATCAAGTCAAGCGTTGCCCCTGCAGCAAAGGGAACGATGATGCGTACGGCCCGATCAGGATAGACGCCTGTTTGCGCGTCAGATGTCGTGGCTGTCAAACCTGCGCAGACGGCAAAGGTACTTTGCAGGACGATGCTCAATGGCTTGAACCATGCTTTATTCATGTCAGTTCCATTATTTTTGTGCTGAGGGTTTAAGTAATTTCCCCCACTTCTTGATTTCATCATTCAAAAAAAGTTCAAACTCTTTCGATGATGAAAGCCTGACTTCTCCATCAATGACTGCCAGGCGTTTTGTGACGTCCGGGTGAGATAGGCTTTTAGCCAAAGCAGCATTGATTTTTTGAATAATGCTATCCGGTGTCCCTGCTGGCGCAAGGATTCCCCACCAGACCACAGCCTCAAAATCAGTCACACCTTGCTCGGCGATTGTGGGGATTTCTGGTGCTGATTTCAGTCGATCGCGCCCTGAAGTCGCCAGTAGTTTGATTCGACCACTATCTAAGTGCGGTTTAAGCTGAGACATACCCGTAAATAACAGATCAACGTGGCCGCTCGCCACATCGAGCACACCCTGGCCTGCTCCTTTATACGGAACGATCAATAAATCGGCACCGGTCGCTGCTTTGAATAATTCCGCTGCCAGATCCGTGGCCGAGCCTTCCCCAGACGTCGCCATAGCGAGTTTTGCAGGGTGCTGTCGTGCGTAACTCAACATATCCTGAATCGAACTGGCTTGGAGCGTGGCGCGAGCACCCAGTCCCATTGCATAGGTAATGACAGAACCAACCGGAGTGAAATCCTCCGGTGTCTTATAGGGTAAGTTGGGGAGCAGCGTAGGGTTAGTGGCAATGCTTGGGCTGACTAACAGCAAGGTATAGCCGTCGGGAGCTGCTTTGGCGACGATGTCCGTGCCTACAACGGTGTTGCCTCCACCCCGATTGTCAATAATGACAGGTTGTTTAAGCGTCTCTGAAAGTTTATCTGCCCAGGCGCGGGCAATGAAGTCACCGCCTCCACCCGCTACAAAGGGCACAACAATACGAATAGCTTTCTCTGGGTAGGCAACTGTATTCGTTTGTGCTTGTACGCCGCTCAGTGAGAATATGAGGGCTATGACCGGCAGGTATCGCCCGTTGCATACGCCGGTTTTCAACTTGTTTTGTTAGAGAACGTGTTCAGTTTACCGATAAGGTCCATGTTAACTGGATAAAAGTTTCCGTTGGTGCAAGTGAAGGCATCCA
>CAINDJ010000267.1 GCA_903847325.1 uncultured beta proteobacterium | reverse complement strand
CTTCATGCGTGCGGGGATCAAATGAAAATCATTACCTACAACACCCAGTGGTTTAAAGGTCTGGATGAGGTTGTCGATATCGCGCGCGTTGTGCAAGTTGCGCGCGAGATGGCTGACTTTGATGTGCTTTGCATGCAAGAGGTTGCCATCAATTTCAAAGAGTTGACAGGGGCGACTGCGCCTGATCAGCCCGCAGCATTGGCAAAATTACTCCCTGGGTTTCAGGTGTTTTTTTGTGCTGCTGTGGATGAGCTCTCACCTTGCGGCACCTATCGTCAGCAATTCGGTAATCTCATCGCCACACGCCTGCCCGTGCACCAGGTGCAGCATGTTGCATTGCCTTATCCAAATCCAGCTCCGCAGTCCCTGGAGACTGCGAATGTGCTGAGTATGCCTCGCGCATGCCTGGTGCTGACTGTAGAGGCACTCTGGGGACCTGTCAGGGTGATGACGAGCCATCTTGAGTTTTATAGTGATGCGGCGCGTCGCGCGCAGGCAACTGCCTTACGTGACTGGCATCGTCAGTGCAGCGCACTTGCTGCTTTTCCGCCTCAGGTGATGGCTGGCACACCCTATCAAGCTAAAGCACATACGCTTGATACGGTTTTGTGCGGTGATTTTAATTTTGAACAGGACTCGCCTGAACACGCAGCCATGCTTGAGCAAGGTTCAGGATTTGATTTGCTCAATAGCTGGAATGTTTTGCACCCGGAGGCACCGTACCCGGCGACATTCCGTTTATTTGACCGAACCTATGGCCCTGAACCTGTCGGTTGTGATTTCTTTTTTGTCAGTGAATCACTTAAACATAGGGTGAGATCTTTAGCTGTGAATCAGATCACCCAGGCATCTGACCATCAGCCTGTATTACTTGAACTTTTCTGACCGTGCGCATCTTTACAGCCATGCCCAAAGTTGGGATTATTGCTTCGAAGTAGTGCTTCGCGCTATTTTTAATTGAATATAAAGGCACTGATTTGGTGCATTTGGACGACTGCAGTTCTTTTTTAATGTCTACAGCGCGGTATACAGTTTGTATTTTTCAACGCTTTATAAGCCCTCCTTATAACTTGGCATGCTATTTGCGTATCCCTCCATATGTCGGTCCACATATAGAGGGTATCCATCATGTCATTGTTTTCAGATCCATTTAATTCCTCCATCCGCCTGCGTTGTGAATGCGGTCAGCATGCCTCTGCGGCGGAGCATGAGGCGAGCCGCTCACGCAAGCTGGAGACAAGTTCTGATGCCATGAATGCTCGTGTGGTCGAGCAAGCTGTCATGCGTGCGATATTCCCCGAAGACAGCATGCGCCGTCGTTTTTTGCAGGCTGTTGGTACACCTACCGCGCTCGCCGCGATTTCTTCCATTTTCCCGTTGGCCGCCGCGCAGGAAGCATTTGCACAAGGCAGTGGAAAACTTGAAAAAACCAATGTGAAAGTTGGTTTTATTCCGATTACGTGCGCGACCCCCATCATCATGGCCGACCCAATGGGGTTCTATAAAAAGCAGGGGCTGGATGTCGAAGTTGTAAAAACAGCGGGCTGGGCAGTTATTCGCGACAAGACGCTCAATAAAGAATATGACGCAGCACATATGCTTTCGCCGATGCCGATCGCGATCTCAATGGGCGTGGGTGCGACTGCCACGCCTTTTACTGTGCCGGCAATCGAAAACATCAACGGCCAGGCGATTACGCTGGCGATCAAGCATAAAGACAAGCGCAATCCAAAAGACTGGAAGGGCTTTAAATTTGCTGTGCCGTTTGATTACTCGATGCATAACTACCTGTTGCGTTACTACCTGGCAGAAGCAGGCCTGGATCCTGATCGTGATGTACAGATCAGAGTCGTTCCTCCTCCTGAGATGGTGGCTAACCTGCGTGCGGATAATATCGATGGCTTCCTCGGACCCGATCCGATGAATCAGCGTGCGGTGTTTGATGGCGTAGGCTTTCTGCACATTTTGTCAAAAGATATTTGGGATGGTCACCCTTGCTGTACTTTTGCCGCAAGTAAAGAGTTCATGACTACAAATCCTAATACGTATGCAGCGTTGTTGCGCTCGATTGTCGAGGCAACAGCCTATGCGCAAAAAGCAGAAAACCGTAAAGAAATTGCGGCGGCCATTGCCACACCCAATTATTTGAATCAGCCACTTACCGTTGTCGAACAAGTATTGACAGGCACGTTTGCAGATGGACTTGGCGCGGTCAAAAAAGTACCGGATCGTGTGAGCTTTGATCCTTTTCCCTGGGAGTCATTCGCCGTCTGGATCATGACGCAAATGCAACGCTGGGGACAGGTTAAGGGCGACGTTGATTATCAGAAAATCGCACGCGAAGTATTCCTTGCAACGGATGCACGACGCGCGATGGAGCAGGCCGGCTTTAAAGCGCCTGCGACGTCCACGAAAACGTTTGTGATTATGGGTAAAACATTTGATCCAGCCAAGCCCAAAGAGTACTTGGACAGCTTTGCTATTAAAAGGACTTAATACATATGCTGGGTCGTGAAAAAATCCGTTCACTTTTGCTTTCTATCCTGATCCTTGGCGTGTTCCTGATGATTTGGCAGATTGCTTCCATGCCTTCAACCGGCGGCGCACAAGTTGTAGACGACGAGTATGCAAAACTGGTGGGGGCTGCCGCCGCGACGGGGCAGAAATCCAGCTTTCCTACTCCGGTCGAAGTGGGTAAAAAACTAGTCGAACAGCTCTCCAATCCTTTTTATGATCGCGGGGCGAACGACAAGGGAATCGGGATACAGCTTGCCTGGTCGGTATCCCGGGTCGCACTAGGTTTTGGACTTGCTGCGCTAGTTGCAATCCCGCTGGGTTTTGTAATCGGTATGTCCAGGCTGATATTCAATGCGCTCGACCCGTTCATCCAGGTACTCAAACCAATCTCCCCCTTGGCCTGGATGCCGCTTGCATTATTTACGCTGAAAGACTCGAACGTTTCAGCGATTTTTGTGATTTTTATTTGCTCTATCTGGCCCATGCTGATTAATACAGCTTTCGGTGTTGCTGCCGTTCGCAAAGAATGGATTGATGTTTCCCGCACGCTCGAAGTCAAGCCCTTGCGTAAAGCAATGCTGGTGATTTTGCCTGCCGCGGCGCCAACGATCATGACGGGTATGCGGATCTCAATCGGTATAGCCTGGCTGGTGATCGTGGCGGCTGAGATGCTGGTTGGCGGCACGGGGATTGGCTATTTTGTCTGGAACGAATGGAATAATCTTTCCATCTCAAATATTTTAGTCGCCGTGTTTTTGATCGGTGTCATCGGGATGTTGCTTGATATGTGTTTCGCACGTCTGCAGCGCGCCGTCACTTACAGGGATTGATCATGACAGAAGGATTCCTGAAAGTGCAGGGCCTACGCAAAGCATTTCCAGCAGCAGGTGGAGCAGGAGAGCTGGTTGTTTTTGATGATGTGAATTTTGAAATTGATCGAGGTGATTTTGTTTGCATTATCGGTCATTCCGGCTGCGGCAAGACAACGATTTTGAATGTGCTGGCTGGACTGGAAGAACCCACCGCGGGCCATTCCTTTGTGGACGGACGTGAGATTAACGGGCCAAGCCTTGATCGCGGCGTCGTGTTTCAGTCGCACGCCCTGATGCCCTGGATGACAGTGCACGGCAATATCGCCTTTGCGGTCAGATCAAAATGGCCGGACTGGAATAAGTCACAAGTCGATGCGCATGTGCAGCAGTTTATTGACATGGTGCACCTGCAAGGCTCTGAGAACAAAAAGCCTTCGCAATTATCTGGCGGTATGAAACAACGTGTGGGTATCGCGCGTGCGTTTGCCATTCAACCCAAGATGTTGTTACTGGACGAGCCGTTTGGTGCGCTTGACGCACTCACCCGTGGCAATATTCAGGACGAGCTGGTGACGATCGTGCGTCAGACACAGCAGACTGTGTTCATGATCACCCATGACGTCGATGAAGCGATTTTACTTTCAGACAAAATATTTCTCATGAGCAATGGTCCGCGTGCCGTACTCGCTGAAATCGTATCCAACCCGTTGCCGCGCGACCGCACACGCGCCACGATGCATCACGACCCGAAGTTTTATGAATTACGTAATCATTTAATCGACTTTTTGGTACATCGGTCCAAGACCTTTGCCGCCGCTTAATTTTTCTCAGGAGATAGACATGGCAACATCCAAGGCAATCGCCAAACCCATGACACGCGAAGACGTGACAGATCTGATTTATTCGGCCAAGATTCAAAAGGGCATCAAGTGGGGCGACGTCGCCAAAAAACTTAAGCTCTCCAAAGAGTGGGTGACGGCGGCCTGTTTAGGTCAAATGACACTGACAAAAGAGCAGGCTACCCTGATCGGTAAAACCTTCGCTTTGCCTCCAGAGGCGGTCAAGCTTTTGCAAGTGGTACCGTACAAAGGGTCTTTGCGCTCATCGGTGCCTACCGATCCACTGATCTATCGCTGGTACGAAATCGTTAGCGTCTACGGCACAACGATCAAAGAATTGATTCATGAGGAATTTGGCGACGGCATTATGAGCGCAATTGATTTCTCAATGGATATCAAGCGTGAGCCAGATCCAAAAGGTGATCGCGTCAACGTCGTGCTGTCTGGCAAATTCTTGCCTTATAAAACCTATTAATTTTTACGTAGGGCTTTGATTTAGTTGAGCAAAGCCTTTCTTTACTCACTGACTAGGGTTTACCTCAGTCGTAACTTTTCTTTATTTTGTATACGATATTGCATACAAAAATGGAGACTGTAATGTTTAAATCAAATTTTTCTCATGTTGGTGTTTTTAAAAGTTCGAAGCGTTCATTTTTTATAGCTTGTGCTGTTGTGTCGCTTGGTCTGAGCGTCGCAGGCAATGTGCAGGCGCAAAACGCTTTAGATAATGTGATGAAATCGAAAGAGATCAAAATTGCGATCCCAACAGATTTTCCTCCTTACGGTTTTGTTGGTCCAGATTTAAAGCCTCAGGGGCTGGATGTGGACATGGCAAACTACATTGGGCAAAAGTTAGGGGTAAAAGTTGATCTGGTTGTGGTGACAAGCGCTAACCGGATTCCTTATCTACAGACTAAACGTGCAGACCTCGTCATTTCGACGCTTGGTAAAAATCCAGAGCGTATGGCTGTGATTGACTTTACTTCTGCATATTCGCCATATTTTCAAGCCGTTTTTGGTCCTAAAAGCATAACGGTTAAAAACTTTGCAGATCTGGCTGGTAAGTCTATTAGCGTGACACGTGGTGCGCTAGAGGACACTGAACTGACCAAAGTCGCCCCTGAAAAAGCTGATTTAAAGCGTTTTGAAGACAATAACGCTACTGTTTCCGCATACACCTCTGGTCAAGTGAATCTTGTTGCGACGGGGGTATCCGTTGCTGAAAACATGATGCAGCGTACTCCGCAAATGCAAACGGAATTCAAACTGCTTCTCAAAGAAAGTCCTAATTTTGTCGGTGTTGCTAAAGGTGAAGATGCCTTGCGCAATAAGGTCAATGAAATTATTGCTGCAGGCATTGCCTCAGGTGATATCAATAAGTTGAGCGAAAAATGGCTAAAACGTCCAGCAGGTGAGTTGCCTAAGTAATGTTGCGTTTGTTCGCTGTCCGGCAGACTGATGCTGGACAGTATTGAATCAGGAAATTGACTGTGCGTATCGAGTTAGATTTTTTATCCGTACTCTCCCAGTGGCCGTTGCTGGTCTCCGGCGTGCTATGGACGCTTGGACTCACAGCTATTTCTGCTGTGATCGGTGTGGTGGTGGGGGTGACGTTTGCCTGGGCAAGATTGAGTGGACCGACCTGGTTGAAATGGGTCGCCGGCATTTATGTCGAATTCATTCGCAATACACCTTTCATCGTGCAGTTGTTTTTTGTTTTTTTCGGTTTGCCCATCCTTGGGATCAAGCTCAGTCCTGAGACGTCTTCTATCATCGCGATGGTGATTAATCTCGGTGCCTACGCGACAGAAATTATCCGGGCTGGCATTCAGGCGACCCCCAAAGGCCAGATTGAGGCGGGTTTAAGCCTGGCGCTTAATCGTTTTCAGATTTTTACGCGCATTATTTTGCCCCCTGCGCTTAAAAAAGTTTGGCCTGCGCTGGTGAGCCAGATCATTATCGTCATGCTGGGGTCCGCTGTCTGCGGACAAATCTCAACCCCAGAACTAAGCTTTGTTGCAAACCTGATTCAAAGTCGCAATTTCCGTGCCTTTGAAGCCTATATCGTTGCAACGGTGATTTACCTTTTGCTCTCTATCAGTGTGCGCGCGTTACTGAACTGGGCAGGCCCTCGTTATTTTTTTGGAGCGCGCCGTGGTTGATTTCACACTTTGGGATATTTTTCGCAATCTCTTACTCGCTATGCGCTGGACCATCGCGCTGTCGGTTGTCGCCTTTGTAGGCGGTGGCCTGGTAGGCGTGGGGTTGCTTGTGCTGCGTATGTCTAAGCTCCGTGGTGCTGAAACTTTTGTCTCATGCTATGTGCAGTTATTTCAGGGGACACCGCTCCTGATGCAGCTATTCCTGGCTTACTTTGGGTTAGCTTTATTTGGTGTGGAGCTCTCGCCCTGGGTGGCGGCCAGTCTGGCGTTGACCTTATATACAAGCGCCTTTTTAGTGGAAATTTGGCGCGGTTGTGTCAACTCTATTGCGAAAGGTCAGTGGGAGGCCGCGCAAAGTCTCGCGCTTAATTTTCGCGAACAAATGCAGTACGTGATTTTGCCCCAGGCAGTCAAAATCGCGATCCCCCCCACGGTAGGTTTTCTCGTTCAAGTTGTAAAAGGCACAGCACTCGCCTCATTGATTGGTTTTATCGAACTGACTAAGGCTGGCACTATGATCACCAACGCCACTTTTAAGCCTTTCCTTGTTTATAGCTGTGTCGCCTTACTCTATTTCGTGTTGTGCTATCCGATTAGCCTGTATGCACGCTCACTCGAAGGAAAACTCCATGCAAGGAATTGAAACTAAAGCCGCACCTGCTATCGTTCAGATTGGCGCCTTGCGTAAATCCTTTGGTAGTAACGAAGTATTAAAAGGTATTGATCTGCATGTCGCACCGGGCGAGGTGATCGCCATCATCGGTAAAAGCGGCTCGGGCAAAAGCACACTGCTGCGCTGTATCAATGGACTGGAGGCCTTTGATGACGGCTCTCTCAGTGTGGATCAATTGCCGTTACTGCATCACGATTCGCAGGCGATGCGCGCTTTGCGTCAACGCGTTGGAATGATTTTTCAAAGTTTTAATCTGTTTCCGCATTTAACGGTCGGACGCAACATCATGCTTGCACCCACACTGGTTAAAAAGGAAACTGCCGAACAAGCACGCGCACGCGCTCAAAAACTGCTTGAACGTGTTGGTTTGAGCGATAAATTCGAGGCTTTTCCGGATCAGTTGTCGGGTGGTCAGCAGCAACGTGTGGCGATTGCACGTGCGCTTGCGATGAGCCCGTCTGTGCTGCTGTGTGATGAGATCACCTCTGCACTGG
Source organism: uncultured beta proteobacterium (assembly GCA_903847325.1). Taxonomy (GTDB): domain Bacteria; phylum Pseudomonadota; class Gammaproteobacteria; order Burkholderiales; family Burkholderiaceae_B; genus Zwartia. Next base: position 8,141 of record CAINDJ010000267.1, on the reverse strand, counting down.
ATCCAGAGCTGGTAGGTGAAGTATTGCGCGTAGTCGAAAGCTTGGCTGAGGAGGGTATGACCCTGTTGATGGTGACACACGAAATGAGTTTCGCCCGCCGGGTCAGCGATCGGGTCGTATTCATGCATCAGGGACGTGTGCACGAAATAGGCTCGCCAGCTGAGTTATTTGGCAGCCCCCAGACTGCAGAGCTCAAGCAGTTTTTGTCTTCGATCCACGATTAGCCATGATGCCTGCTGACCCATCCCTGAGTAGTGTGACCGACAAGGTCGCCGCTGCGATCACAGACGCCATTATTGAACATCGTCTTGCTGCAGGTACAAAATTAGTCGAACAAAATCTTGCCACGATGTTTGGTGTGTCCCGCACTATCGTCAGGCAGGCTTTGATTCGACTGGAGAGGGCGCGTCTCGTCAAGCTAGAGCCCGCAAAGGGTGCTTCGGTTGCTATGCCCTCGGTTCAGGAAACAAGAGAGATTTTCTCCATTCGGCGTTTTATTGAAGTAGCGATGATCAAAGATTTCACCAGATCCGCAACAAAAGTCGATATCAAGCTAATGCGCGATCACCTCAAAGTTGAGCAACAGGCTTGCTTGCAATCAGATATTCGCGGTCGTTCCAGATTGCTCGCAGATTTTCATGTTCTGATTGCTCAACTAACGGGTAATAAGGTTCTAGTTGAAGTTTTGGGTCAGCTTATATCGCGAACAACACTGGCTATTATGCTGTATCAAACCAGCCGGTCAGCTGAGCATTCGTCCAACGAACATCTCGAATTACTCAGTGCAATTGAAAGTAAGGATGTTGAATTAGCTGGCCAAGTAATGGAAAAACACTTGAACAACGTTGAATCTAATCTTCAATTAGATTCATCGCTAACCGATATGCAACTGGCGTTAATGCCACCTATTGCAGCACATTAATGAGATCGACGAATATGTTGAATTCAGGTAAAAGTATTATGGACTGGTCTGAACGACTCGCTCAGTTCAGCGAGCCGCAATGGGCTGCCAAAAATCAGCTTACTTGTACTTATCTCACGCCAGCGCACATCCAGACGGCGGCAGAACTACGGGTCTTGATGCATGAAGCCGGATTTGATGAGGTGAGCACTGACGCTGTAGGTAATGTGGTGGGCATCTATCGCGGTGCACAACCCGATACGGATACGCAGGGTAGTCCTGTACAACTCAAAACACTCCTCACAGGCTCCCACTACGACACCGTCCGCACTGGTGGTAAGTATGATGGCCGACTTGGAGTTTTGATTCCCGTTGCCTGTGTGGCGGAGTTGGTCAGGCAGAAACGACGACTACCCTTTAATTTTGAAGTGGTTGGGTTTTCAGAAGAAGAAGGACAGCGATTTCGTGCGACCTTTCTCGCTTCGGGCGCATTGACGGGTGACTTTGATCCCGACTGGCTGGAGCAGCAGGATACCGATGGCGTAACAATGCGGCAGGCCATGCATGCTGCAGGATTGCCGGGAGATATGGTGGCGATCAATCAGCTCAAGCGTGACCCTTCAAGATATCTTGGTTTTGTCGAAGCGCACATCGAACAAGGTCCTGTTCTTTGCGAGGGTGGGCAGCCACTTGGTGTGGTGACTTCGATTAACGCCGGGGTGCGTGCGACATGCAAAATAACGGGAATGGCTGCGCATGCCGGCACTACGCCGATGCTGATGCGTCAGGATGCTTTGCTTGCAGCTGCTGAGATCAGCCTGATGGCTGAGAGCCGGGCGCGTCAGGACGAGGGGTCAGTGGCTACCGTTGGTCAGATGCAGGTCCCGGGCGGTTCTATTAATGTCATTCCTGGTGAGTGTTTGTTCACGCTGGACATGCGTGCCCCCTTTGATGCGCAGCGCGACGCCTTGGTCAATGATATTTTGGCGCAAGCCCAGGTCATTGCTGAGCGTCGCCAGGTAAATTTTGAATTTACGGAAGTGATGCGAGCCTCTGCCGCTCCCTCGGATCCTCTGCTGCAACAGCGATGGGAGCGGGCCGTACAAGCTGTCGGACAATCCGTCTTTAAACTTAACAGCGGAGCAGGGCACGACGCGATGAAACTGCACACCATCATGCCTCAGGCGATGTTATTTGTGCGTGGGGGTAATCGCGGCATCAGTCATAATCCCCTGGAAATTATTTCCGCAGAAGATGCCGCCTTAGCGACGCAGGCCTTTATGGCACTGCTTGATGGGTTCCAAATCGATCTGACCAACACTAAATAAATTTCAAATTTAGGCGATATTTAATGAGCGATACAAATAAAACTGCACTTTACGAAAAACTCGACCAGTGGATCGATGCGCATTTTGATGAGCAGGTAAAATTCTTGCAGGCTGTCATTCAGGTTCCTACCGATACGCCTCCAGGCAATAACACACCGCACGCATTGCACACGGCCCAGTTATTGAAGGCCTACGACATGCAAGCCGAACCGCATGCTGTGCCTGAGTCGGTTGTAAAAGCCGCAGGACTTGAGTCCATTACTAACCTGATTGTTAAACGCCAGTATGGTCCCGGAGGTAAAATCCTTGCGCTCAATGCGCATGGCGATGTCGTGCCACCAGGCGAGGGCTGGACGTACCCACCTTATGCAGGAGAGATCCACGATGGCCGTATCTATGGCCGCGCAGCTGCAGTGAGTAAGTGTGATTTTTCAACCTATGTGTTTGCAGTGCGCGCGCTTGAGGCGTTGGGCGTTGCGCTCGCTGGGCGTATTGATATGCAATTTACGTATGATGAGGAATTCGGAGGTGAACTAGGTCCTGGCTGGTTACTTAAAAATCATCTGACCAAACCTGATCTTGCAATTGCTGCGGGATTTAGCTATCAGATTATTACGGCACACAATGGCTGTTTGCAGTTCGAGGTGACCGTCAACGGCAAGATGGGGCATGCCGCAGTCCCAACCTCGGGTGTCGATGCATTACAGGCCGCAGTAAAAATCATGAATGCTTTGTATGGTTTGAATGAAACCTACAAATCCATCACGAGTACCGTTCCAGGTATTAATCATCCCTATTTGAATATAGGTCTGATTCAGGGCGGCACCAATACCAATGTGATTCCTGGCAAAGTTGTTTTAAAACTGGATCGGCGGATGATTCCAGAAGAAGATCCCGCGACCGTGGAGCAGGATATTCGCAATACGATTGAGCAAGTCTGGAAAGTCATTCCTGGTATTACCGTTGATACGCGTCGCATATTACTTGCCCGCGCACTCAAGCCCCTGCCAGGCAGCGATGCACTGGTTGCTGCGCTCCAGCTGCACGCTGAAAAAATGTTTGGTGAACAAATCCCCGCTTGTGGCACACCACTTTATGCGGATGCACGTTTGTACTGCGAAGCAGGTATTCCAGTTGTGCTCTACGGCGCTGGTCCACGCACGGTAGAGGAAAGTCGTGCCAAACAACCCGATGAAAGACTCGAGCTCGAGGATTTGCGTCGGGCCACTAAAGTCGTGGCCCGAACCTGTCTGGATATGATGGCTGCGTGAGTGTGTCCTGGAGATTGCGCTAATCTGGCTTGATGTTTTTTTCGCGAATGACACGGGCCCATTTGTCTGAATCTTTTTTCAGCAACTCTCGCAACTGTTCAGGGGTAGAGCTGGCAGGCAAGGTACCCGAGTCCAATAATCGTTTCTTAACGGACTCGGTGTTCAGTGTCCTGACAACGGCTTGATTCATACGTGTGATTTCCGCTGCGGGTGTGTCTTTAGCAGTGAATAACGCATACCAGTTGTCTGAGTCAACGCCCTCAATGCCGATTTCTTTAAAGGTCTTTACGTCAGGTAATAAAGGGTGACGGTTGTCTGACGCCATAGCGACTGGTTTTAATTTACCCGCCCGAATGTTATTGATCAGACCAGGTACATCACCAAAAAATGCATCGACATGCCCGGCCATCACGTCCGTGATTGCGGGTGCCGCGCCTTTGTAAGGCACGTCGACCAGTTGCGCTTTGGTTGCGTCCCCCAAGAGCGCCGCGGCCAGATGTGGCACGCTGCCCATGCCAGACGAGGCCATGGTTGTACGCTGTTTCATCGCATTATCTACAAAATCTCTTGGGCCCGTCGCCGCATTGGCTGGGTTAACGACGAGTAATTCGTCGTTTCGCGAGACCAGCGATATGGGAGCCAGGTCGATCAGCGGGTTGTAGGGAAGTTTTGGATAAAGTCCTGGATTGATCGCAACCGCACCTGCACTCGTGAACCAGATCACTGAACCATCGGGCGGTGACTTGATTGTGTACTCCGCTGCGATAATTCCATTCGCCCCAGGTTTGTTTTCAACAATAACTGTCTGGCCAAGTTCTTTGCCCAGCGTCTCGCTAATACTGCGCGCAACAAAATCAACTGGGCCACCTGGTGGAAAGGCCACGATCATGCGAATCGATTTTGATTGCGCCGAGGCGCTAAAACTGATTGCAGAAAGGAGCGCTACCCCCGCGAGTTGTGTCAGGTATTTAAGTGTTTTGGATTTTTGCATCAGTAGCCTCAGTGGTTTTTATTCTTAAAGATATGCGCTTAACCGCAGCGCACCGACATGCCGCCATCCACCACAATTTCTGTGCCTGTCACGAAGCGTGCTTCTTCCGAGGCAAGGTAAAGCGCGGCATTGGCCGTATCGCGCCCATCTCCCATGAAGGGCAGGGGAATGCGTGCCTGGCGTTGTTCAAGTATCTTTGCTACGTCTCCACCGGCACGCTGTCCTGCGAGTCGAACCTCGACCATCGGGGTGTGCAACTGCCCCGGTACAACCGTATTGACCCGGATTCCTTTCATTGCATATTGAATGGCGATGACTTTTGACATTTGAATCACGCCAGCTTTCGTCGCAGCATAGGCTACCTGCGCGGAGCCCGTCCAGCGTGTACCCGAGGTAGATGCCAAATTAATAATGGCACCACTGCCTTGCTTTTCCATAATCGGCAATACATGCTTGCACGTCAGAAAAACGCTTTTGAGGTTCGTGTCGACTTGTGAGTCAAAGACCTCTTCAGACATCTCGACGGGGCCACCCGCGGCTGAGCCGCCAACGTTATTCACAAGGATGTCAATACGGCCAAAACGCGCGATACAGGCCGCCACGGCATCCTGAATACTCTGGTGCGAGGTGACATCGCAGAATGCTGTTTCTATTTCTGCCCCCGCTGCTTTGACGCGTTCGATGGTCTCTGCCATGCGATCCAGATCACGATCTACGCCAAAAATCTTTGCTCCTTCTTCGGCAAACCGTGTAGCGATTGCACGTCCATTTCCCCAGCCAGGGCCAACTGAGCCCGCACCCATGATGAGCGCGACTTTACCTTCGATACGACCTGCCATGATGTTTTCCTTTAAGCGGTAAAGCGATAGAGTTTTTGTGGATTGTCGACCAGCACCTGATGCAAGAGATCTGGTTTTGGCGCAATCTGTGCCAGCGAGTCGACCAGCATGCCATCATCGGGTACGTGGGTATGGTTGGGGTGAGGCCAGTCACTGCCCCAGATGCATTTGTCTGGATAGTTGCGAACCAGATAGCGGGCAAAAGGAATGCCTTGCTCATAAGGTGGTTTAGCGTCAATGCGGTCAATGCCGCTGACCTTGACCATGAATCCCGGTAATTCAAGCAGACGACAAAAGTCCTGAAAATGCTGATGATCGATCCCCAGGCTTGCATCAACACGACCCATGTGGTCCATCACAACAGTCACTGCAGACTGTTTGAGCAATGGCATGAGGTCTTTTGCATATTGTGCATGGAGTTGCAATTGCAAGTGCATGCCTAATGGTTCGAGTCTTTTCGTCAGCGCGATAATTTGCTCTGGCGTCTCATGGACTTTGTAGCCGGGCATGAAATGAAAACGTACACCCCTGAATCCTGCCTGCGCCAGACGCTTGAGCTCGGCGTCTGAGACATCGATCTGAACCAGCGCGATACCGAGATAACGTCCTTTGGACGCAATGATTGCGTCCTCTACAACGCTATTGTCATAGCCATGTAAAAGGGTGTTGACGATGACGCAGCGATCAATCCCCATTTTTTTATGCCAGGCAAACAGGGCTTCTTTCGGGGCATCGACCGGAGTAAATCCGCGTGTTGCAGCGTAGGGGAACTTGTTGTTTGGTCCAAATATATGAACATGTGAATCAGTCGCACCGCTTGGCAGCTTGAATGTGGCGTCTGAAGGGGTCGGCATATAGGTCAAAATGGGGTCTGTCATCGTACCGTCTCTAAGTTGTTTTTCATGCCCTGCGGGGCTTTCAGGTATTTTGGCATGGGGCGGGGTAGGTTGGAGTGCGGACTCGGCAAAAAAATGTTAGAATTTTGGACTTCGGTTGTTTAAGGGTGCTTTTCTAAGCGCTTTCGTATTCAGTCGATATTGATGGCGCATTAGCTCAGTCGGTTAGAGCAGCGGAATCATAATCCGAAGGTCCCCTGTTCGAGTCAGGGATGCGCCACCAGTACAGATGCGGGTTTGCGGGCAATTAGCCTTCAAGCCCGTTTTTCTTTTCTGAAGCATGTAGGCGTGGGTGTAGGCAAGTTTAGATGTTAGGCACCTTAATTGGTTTAGTGGTGTTTGAAATTGAATCCGTTTGCAAACACTAAATAGCTGACTACACTGGACATAGGTGTCCGTTGGCCGGTGGTCAGCAAAGACGTCGTACTAATCATACGAAGATGGCCAGGTGAGATTCCTGCCCTTGCCAGCGGCGCCTACCTAGCAGGAATTCGACCATCTTATGGCCTGTTCGCTCTTACGAGCTAATTTTTACATGACCTCACTTTTCAATGTGGTTGTGTAGCAAGTCACCTTTACCTAAATTTGGCTCTGTGGAATAGTCGAATTAAAGCAGCACCAATCAAAAATCCTCTGTAGCTCAAAGGGTTGAAGCAACTTTATGCACTGTTACATTGGTTCGGCCTAAGCCCTAGATGTAGGTGTTTTTTTATCCCAAATGGCCATAAACTCGTAGTACGATGATACAAGATGACCTTGTTTTTCGTCGTCTCAATATATTGAATGTAGTGATATGAATCGCATTGATGTCCAACCTGTGATGCTTCGATGGGCTCTTGATCGAGCAGGGTTGACTGTGGGCGACTTAAGTAAGAAATTTCCAAAATTGTCTGAATGGGAGCGCGGCGAGTTAAAGCCTACCCTAAAGCAGCTTGAAGATTTTTCCCACGCTACATACGTACCTTTTGGTGTTTTTCTCCTCGGTGAGCCGCCGGATGAGCCTGTACCCATCCCGGATTTTCGTACCCTAGCAGGTAGCAGTGTCAAGAGACCAAGTCCAAATTTGTTGGATACGATCTATACGTGCCAAGAGCGACAAGCTTGGTATTTGGAGTTTGCTGAACAAGACGGTCGAAAACCTTTGCCATTTATTGGCTCGCTTACTGTCGAGTCTTCTGTTGTCAGCGCGGCTAGCGATATGCGGAAGACAGTGAATTTTGATCTGGACGACCGCCGAGAGTGTCCAACATGGACTGAGGCCTTGCGTCGTTTTGTTGAACAGGTTGACAAGGCCGGGGTCTTGGTTATGCATAGCGGTGTAGTGCAAAATAATAATCACCGTAAATTGAATGTCGAGGAATTTAGAGGTTTTGCCTTAGTTGATAGTGTTGCGCCCCTAGTATTCGTTAATGGCGCGGATAGCAAATCCGCTCAAATGTTTACTTTGGCCCATGAGTTGGCACATCTTTGGTTAGGTTCAACAGCTCTTTCAAATTCAGGGCTTACCGACCAGCCTAACAATAAGGTCGAAGTTTGGTGTAACGCAGTTGCTGCAGAGTTTTTAATGCCGCTAGAGGTCGTTCGCTCTGAACTTAATCCAAATGAGCTGTTGGAGAAAACTGTATCTCGTTTGGCAAAGCGATTTAAGGTCAGCACACTTGTGGTTTTACGTCGATTGCACGATGCGGGAGTTTTGAGTCGCTTTGCTTTTATTGAAGCCTCGCGTGCAGAAACTGAACGGTTGACTGAAATTGCAAGCCGAGGTAAGGGGGGAGGCGGAGATTTTTATCTCACCACTGCCTCGCGGGTTAGTAAGAGATTCGCAAGTGCCTTGGTGGAAAGTACCCTAGAAGGGCGCACCATGTATCGCGACGCTTTTCGAATGCTAGGAATTTCAAAAACTGAAACACTCCAT
>CAINDJ010000266.1 GCA_903847325.1 uncultured beta proteobacterium | reverse complement strand
GTTAAATGGCTGAGTTAAATGGCTGAATTAAATGGCTGAGTTAAATGGCTGATTTGTTCGCCTCATCTGACGCTGGCGAGCCTTGGGCCGAGCATCTTGGCCCAAGCGTATGTTTACTGCATGGCTTTGCCACGGCGCAGGCGCAGGACCTTTATAAAGAGATCCTGTCGATTTCTGAGCATTCGGCCTATCGTCATCTAACAACCCCCGGCGGTTTTGTGATGTCGGTGCAGACGACCTCTTGTGGTACAAAAGGCTGGTTCAGTGACCGTGATGGATATCGCTACGTCGCCAAAGACCCAGAGTCAGATGCGCCGTGGCCAAGAATGTCTGCTTTGTTACTTTCCCTTGCAAGCCGTGCAGCCGCAGCAGCAGGGTTTGAAGGCTTTGTCCCGGATGCGTGTCTGATTAATCGATATGTGCCGGGTGCAAAAATGTCGCTGCACCAAGATAAAAATGAACGGGACTTTAATGCCCCGATCGTCTCTGTGTCACTTGGTCTGCCTGCCACGTTTATGTTTGGAGGTCATGCAAGAAGCGATCCGGTCAAGCATCTGGATTTATTGCATGGTGACGTGCTGGTGTGGGGCGGTGAATCGCGATTGAGGTTTCATGGCGTCATGCCTGTCGCGCCAGGTCATCATTCACTCACTGGCGCGCAACGTATCAATCTGACTTTCAGGTTAGCCGGATAAACATAAAAAAAGGCGACCCGCATGCGGTCGCCTCTTACCATCGTAATTTAGCTATCCGGTTTTTTAATGGCGCCCGATCGCGCCTGGAACAAGTTTTCCACCTTCTTCTTCTTCAACCAGTTCGATTTCTGGTTCATTTGCGTCTTCGTAGGTTTCGTTATTGAGGTGAGCTTGCAGTTTTGCCTCGTTAACCTCGCCACACCATTTACCGACCACAATCGTCGCGACACCATTGCCGACCAGATTTGTCAGCGCCCGCGCCTCGGACATAAAACGGTCAATCCCCAGAATTAGCGCTAAACCTGCCACGGGCACGTGGCCCACAGCACCGAGCGTAGCTGCCAACACAATAAAACCGCTGCCTGTTACGCCCGCAGCACCCTTGGATGTCAGTAAAAGCACCGCGAGCAGCGTCAGCTGGTGGGTAATGTCTAACGGCGTGTTGGTGGCCTGTGCGACGAACACCGCAGCCATCGTCAGGTAAATCGAGGTGCCATCGAGATTGAATGAATAGCCGGCAGGAATGACCAGTCCTACAACGGATTTTTTTACGCCAAGATTTTCCATTTTGGCCAGCATGCGTGGCAAGACGGATTCAGAAGATGAAGTGCCAAGCACAATCAGCAATTCTTCTTTAATATATTTGACGAATTTCCAGATACTGAAACCATGAAAAAAGGAGATCGCACCGAGCACGACAAACACAAAAATCAGACAGGTCAGATAAAAAGTACCCATTAGTTTGCCCAGGGAAAACAATGAGCCCAAGCCGTATTTGCCAATCGTGAAGGCCATCGCACCAAACGCACCAATCGGCGCAAGCTTCATGATCATGCTGACAATGCCAAAAAATACATGCGAAATTTTGTCAATCAGATCAAACACCAGACGGCCGCGCTTGCCTAGCTTGTGCAGGGCAAAGCCAAAAATAATCGCG
>CAINDJ010000265.1 GCA_903847325.1 uncultured beta proteobacterium | reverse complement strand
CACATACCCAATATATTCAATTCGGTTTACCTACCTTTGCGCAAGAAAACCAAACTAAACCGGGATTCTCAATCAGGCTTCACCTTAATTGAAGTCATGGTGGTGATTGCCATTATCGGGATTATGGCGACGCTGATCGTGCCACGCATCATGAGCAAACCCGATGAGGCCCGCGTCATCGCGGCCAAACAAGATATCAGCACGCTCGTTCAGGCACTCAAACTTTACCGACTCGATATAGGCAGATACCCATCGAGCGAGCAAAGCTTACAAGCGTTAATGACTAAACCAACAAGTGAGCCCATCCCTCAAAACTGGAACCCAAACGGCTACGTAGATCGCTTGCCTAAAGATCCCTGGGGCTTTGCATATCAATATTTAAATCCTGGCAAGCATTCTGATATCGATGTATTCAGTTACGGAGCTGATAACAAACCTGGGGGGACCGGTTTTGACTCCGATATTGGTAATTGGCAATAAGTGCGAATCGAAGCAGTCTGGCTTCACTTTAATTGAGCTTCTTGTTGTACTGGTCATTATTAGCATCACACTGGGCATGGTGTCTTTATCACTTCCAAATAATGATCAGAGACAATGGAGAGATATCACGCATAGACTGATCGTCAGCTTGAACCAAGCCAAAGACGAAACAACACTTTACGAAGCACCCATTCGTTTTCAAATAGATGAAAAAGGTTGGCGTTTCTTAGCTCAAAATTTACAAGATGAATCCTATATCCTTGGAGATGCGCTCGGACCATATAGTTGGGCCAAAAAGACAATCACTGAGGGAGAGACTCAGTTCCAGTTAGATGAATCGGACGCAATGAAAATCATTCGCTTTAAGATAATTCAAGGTGCGTTGACAACCACGATTAGTCGTCGTCGAGATGGCTACTTTGAATCTGAGTAAGCCAAATGCTCAATAACAATACGCAAAAAGGATTCTCCTTGCTTGAGGTGTTGGTTGGCTTAGCCATACTGGCGATTGCCATGATTACTGGGTTCAAAGCTTTAACGCAATCGGTACAGACTCAGACGGTCATTCATAATCAATACCTCGCCATGTTGTCTGCAAATGATGCACTAAACAGAATATATCTACAGAAAACATGGCCAGAACTTGCTGTTCAAAAAACGAATTGCTCACAGCTCAACCTCTCCCTCGTTTGCATACGCTCTGTCTACAACACCCCAAATCCTTTATTTCGAAGAGTAGAGATCGAGGTCTATGCCTCCCACACAGATGATCCAACAGTGCCCCAGGGACAGCGACTCGCAAAATTAACAACCGCTGTCTTTAATTTCTTGACCTCTAACCTATGAAAAACAATCAAGGATTCACCTTAATTGAAACTATGGTTGCGTTGGTTATCTTGAGCTTAGTCGCGCTGATGGCAAGCCAGGGTTTGAGCGGTGCCTTTCGAGTCAAAGATAAAGTTGAGCAACAAATTATTGACCACGAAAGCTTTGCCGTGATGATGAAATATATTCAGAATGATTGCGAAGCCATGGTAAAGAACACCGAGCAAAAATTACCGCCCACTTTTCTTCAGGGAAGCAAGTTTGCATGGATCATGCGACATTATTCCTCGAGACAAGCCAATGGCTGGCAATTTGTTGGTTACAGCGTAGAAGAAAATTCTCTAAAGAGATTCGTCTCTGAAATCTATCCAAGCGCTCAAGAGGCCGCACGCGTCCTAGCGTCTTTATCAAAGGATCCGGATTTAGGCCTCTCCCCTGTCCAGCTGACAGATCAATTAGCTGGAGTGACCAAACAACATATTCAAGCGTTTTGGAGTTCTTACTCTAATAAGTCCCCAATTGGATTAAACATTTCTTTCATGATGCGTGGTCATGGGGCTCCCCTGACCAGCTCCTGTATCGTCGAAGGTAAAATTTAGATGCACACGACCAACACATCGCGACAAAGAGGGTCGGCTACGATCGTTGCATTAATAGTGGTTAGTCTGCTTACGATCTGTGTAACGAGTTTGTTTTGGCAACAAAATTTCGAGATTCGAAAGACAAGTATTTATAAAGAAAACGCACAAATTTCCTGGCTACAACGCCCTCTCATCGATCTGGTCAGATTGGTGCTGCGCATTGACCTCATGAACGATCCGGATGTAGATCATTTAGGTGAGATTTGGGCACTCCCTATTGAAAATAGTCGCGTAGAAGACTACTTAAAAACTCAGGATTTACCGGAGGATTTAAAAAATATTCAATTCAGTGGCTATATTCAAGATGCGCAGGGAATGTTTAATATTGCGAATTTATGGGACGCAAATCTAAGCGCACCCAATCTTGGCGGCATTCAAATCTATACTGCTTTGCTTCAAGAAATAGGAGTAGACAAAAGTCTGGCTGAGCAAACAGCTCGTTACGTGACGAGTACAAATCTGAGGCCTCAGTATTTGGATGATCTGATCAATGTCCCGGGATACAGCGCAGAAACGATGCAAAAACTCAGTCGCTTTGCGATTTTGTTGCCCGAACCAACAGCAATTAATGTCAACACTAGCTCGGCAGAGGTTCTCCTGGCTTTGGTACCAACGTTTTCTCAAGCTGACGCAGAGCGTTTTGTTCAGCTTAGAACGCGTTCACCCTTAAAAAACAAGGAAGATATCAACAGACTGTTTAACATCATTAAACCTAACCAAATGACTCCCGTGACGAATCAAATGGATGTCCGCTCCAATTATTGGCTAGCCACTACAAATATGGTGATTGATCGGCGCAATATCAATTCAAAAACGCTCATTAAACGATTTAATACCCCACAAGCAGACAGAAACTACACGGCCTTACTCTGGACTAAGCAAAAGACCGTTCAGATCAAATGAGCAGTTTAAAAACGACTTGCCAAAAGACTCTGTTCTACTCAGCCCCCGACAGATCTACGATAATCAGCAAAGAGTCATTTCATTTGCGTCAATTTGATTGGATCAATGGATTGTCCAGCAAACAAAATTTCATAATGAAGATGGTTGCCCGTACTACGTCCCGTGCTGCCAACTAAAGCGATCACATCACCTTTCTTAATTTCCTGCCCTTGCTTAACTAACAACTTGTTGGCGTGTCCATAGCGCGTCACAAAACCATTTGAATGTTTGATTTCAACCATTAAGCCATACCCAGAGGCATCTCTCGCCTGAGTCACAGTACCATCGGCGGTTGCTAAAATATTAGTATTTTTAGGGGCTGGAAAATCTATCCCCTCATGCAGATTCAACACATGGCTCAGTGGATCAAGGTTATAGCCATAGGATCTGGAAATTTTAAATTGATCGAGTAGCGGTAAACCGACGGGAATAACAGGGATGTCAATCTGGATTGGAGCGGTCAAACCTCCTGTTTGAGAAAGTTGATATTCAATATCATTGATCTGACGAAGCATCGCATCAAATCTAACCTCCCTTAGCGTATGATCAATTTTTGATTGTATCGCCTCATTATCTGCAGATTTATTTAACAAGATAAGCGCGCTAGCAATACGGTTTTCCTCTTTCTGCTCTAATGCGATTCGTACTACTTTAGATAGCGAAAGGTCAGTGCCTGGACCATTCAGTGAGAGGGTCTGTAAACGGTTTGTGACTGCGTCCAAGCGAAACTGTAACTCGTTAAATTTCGCGTCTAGCTGATCATCTATGAGTCTGCTTGAGATGGCGTTTTTTCGATTGCCTGAGCGATCATCGATCCCAGCGTTCAGGTATAGATAACCGATCACCAAAACGCTCAACAGTAACGCGCATACCTTTAACCACCATTGAAAATCGATTTCAATCTCGTTGTAAGGTTTACGTGTGTTTGTAAGAATAAGGATTTTCACGATCTTCTCAATCTAGCGAATACCATTATTCATTTCTAAGATAGGCTGCATAACCGCCATGACGATGCCAAGCACTAAGAATCCCATCACCAGAATAAGGATGGGCTCAAGCAGATTTGTGAAAACTTTGGTTGTATGTTCGGCTTGCTGTTCTGAGTTTTCCGCAGCGTACTGAAGCATTTCTGCCAATTTACCGCTTGCTTCACCTGACCTGATTAAATGAGTCAGAATTGGAGAGAATATTCCCTGATATGCCATTGCCTTGGCTAAAGAGCTACCTTCACTCAGACGAATTTCAGCTCCATCCAAGATTTTCCTCAATACCATATTGGAAAGGGTGTTTTTGGCATGATGGAGTGCGGACAGAATGGGAATATTTGCCTCGACCAGCAAAGACATCGTTCCAGAAAATCTGGCGCTTTCAAATTCGAGCAACAAACGCCCGACTACTGGTATTTTCAAACAAAGACCATCAAACCAAAATTTAAACTCTGGTTTGCGTAGAAGATAACTAAAAACCAAACTAGCTGCTAACAATGCAATAAGGAGCACTAGCCCCCACTGTGTCAGGAAATTAGAAATAGCCATGACGATTTGTGTGATGAGAGGTAATTTTTGTTTAGTCGATTCGAAAACACGCACAATTTGCGGCACAACATAGGTCATTAAAAAAATGATCACCATGAGAGATACACTGACCAGCATCGCAGGGTAAACCATTGCCGATAATGCTTTTTGTTTGAGTGATTCGCGTTTTTCTAAAAAGATAGCAACTTGGGACAGTACGTGTCCCATTTGGCCTGACTGCTCGGCCGCAGCAACGATCCCTCGATAAAAGGTACCAAAGGATTTAGGATGACTCGCGAGCGCTTGAGACAGAGGTACGCCCGAGCGGATATCCGTCAAAACTATTTCCAGGAGCTTTTGTTTATGAGATTTAATATGTGCGTCTTCAGCAATAATAGTGAGAGACTCTTCGATTGATATACCCGATCTGACGAGCAAAGCCAATTGTTTAGTCAGGACACACAGATCCTTAGAGGAGATTGAAATGTTCTTGAAAAATTGTTTTTTATTGTTTCCTGACGAGGCATGATCTGAAACGATATCTGTGATTAAGACAGGCACCAAGCCTTTGTTGATGAGTTGTTGCCGGACAGATTTGAGGCTTTCGCCCTCAATCGTCCCACGCTCTGTTTTACCTGAATAGGTGACGGCTTCGAACTGAAATAATGGCATGGTTAAATATCCAAATGGTCCATACCTGTTACTCGCCTGATTTCTGCAAGCGTAGTCATCTTCGCGCTTACCCACCGCTCGCTGTCTTTTGCTAGCGAGCGCATCCCCGAGTCAATCGCTTTTTGTCTAATTTGTGCCTCTGAGGCGCTTTGATGGATAAGCTCTTTTAACTCAGGGGTTGAGGTCATTAATTCGTAAATACCGGCACGTCCCTTAAATCCAGAGTGACGACATTCAGGGCATCCCTCTGCATGACAGGCCTGACAGATGAGTCGAATCAGACGTTGCGCAAGCACCCCTAATAACGATGATGACAATAAGAAAGGCTCTATGCCCATATCGATCAAGCGCGTGACCGCAGAAGACGCATCATTAGTGTGCAAGGTTGCCAATACGAGGTGACCGGTCAGCGATGCTTGCACAGCAATTTGAGCCGTTTCAAGATCCCGGATTTCACCGATCATGACGATATCCGGATCTTGACGCAAAATGGCACGTAATGCTCTTGAGAAATTCATTTCGATGCGTGCATTGACTTGCGTTTGCCCAACACCTTCGAGGTTGTACTCAATAGGATCCTCAACAGTCATAATATTATTGACTTGTGAGCGCAAGGTGAGCAAAGCACTATAGAGCGTAGTCGTTTTACCACTCCCTGTTGGTCCAGTCACTAAAACGATGCCATAGGGTTTGTTGATGAGTTGTAAAAATTCTTGCTCCGTATCTGCTGCCATACCAAGCAATTTCAGATCTAATTTGGAGTAGTCCTTTTCCAAAAGACGCATCACGACACGTTCACCGTGCGCTGTCGGCAGTGTGGAGACGCGAATATCTAAGGCCTTAGTTCCAACGCGCAAAGAGATCCTGCCATCTTGCGGCATCCGTTTTTCAGCGATATCGAGCGAGGACATTATTTTAATTCTTGAGACTAAGGCGGCGTGCAGGCCTCGCTTGATCTCCACCACATCCCTCAAATTACCATCCACTCTGAAACGTACAACCGATTGTTTTTCGAAAGCTTCCAGGTGGATGTCCGAGGCACCATCACGGCTTGCCTGTTTAAACAGGCTATTGATCATTCTGATAATCGGTGCGTCATTTTTTAACTCTAATAAGTCCTCAGAAATGGGGATGTCTTGCATCATGCGAGACAAATCCACATTATCCTCAAGCTCGTCTACAACTGTCGCAGCATCAGACTCATTTTGAGAATAATGCTGACTGATCATTAGCAAAATTTCTTCAGAGCTTTTTTTAACGTAATGCAGCACGCCTACGTTACGTGAGATCTCGTGAATAATAGATGGCTTTGTTTTAGCGCTCCAATAAAGAGATGGAATATCCTCTAGTGAATTGGATAACAAAACCCCATGACTCTTTGCAAATGAAAAAGGGATTTTCATACTTTATATGATGTAGAAATTTTGATTGATCAATTTCATGCAAGGCCTTACTGAAGAATCCGTTGCAAACTCTGATCATTTAATTTCTCAGGCCTGTTCAGTATCGGAACAGGCGCAAATTGCTCACGTTTTTGATTGAAATCGTCTAATTTAGTATTTGAAAACTCAATATTTTGTTCACCGTCGCGCAACACTCTAGGACGGATGAACACCATCAAGTTTGTTTTTGTACGTGTCTTGTTATCGTATCGGAACAACCCCCCAATCAGTGGGATATCCCCAAGCACTGGGATTTTTTGGCTGTTATCCGAGTACTCATCACCGATCAGACCACCCAATACAATAATTTGTCCATCCTCGACCACTACATTTGACTCAATATTTCTTTTGTTGAGAATGGGGCCAGATAGCGTGTCTCTCTGCACACCAGAGACCTCCTGAAATATCTGTAATTTAACCGTGCCATTTTCCGAGCTTTGTGGACGCACACGTAAGGTGATCCCAACATCCTGACGTGTGTAGGTTTGAAAAGGCGTGACCGTCGCAGTGCTTGCAGTTTGTGAGTAAGACCCAGTCAGAATCGGGATATTTTGACCCACAATGATGCGTGCCTCTTCGTTGTCCAGGGTCATTAAATTGGGCGTGGAAAGAATATTCGTACCATTGATTGATTGCAAAGACCGCAAAAGCGTTGAGAATGCAAGGTTAGGTCCAAACTGCGTCAAAGTACCAAGAT
>CAINDJ010000264.1 GCA_903847325.1 uncultured beta proteobacterium | reverse complement strand
TCTATTAAACGGTTATACGGCCAGAATGCTCTTCAATCAAGGACTTTTTTTAATTATTGTTAACTTAAATTCACCAGTTATTGCAAAAAATTTCATCAATGAGCATAGCCAACTCCAAATCTTTGATCGATAAACCATCCGCATCGTGGGTAGTCAATACGATCGAAACTCTGTTGTAAACATTGCTCCACTCCGGGTGATGATTCAACTTTTCAGCAAGCAAGGCAACTTGCGCCATAAATCCGAAAGCCTGATTGAAATCCTTGAACTTAAAATCACGTTTAATCAAACCTCCGCGTTGTTCCTCAAATCTCCACTCGGGTAGTGTTTTTAAATTTTCAATCACTTGTGAGTGCTCAAGCTTAGTGATTTGATTCACGCAACAACCTCCTGACCGGTTTTTTCAGAAGGTAAAAACAGCACAACGATTGCCGTGCACGCAGCGCAGCCTGCCATCACCCACAGGAGTACTTCGAAGCCAACTCCCTTAACCGCAGGTCCTAACAACCATACAGCAAATGAACTGATACCGAGCGATACGGCCAAACGGATTCCAGCGACGCGCGAACGCGAGCGATCATCAACGTATCGCACGATCATCACATCGACAAAAGGCACTGCACCAAAAATGAAAACCATCACACCTAACAACGCGGCAAACAACCACCAGCCTTGCGCATAAGATGCCAGTAACAGCAAAGGTATCTGCAACAGCACGATGCCAAGAAATATAGGTTTGATTGCAAAATGATCGAGCAACTTTCCAACCACGACTTGCATCAACGAAGCAACGGTATAAATCACCGCAAGCAAAATACCCAATAAGGCCGGGTCCTCGATCACGCCTTGAAAGCGCTCGGTCATCAGCTGACCATTTCCATTCGTACTCAGATTAAACAAAATACTGCCCGTCGCTGCCGACACAGTCATGACCGCCAGCACGCGCGCGAGCATGGCAGGTGTCAGCTTGACTTTTGCAGTGGCTTTGCGTTTTGCGGGGGCCTCCGTTTCGGCCGGACAAATATAGGCAAACCAAATGCCGCACACGATTGACACCAGTGCGGGCACAGCGAACGCAGCTCTCCAGCCAATCCACTTAATCAAAAAACCTGTCGCCATCGCAGCCAGCGCAACGCCGAAATTCCCAGCTAATCCATTGACGCCGATAGTCAAGCCAGGATTTGCAGATTTTTGAACAAGTAAAGGGATACCAACCGGATGATAAATGGAGGCAAATGCACCGACTAACGTAAGCGCTATCGCCAGTTGCCAGGCGTTTTGTGTCAGCGCCACCAAAAGTGTCGACACACCGATACCGATAAAGAACACCACCATCATCCGGCGCCGTCCCCAGAGATCTCCGAGGCGACCAGACGGAATAGAGCCTAAACCGAACAGAATAAAAGCGCCTACCCCATAAGGCATGAGGTCTTCCCAGCTTTTAAATCCAAAATCACTTGCAATGACAGCAACGGCTGCGGCAAAGATCAAAAGAAACATATGATCCAAACCGTGCCCAATATTGAGCAGCAATCTCACTGCAAGGGAGTGGTCTGCATGACTCACACTAAGCGCGTCCGATAATTGATGCGGTTTGCATGAGCTCCTCAAGCAAAGCCAGTGAAACCGCACCCGATACAGAGTAAGGATCGAGCTCGGGCTGTTCGGAATATTTCAGCACTATCGAGGTGTTGAGTTTGGTCAGATTGACCTGCCCCATCGTCCAGCCACCGAAACGTCGCTCGGTGATTTCTTCGTAATCCAGCAAGACCACATCTTTATGACGCTTGTCGCGCACGATGTGTCCGTAGAGTTCATTGACCGGTTTGCGCCCACCCTCTATCGCTTGGAGATAGATTCCACCACCGTAGCAAAGAATGCCGGTAATACCGTTGGACATATTGTGCGTGCGAGCCGAATCCAGAATCGACTGTGTCGCCTCTGAATCGCTTGGATCAAGCGCACGACTGACATAAAGCAAACGTACAAGCATGATTAGTTCTCTCTTGGAATCAGGGACAGGAATTCACGACGCAGGTTTGCGTCTTTCAAAAATGCACCACGCATCACGGAATTAATCATGCGGGTATCCATGTCTTTAACGCCTCGCCAAGACATGCAGTAATGTGTTGCTGTCATCACAACAGCCAATCCATCAGGCTGTGTTTTGCCTTGAATCAGGTCGGCTAGCTGAACAACGGCCTCTTCCTGAATCTGCGGACGACTCATGATCCAATCAGCCAGACGCGCGTATTTGGACAAACCAATCACGTTGGTGTGTTCGTTGGGCAGCACACCAATCCAGACCTTACCAATCACTGGGCAAAAGTGATGGCTGCACGCACTACGCACCGTGATCGGGCCGACGATCATTAATTCATTCAAATGCTCGACGTTCGGAAACTCTGTGATTTTCGGTTGATTAGCATAGCGCCCACCGAACACTTCCTGGATGTACATTTTCGCGACACGACGCGCGGTGTCATTAGTATTGTGATCAGACACAGTATCAATCACAAGACTTTCGAGCACGCCTTTCATTTTTATCTCGACCTCGTCGAGCAATTTTTCCAACTCACCGGGTTCGATGAATTCTGAAATATTGTCATTGGCATGAAAGCGCTTGCGCGATTCCTGCAACCTCTTGCGGATCACCACAGAAATAGGGGTGCCCTTGTCTTGATCGGAATCGCTCATGGTGTTTTATCTGAATATCAATGTGAATGGCTTGAGCTATCTTACATTGAACTCGCACGGCCAATGCACCAAAGCCGTGCAATTCATAAGGGAAATACAAATCATCCAAAGGCATGAATCTTGCTTGAGATTAAGCAACAAATGAGTATGATGTTGGCAATTATTTGAAGGAGTCCATTTTGAGCCAATCAGTCTTCGGAATGCGCGGTATTGCCGTCGCCCCCCACTCTCTTGCTGCTGAATCTGCAGTGGCTATCCTGCGTGAAGGCGGCAATGCCTTAGAAGCCATGATCGCAGCCGCAGCAACGATCGCAGTGGTCTACCCCCATATGAACTCCATAGGCGGTGATGGATTCTGGGTGATTAACGGTCCCAACAACCGTGCGGGAGGCATTGATGCCAGTGGACGTAGCGCGCAAGCCGCAACCCGCGGCTGGTATGGTCAGCAAGGTATTTCGGGCAGTATTCCTTTCCGGGGCGGCGTAGCAGCCCTGACCGTAGCCGGCACCATTTCAGGCTGGGGCGCCGCGCATGAGCTCTCTCGCAAACATCTTGGCGGCAAACTGCCGATTTCACGTCTGGTCGCGGATGCGGTCTATCTGGCAACCAACGGCATTCCTGTGACAAAAAGTCAGGCGAATTGCACGCAGGTCAAACTCGAAGAATTAAAAGGCCATATTGGCTTTGCCGATACCTTTTTACCTAATGGTCAAGCGCCAGCCTCAGGTGGAATTTTCAAGCAACAGCGCCTCGCTGATACCCTCAAAGCCATCGCTAAAGATGGGTGCGAGTCGTTCTATCGAGGCAAGCTGGCTAAGAGTCTCGCAGCTGAATTAGCGCAGGCAGGCAGCCCATTGACGCTAGCAGACCTGAACGCCCATCAGGCAAAACTGGTCGATCCACTGACCACCTCGTTTGGTCAGTCAAAACTATTCAACATGGTGCCTCCTTCCCAAGGTCTCGTGTCCTTATTGATTCTGGGTATCATGGACCGGATTCAAGGCTGGGATAAAGACCCAGAGGGCGCAGCGTTCATCCACGCCCAAGTCGAGGCGACCAAGCTGGCCTTCAGTATCCGCGACCAGTATTTGACAGACCCCGCATTCATGAAAATTGCACCGCAGGATTTATTGTCCTCGGCGCGCATTGATGCGCTGGCCGAACAACTCAATACAGAGCAAGCCGCCCCATGGGGTAAGAAAACATCTCCCGGCGATACGATCTGGATGGGAGCCATTGATCAGCATGGCATCTCAGTCTCGTTTATCCAGAGTATTTATCACGAGTTTGGTTCAGGCGTGGTGTTGCCTACCTCGGGTGTTAACTGGCAAAACCGCGGTTGCAGTTTTTCACTGAACCCTGACCATATCAATACGCTCGAGCCCGGCAAAAAACCCTTTCACACCCTCAACCCTGCCATGGCACAACGCGCCGACGGTGGCACCATGGTGTATGGCACGATGGGTGGAGATGGGCAGCCACAGACGCAAGCGACAATCTTTAACCGTGTGGAGCGTTTTGGCGACGACCCACAAATGGCGATTGAACGCCCTCGCTGGTTGCTCGGCCGTACCTGGGGTCAGTCAAGTGACTCACTCAAACTTGAAAGCCGGTTTAGTGAAAGCACCTTGCAACAACTCCGTACTCTGGGTCATGAGGTCGAAACAATCGGCGCCTATGACGAGGCAGTCGGTCATGCGGGCATGCTGATTCGCCATCCGAATGGCGTGCTGGAGGGTGGATACGATCCACGCTCAAATGGTGCGGTGGCCTCGTTTTAAGGTGTTTTTTTACCTGCATATTTAACGTGCTCACATACAGGTTTTAACCGCCTGACGCGTTAAACCTTAAATACAGTGGCTTTGGTCAACAACAGATCAAAGCCACTTTTGCATAAAAAGAGCCTGACCGGTCTCAGCACTTAACGCATATTGCTCAAAGCCAAAGTGCTGATAAGAGCGTTGCGCAATATGATTGCCGCTCAGCACCTCAAGGGTAATCTTGCAGCAACCGATCTCCATAGCATGCTTTTCCAGCGCATCCAGTAGTGCCTGCCCAACCCCCTGGCCTCGATGAGCGGGATCAACAGCAATGTCATGCACATTCATCAATGGTCGCGCCTTGAATGTGGAATACCCCTTAAACGCATTCAATAAACCAGCCGGCTTGTGATCGACATAAGCAATCCAGCTCACCGCTCCGGGGTGAGCTGCTAGATCCTTGCATAAACGCGCTTTAACCTGCTCATTTAAAGCCTCTGAGCCGCCCATCGGATCTCTCGCGTACATGTCCAGTAAGCCGACTAACTCTGCCGCATCAGCACGATCAAGATAATCCACTTGTTTAACCAGAATTTTATTCGACATCTGGAGTTCCTTATGTTGCTACGCAGCAATCCTGCTGCATTGAGATCTCGATGTTATAACAATCCATCTGAAAATTTCATTCGGGGTGTTGCCATGCAAACACCCCGGTAAAAAAACTAAAGGTTGATCATGGCTGAACCACTGCCGCTCGCAGGTATTCGCGTTGTTGAATTCACCCACATGGTGATGGGCCCTACTTGCGGGATGATCCTCGCGGACCTCGGCGCAGAGGTCATCAAAGTCGAACCCCTCGCGGGTGACAATACCCGCAAGCTGCTGGGCTCTGGTGCAGGATTTTTCCCGATGTTTAACCGCAATAAGAAAAGCATTGCGGTTGATGTAAAAGATCCCAGAGGTCGTGAAATCATTTTAAAACTCGTCGCGGGTGCGGACGTATTTAGCGAGAACTTTAAGGGCGGCACAATGGATCGTCTGGGCTTCAGTTATGAGGCGCTCTCCAAACTCAACCCGACACTAATCTATGTCTCGCACAAAGGCTTTCTGCCCGGCCCCTACGACCATCGCACAGCATTAGACGAGGTCGTGCAAATGATGGGCGGGTTAGCCTATATGACGGGCCCGGAAGGTCGTCCGTTGCGCGCAGGCACAAGTGTCAACGACATCATGGGCGGAATGTTTGGTGCGATTGGCGTGCTTGCATCGCTGCAGCAACGTGCACGTACGGGCAAAGGCGGCGAGGTGGCGAGTGCTTTGTTTGAAAACAATGTCTTTCTAGTCGCGCAGCACATGATGCAGTATGCCGTGACAGGTGTTGCAGCCAACCCGATGCCAGAACGCATCAATGCCTGGGCCGTTTATGACGTATTTAAAGTCAAAGATGACGAGCAGATCTTTTTGTCTGCCGTCAGCGATACCCAGTGGGCTATTTTGTGCAAAGAATTTGGCTTTGATGACCTGAGAGATGATCCTCGCCTGGTCACCAACAACGACCGCGTCAAATTACGTGACTGGTTGATCCCGGTGCTGCGCGAGCGTTTTAAACCCTTCAGCGCAACCGAGCTGAGTGAGCGTTTTGAAAAAACCGGTCTGCCTTATGCACCGATCACCAGACCGCAGGATTTGTTTGATGATCCGCATCTGCTTGCGACCGGTGGGTTGACGCCTGTGACGGTTGCTGCGGACAACACTGGCGCAGGACGTGAAATTCAAACCCGTGTCGCACTGCTCCCACTGGCGCTCAATGGCGAACGTTTGCAGCTACGGAGTAATCCACCAAAACTGGGGGCCGATACGATCGAACTTTTACAATCGATTGGTTACAGCGAGGACGCAATCGAACAACTTAAAGTCGATGGTGTGATTGGTACGCAAGAATAATGACAAAGGCGGGCTTGTTTGCATGGAGTGCGACTGTTTCTGGTTTACATGCATCTCGTTTACGTGCGTTCATACACCTCATGGCAGGTATATTCCTGGCCGTGACAATTGGACAAACTCAGGCATAAGATAACTGGCCGGATCACCCCATCAGATTTATCGTCCCCTACACCCCTGGGGGAGGTACAGATGTCGTGAGCCGAAACCTCACGGACAAGATGGCCCGCGATACAAAATGGACTTTTGTCATTGAAAACAGGCCTGGAGTGGGTGGCAATATTGGCTTGGATCAGATCGCACGCGCCAAACCAGACGGCTACACCATTGGCATGGCTCAGACGTCAAACCTGGCAATCAATCCAGCCATCATGCCTGTGATGCCCTTTCAGGCCGCGACAGACTTCAGCCCAATCGCGTTGATTGCGCAAGTCCCAATGCTACTTGTCGTGCCAGCACAATCCGGTGTTCGATCGATGTCTGATCTGATTAGCAAAGCGCAAACCAGCCCCACAGAATTGCGGCAAGCGGTGGCGGCACTTGGGACCGTGGGTCATCTGGCGGGTGAGCTACTCGCGCGACAAGCAAAATACAAAGTACTGATCGTGCCCTACAAGGGCGCGTCACCCGCGCTGACCGACTTGATTGGCGGGCAAACGGATTTCATGATGGCCACACCGCAAGGTATCTTGCCCCTTATTCAATCGGGCAAACTGCGTGTGCTCGCGGTAACGTCTGCAAAACGATTGAATATGTTCCCGGATGTACCTACTATTGCGGAATCTGGATTTCTCGGATTCGAAGCCGTCGACTGGAAAGTCGTGGTTGGCCCAGCCGGGTTATCACAAGAAAAAATTCAACGATTTAACCAAATTATCAATCAAGCGCTGAAAAACCCTATGCTGATTGAACAACTGGAAGCAGAAGGCAGCATCACTATTGGCGGCACTTCCGAACAGGCTCGTGACTACATTGCCAGCGAGCAACGCCAATGGGCTAAATTAATTCATGAAAGTGGCCTCAAATTCTGATAAAAACAGAAAATCTGCTACAAACAGATGTAAGTACATAAAGATAAAAAAGATAAAAAAGACTACGGAGACAACACTATGCAACGCATCACCATGCAACGCCTATTTACCGCAGCACTATCGTGCTGTGCATTAACGCTGAGCCCTCAGAGCTCTGCACAAACCCAGCAGAGCAACAACAAGCCGATCACCATCATCGTCCCTTTCGCAACAGGTGGCGCAACCGATATCGTTGCCAGACTTGTCGCGCAACAACTCGGCAGCCGAACCAACACGCCCGTTATCGTTGAAAACAAACTGGGCGGCGGAGGCGTTGTCGGCCGCAGTGCTGCCGCGCGTGCTGCACCTGACGGCACCACGCTACTGACAATGGATATGTCCTACTCAACCGCCGCAGGACTCACACCAAACCTGCCCTACGATCCAAAGACGGCATTTGTCCCCATCACGATGGCGGTCTCCGTACCGCATGTGCTAGTGGTGAATCCAAACGTGCCCGCGAAAAACATGAAAGAATTAATCGCACTGGCTAAGGCGCAACCAGACAAACTGAACTTCGGTTCGGGTGGCATTGGTACCAATACACATCTGGGGGGAGAGTTATTCAAAAGCCTTACAGGAGTTTCAGTTGTTCATGTGCCCTACAAAGGCGCAGGCGCAGTCCTGGCGGATCTCATGGCCGGGCAAGTCCAGATACTAGTGAGTACGGTGACAACCGTATTGCCATACATTCAGAGCGGCAAGCTGCGCCCGCTCATGGTCTTGTCCGATCAGCGTTCACCTGCCCTGCCCGATGTACCCAAGGCATCCGAGGTTGGCTTACCGGACATGACGATGGATTTCTGGGTTGCGTTTGCAGCGCCTAAAGGCACGCCAGCGCCCATCATCGATCGTTTGAATAAAGAAATCAACGCAGGGTTAAATACACCTGAGGCACAGAAAAGCCTCAACGATATGGGACTGATCAAGGTTGCGGGGTCCTCAGAGGACGCAGCAAAAACAGTCTATGGAGAGATTGATCGCTGGACTGCACTCATCAAACAACAAGGCATTAAGCCTGAGTAATTTTTCTGAGAAAAGTATCTGAGTCATCAAGATGAAAATTGAACGTATCGAGGTCATCGCGCTGCGCATGCCCTTAGCTAAACCACTCAAGGCGGCGACTGCAACCATCACCATGCGTTGCACCATCCTGACCCGTATTCATACCAGCAGTGGCATCGTGGGTGAGTGTTTCAGCAACAACGAAGATACGGGCCAGAAAGAAATTGTGCGATTGATTGAGGAGGAAATTACTCCTCGTCTGCTCGGTCGCAACGCCTTGCACGTCGAGGCTTGCTGGCAGGCGATGCATCCCATCACCCGCGATATCCTGCGCGATCGACGCATGGCAATTCGCGCAATTGCGTGTGTTGATGCCGCAATCTGGGACGCGGTAGGCAAATCCATGCAAGCGCCCCTGCATCACGTCTGGGGTGGACAGGCCGACAGGATTCCCGCTATTGCGATGGGTGGATATTACAAACCGCAAAACGATCTGTTGGAAGTAGCCCATGAAATGTCCTCACTCAAAGAGCAGGGTTTTTCGGGTTGCAAGCTCAAGGTCGGCGCCCTCTCACCCGAGCAAGATGCTGAGCGGGTGCGCGCCGCACGTGATGGTGCGGGGCCTGATTTCTGGTTGATGCCCGATCCGAATCAGGGTTGGTCATTCGAAGAAGCACTCAGGTTTGCCAGAGCGGTCCAGCAATACGATATCCGCTGGATCGAGGAGCCCTGCCACTGGCAAAATGACAAGCTCGATCTCGCACGTCTGCGGCGTACCATTGACATCCCGCTCTGTGCGGGTCAGAGCGAAATCTCCAAAGCAGGATGCCGCGAGTTGATGAGCGCGGGCGCGATCGATGTCTGCAACTTTGACCCAAGCTGGGGCGGTGGTCCGACAGAGTGGCGTAAAGTCGCCATGCTGGCCGATACCTTTGGGATCGGTATTATGTCCCATCTCGAAACACAGGTGGGCGCTGCACTCGCAGCAGGTGTGCCAAATGGAAAATGTGTTGAATTCATGCAGCCCGACCGTGATCCGCTGTATCACACACTGGTTCTCAATCGCCCTCTCATCCGGGAGGGTCAGATGACACTCAGCACGCTGCCGGGTTGGGGGTTAGAGCTCGACCGCGGTTTGATTCAAAAAATCAGAGTGAACTGACTAAACATTTATTTAGACATTTAAGCTTGTTTACCTCATACACTAAGCAACACCAAAAACTTACAACCCGCCAGGTCATTCCAAACCTGTGTGTGCGATCAACTTCCTGGAGTGGACATGGACTTACATTTAAATAATCATCACGTACTCATCACTGGCGGCAGCAAAGGCATTGGCCTGGCATGCGCCAAAGTATTTCTCGAAGAAGGCGCAAAAGTCAGCCTCGTATCGCGCGATATGGCGACGCTTGAGGCAGCCAGGCAATCTCTGATCAAACAAATCCCCGGTTCTGCTGCGCGTATTGCGGTGTATTCAGCGGATTTAAAAAACGCAGCCTCAGCACTGCAAGCGCTCGATGCCGCGGAAAAGACGCTCGGCCCTCTGGATGTACTGGTGAACTCGGCCGGTGCAGCAAAAAGAGCTGCTGCGCCTGATCTGAAACCCGAAGTCTGGCGCGATGCGATGGACTCGAAGTTTTTTACCTACATCAACATGATGGATCCAGCGATCAAACGCATGGGCGCCCGCGGTAAAGGTGTCGTGATCAACGTAGTCGGTGCGGGTGGCAAAGTTGCCTCTACCTTGCATATCTCAGGCGGCAGCGCTAACGCAGCGCTCATGCTGGCGAGTGCAGGTCTGGCTGCTGCCTACGCACCGTTTGGCGTGCGGGTCAATGCGGTCAATCCTGCTGCGACGCTGACCGAGCGCCTCAAAGAAGGCATGTCAGTCACAGCCAAGCACGAACAAATCACCGAAGATCAGGCCATGGAGCAAGCGACTAAAAAAGTACCGATGGGACGTCTCGCGACCCCCGAAGAAGTCGCCGACACCGTCGTCTATCTGGCCTCGGATCGTGCAAGCTATGTGACAGGTACCATCCTGACCATGGATGGCGCCGCACACGCAATCGTGGTCTAGAAGTATTAACGCGTCATTTCGATGTATTGCCTGATGATGTCCTGATAGGACGCATCAGGTTTCAGACCAAAATGGTGGGTGCGCTGACAGTCAAACTTTGAAGGCCAGCCACCAACGATGCGGGCAATCGCCGCATCGGGCTTGAGTGTCACGAGACTGGCAACCTCTTTGCCTGCGACCTCTTCGAGTGCCTGCAACATCTCGCCCACGGTGACGGTCAACGCAGGCAAATTCAACGCCGTACGACCACCAAATGTTTCGCGTGAGGCCTCGGCAACAGCCAGAATCCCGGCGATGGTCGTGGCGGGCGAAGCCAGCGCGACGGCCGTTGACAAGTCAACCGGGCACACAGCCGGCACACCTGCCAGGGGCTCACGAATAATTCCTGATAAAAAGCTTGATGCAGCCCCGTTCGGGCGCCCGGGTCTGACCGATACTGTCATCAACCGCGCGACACGGCCATCGATATAGCCCTTGCGCGTATAGTCAGCCACCAGCTGTTCGCAGATGAATTTATGAATGCCATAGCTTGACTGCGGTGTGGGTAAGGTCGTGTCCTGCACGACAGGCGCGAGCGGGATCGCTGGGTCTGAACCAAACACCGCTACCGAACTGGAAAAGAAAAACAGAGGTGCAACACCCGTGCGCGCTTGTTGTGCTCTCAAACCATCGAGTAGTCTGCGCGTGGCATCCAGGTTTGATCGCAGTCCCAGATCGAAATTAGCCTCACATTCACCCGACACGGCAGAGGCCATGTGAAAGACCGCATCGAAATCGTATCCAAACAAACTATCCATCTGCGTGAGCAAATCACCAGTATCCACACGCAGCAAAGGATGTCCGACGACCTCAGGATGCGAGGGCGCAGCCAAATCAGTCACCGTCAGCGAGGTCACTTTTTTACCTTGCAACGTGCCGCGGGCCAAAATCGCACGGGTCAATAACGTACCTAAAAAACCTGCACCACCCGTAATGAGAATATTCATTGATTCACCATTTAACTTTGAACTGTTGACGTAATTCTTCGATTGCACTATCCGATAAGGGCTGCGCAGACATACTACCGCGCAACCAGAGCTTGGCTGTTTCTTCGAGCTCCTCGAGCGTTGCCATAGCGCTCGATGGTGTCTCGTTCCAGACCTGGGGGCCTAGCCTGTCGCACATCACGGCTCTGAGCGGCACGCCTTTGGAGGCAGCGTCCTGAATCAACCGCTCGACAACATCTGCCACGCGCGTATCCCCTGGAGGATAGTAGGGAACGAGTGGGACATGCCCAACTTTCATCACATAATACGGCGTAATCGCAGGAACAATATCGTGTTCACTCCATACCCCCCTCAATGTCAGATCGACCAGGTATGAAGAGTGGGTATGGATCACACACATCGCCTGCGCAGCACAGGAATAAATGCGCTGATGCAGCGCTAAGGTTTTACTGGCGCGATCACCGGAGATCTGAACGCCCGCGCGATCTAGCCGTGCAAGCTTGGAGGGAACCAGAAATCCCAGGCAGGCATCAGTCGGCGTTATAAGAAAACCACCGCCCGCATCCTCTGGAATCCTGACGCTGATGTTGCCGGTCGAGCCATGCACGTAGCCACGGTCGTAGAGACTTTTGCCGACGCGACAGATTTCCTGACTTAACTGTTCAATAGCGTTGTTGCTCATGACGCTCTCTCAGGCAATCTGCTCAAAGGCTTTAGTGAAAAAGTCTGGCGTTCCAAAGTTACCCGACTTCAGGGTGATATGCATGCCGCGCCCTGCACACCATGGCACGCCCGGGTCAATCTGTGCACCAATTTGCAACTGATGCATACCTAGCGCCTGCACAACAGCGCCCGAGGTTTCTCCACCGGCGACCACCAGCTGGCCGACGCCGAGCTCAACCAGACCTTTTGCGATACGTGCCAAAGCTTGCTCAACCAATTCACCGGCCTGCTGCACACCCAGCTGATCCTGAATACGCTTGAGCGCCTCAGGAGCCGCCGTAGAGTAAATCAGCACGGGACCTGCCGCGAGCTTGGGACCCGCCCAGGCTAATGCGTCACGCACCGCACCATCACCAGCCAGGAGTAACAGAGGATCAAGGACAAATGCGGGCAGGCCTTTCGAAATAAAATCAGCCACCTGCAAATTAGTCGCTCGGGAACAACTTCCTGAAATAACTGCTTGCAACCCTTTGGGTTCAGGCAGTGCTGCACACTGAGGATTCGCCGTGATCCCAAAATTGGCGGGCAAACCGATCGCCACCCCGGAGCCTGCCGTCACAAGGGGTAAGTCTTTCAGTGCAGCGCCAAGCTGCATCAG
Source organism: uncultured beta proteobacterium (assembly GCA_903847325.1). Taxonomy (GTDB): domain Bacteria; phylum Pseudomonadota; class Gammaproteobacteria; order Burkholderiales; family Burkholderiaceae_B; genus Zwartia. The sequence goes on along the minus strand of CAINDJ010000264.1, from coordinate 7,566 downwards.
ATCAGCATTGCTCACTGCATCCACAATCGCGATACCAACACCCTCTTGCCGCAATGCGTCAATACGCCCCCGGATCGCCGCCGATCCCTGTGCAATCACTTTGTAATCAATCACACCCACTTTATGCTGGGTCTGCGCCTGCAGCACACGCACCAGATTAGGGTCGGTCATCGGTGTCAACGGATGATCCTGCATACCGCTTTCGTTGAGCAGCACATCGCCCACAAAGAGATAGCCCTTGAACACTGTGCGTCCGGCATCGGGAAAGGCTGGAGTTGCTATGGTGAAATCAATCCCCAATGCAGCCATCAGAACATCTGTGACCGGACCGATGTTGCCTTGCGCAGTCGAATCAAAGGTCGAGCAATATTTGAAATAAATCTGACTTGCCCCTTGATCCTGCAGCCATTTAAGCGCCCGCACAGACTCTGTCGCAGCCTCGGCCGGATCAATGGTACGGGATTTCAAAGAAACCACGACCGCATCGACCTCTGCATCCAGCGGGGTTTCAGGAACACCTATCGTTTGCACGACACGCATTCCCGCGCGCACCAGATTATTGGCCAGATCGGTTGCGCCTGTGAAATCATCGGCGATGCAACCCAAGTGTATTTTTTTAGTCATTTGGTTTTACCCAGTTCTGAGTGGGATCAGCAAGATTGCAAGCATTATCGCCCGGTTAGCTGACGATGCACAAAAATAAGGGCTACGGACACTGAAAAGCAAAACGCCGGAGCCACCCAAAAGCAACCCCGGCGTTTTGCTTGCACACGATATTCGTTAACCGATACCGTGCAAAGCGACCATCAGTTTGCGCGCTTGGCGTCCAGACTCCACGCGCCAGGCCCAAAGGCTGCAAGAATCAACAAGCCCCCCACCACTGCAACGTTTTTGTAAAACAACAGGAAGGGAATCAGCTGCTGATCGGCGGCAACGCTCCAGTAGGGGTGAAAGAAAAACGTAGCAACGAGTGTAAAAATTGCCAGAATAAGGGCGGCAACACGGGTACCCAAACCAACAACCAGCGCCAGACCACAGAGGACTTCGACGACCAGGGCGATGATTGCTCCGAGTGTGGGGAATGGCAAACCGACAGAATTGATGTATCCAACGGTACCGGCAAAGCCAGAAATTTTGGCAATACCTGCAGGTAGAAACAAAGCAGCCAACAACCAGCGACCGGCCAGAGCTAAGGGGTTTTGTAGTGCGTTCAACATATTAGAGATACCTTTTAAGAAAATATTAAAAACTTAGCGTGCCAAATCAAATACAAGGACTTCTGCATCCTGTCCTTCTGTAATCGTCAGGAGACTTTCTTGTTCGACCAGCAGTGCATCGCCCACCTCCAGTTTTTGCTCATTGACCGTCAAGCCTCCGCGAACCAGAAAGACATATGCCTTGCGCTCAGGATTCAGTACGAGTTCAGCGTGCTCCGCACCTTCAAACAGGCCTGCATAGAGCGCGGCGTCGGCATGAATAGTCACTGAACCATTGGCACCATCAGGTGACGCAACCAATCTGAGGTGGCCACGTTTATCAAGCTCAGGAACTGTTTTCTGCTCATATCCAGGCTCGATATTTTTGACATTGGGTTCAATCCAGATTTGCAGGAAGTGCGTCTGCTGACCCTCTGCATGATTGAATTCACTGTGCTGCACGCCACTGCCTGCACTCATGCGTTGCACGTCGCCTGGAGGGATGCCTTTCACATTACCCATACTGTCTTTATGCGCCAGATTGCCTGACAACACATAACTGATGATTTCCATATCGCGGTGACCATGGGTCCCGAACCCTGTGCCCGGTGCAATGCGGTCTTCATTAATGACCCGCAGATTGCCCCACCCCATGTGTAAGGGATCGTGATAACCCGCAAAGGAAAAACTATGAAAGGATTTCAGCCAGCCGTGATCGGCATAACCACGTTCCTGTGAGCGGCGAAGTTTCAGCATCTGTATCTCCTGTGAATTTCAATCATGTTCGTATAAATGAAACTTTACCTGTCACAGGCGCGCGGGACGCTCATTAAATTTGACGCCACCATTCAAATTATTTGAATGATATTATCAATATCATGCAAAATAAATATCAAAAATCCAACCCTGCCACCTATGAGGCTCTCACTCCCGAGGCTCTCAATATGCTGCAAACCATATCTGAAATGGGTAGTTTTGCCGCGGCAGCGCGCAAACTGGATCTGGTGCCCAGCGCCTTAACGTATCGGGTCCGTCAACTCGAAGATGCCCTGGATGTATTGCTTTTTGATCGTAGCTCACGTCAGGCCAAACCCACCGACGCAGGACGCGAACTCCTGCGCGAAGGTTTGAGACTGCTCGATGATATGGATGCGATTGCCAGCCGTATTAAAAGGATTGCCACAGGCTGGGAAGCTCAACTCACCATTGCAGTCGACACGATCATCGCTCCTGCGGCCATTATGGAGCTATGCGAGGCCTTTCTGGCCACCAATCCCCCGACCCGGCTCAGAATCCGGGATGAAGCACTTTCCGGGACTATCCAGACGCTTGAATCAGGCTTGGCGGATCTTGCTATAGGCATTCCGGATCAAGCGCAAATTCTGGGCAAAGACATCCATCAACACGCAATCGGGACGGTCCGCTTTATTTTTGTCGTAGCCCCCCACCACCCACTAGCTAGCGCCGTCGAGCCCCTCCACCCTGACCAAATCACCCAGCACAGAATCGTGTCCGTCGCAGACTCGATCCAGCGGGGTGCGGGTGTCACGATTGGGCTGAGTCTGGGGCAGGATGTCCTGACATTACCGAGCATGGCAGCCAAGCTCGATGCCCAAATGCGCGGGCTAGGCTGCGGCTTTGTGCCTGAACCCATGGCCAGACCCTATCTGGAGTCAGGGCGGCTGATCGCCAGACGCGTCGAGCAAGCCGATCGTGAAACACACGCCAGATATGCCTGGAGGCAAGGCAAAACAAAACCTGGACGCGCACTCGTCTGGTGGCTGGAACAACTGGCCAAACCCACGACCAGGCGGGCTCTGCTTGAGCATCATCGAACGCGATAATCATTCAATGACTTGCAGACAGGCCCGTCAACCATTAGCATCAGCATCAAATCAATTTCAATATCAAATTAAAGATCAATTACAGGATCACGAATGAGCAAGCTTTTCTCACCCATCGAACTCGGCCCACTCAAACTTGAAAATCGCATTGTGATTGCACCGATGTGCCAATACACAGCAGACGAAGGTAAAGCAACAGACTGGCATCTGATCCATCTTGGCCAGCTGGCCTTCTCCGGCGCGGGCTTGCTCATTATCGAAGCCACAGCAGTCGAGCCTATCGGCCGCATTACGGCGGGTTGCGTAGGCTTGTATTCGGATGAGACCGAAGCAGCACTCAAGCGCGTGGTGGACGCGATCCGTCAATATTCCGATATGCCGCTCATGATCCAGCTTGCACATGCCGGACGCAAAGCCTCGAGCCACCGCCCCTGGGATGGTGCGCAACTGCAACTGGCCTCTGAGGGTGGCTGGCAGACAGTGGGCCCCTCAGCGATTCCTCACTTGTCTACTGAGCCTGCCCCGCAGGCATTGGATCACGCTGGTCTCAAGCGCATCAAAGAGGCGTTTGTCGCAACCGCCAAACGCTCCTTACGCATTGGCTTTAACGGCATCGAATTACATGCTGCACATGGCTATCTGTTGCATCAGTTCCTTTCACCACTTGCAAATCAGCGCACAGACGAATACGGTGGCTCGCTCGAGAACCGTATGCGTTTCCCGCTTGAGGTGTTTGATGCCGTGCGTGCAGCGTGTCCCGACACTTGCGTGGGTATACGGATTTCGGCGACTGACTGGGTCGACGGCGGACTGACCGCTCAGGAATGCGTCGAGTTTGGCAAGATCCTCAAAACACGCGGTTGCGACTTTATCGATGTCTCGAGTGGCGGGATTTCGCCTCTGCAAAAAATTACGCTGGGTCCAAAATACCAGGTACCGCTTGCAACAGAAATTAAACAAGGCACTGGCCTGCCCACCATGGCGGTGGGTCTGATCACCACACCTGCCGAAGCAGAAGGCATTGTTGCAGAAGGTGAAGCCGATATGGTGGCACTCGCGCGCGGCATGCTCTACGATCCACGCTGGCCCTGGCACGCAGCGGCCGAGCTGGGGGCCAGCGTCACAGCGCCCAAGCAGTACTGGCGCTCGCAACCGCGCGGATTATCGGATTTGTTTAAAGGCGCAAAAACCGGAATGAGATAATCAGTCTCTGAAATTGTTGAACTGCAGGGGCAGTTCAACATCGGTCTTTTTCAATAACGCGATGGCTGCCTGCAGATCATCGCGTTTTTTTCCAGTGACGCGCAGCTTTTCACCGGTGATCTGCGATTCGACCTTGAGCTTGGCTTCTTTCATGGCCGCAATCAGCTTCTTGGAAACTGGCTGCTCGAGCCCTTGTTTAACTGTCACTTTCTGACGCGCGCCGCCAAGATTCTCAAGCGGATCCGCAACATCCATACAGCGGGTATCAATACCCCGTGCGCTCAGACGCCCGCGCAGGATGTCGAGCATCTGTTTGAGCTGAAAAGCACTCGAAGCGACTTGATTAACGACAAACCCCTCAAGTTCGAACTTCGCATCCGTTCCCTTGAAATCAAAACGGGTCGCGAGTTCACGATTGGCCTGATCGACCGCATTGGTCAACTCGTGTTTGTCGACTTCTGAAACGACGTCAAATGAAGGCATAGCATTTCCCGATAATTTAAACTTGACCTATAGTTTAATCCGGCATAATCACTCTAGTCCCAACCTTTTTGGAATTCCACCATGTCAGACTGCAACGGGGTCATTTCACAGCTCTTCATCTACCCAGTGAAATCTTGCGCGGGTATTGAGGTCAGTGAATCACGCATCACCCCCACAGGCCTGGAATTTGATCGGGAATGGATGATCGTTGATCAGGGCGGTCAGTTTCTGACACAGCGGCAAATCCCGCACATGGTCTGGATCACCCCCTCGCTCACCAAAGATGCGCTGATCCTGAATGCACCGCAACAACCAGAGATCAGTATCCCCTTTGCCCAGCGTGGCAAATCTTTAAAGGTAACGGTGTGGCGCGACACGCTAGATGCGGATGATATGGGCGATGCTGTCGCCGCCTGGTTGGACGGTTATCTGTCTGTACCTGGCAAACAATTCCGGCTGGTGCGGTTTGCGGCGCTTGCACGACGATTCAGTTCCACCGAATGGACGCAAGGCAAGGAATACCCAAATATGTTCAGCGATGGTTTCGCGGCGTTAGTGGTGACCGAACTTGCACTCGATGATTTCAATGCGCGCCTGATCGATGCAGGACATGAACCCGTCAGCATGCTGCGCTTTCGTCCCAATATCGTGATCGAAGGTCTGGATGCGCATACGGAAGACGATTTGCAAAGCATGCGCATCCATACAGCCAATGGTTTGGTCGAACTCTCCATGGCCAAACCATGCCCGCGCTGCCCGATTCCGGACATCGATCCTTTCACCGCTCACTCGACACCGTCTGTGAGTCAAACGTTGCAAAGCTATCGCGCGCTTCCCAAAATGCAGGGTGCCGTTTGCTTTGGTATGAATTCCATCGTCAAGAGCGGGATAGGCAGTACGCTACACAGCGGCCAACCCTTCGAGGCCGACTACGCAATTTAATAATCAGGATGCAAGTCAGTGTGACTGCGTGCTAAAGTCAGACTAGTTTATGTGAGGCCACTCCAATGATCATGATGTTGCCATTTTTTACTGCCATGCTCGCCATCTTTTTTGGCATGCGTGGACAACGCGCGGTTGCCATTACAGCTTGGGTTGTCACCTTTGTGATTTATCTGGGTTGGTTGAAATACCACATCACAGATCAATTGAATATTTCACTTTAAGCGCCGGCATCATGAATCTTTCACAAGCTCTGAAGTCACCGGATTCACTATCCTGGTCTTATATTTTTAATACGCTGGCATTACTTGGCATCTGCGGATCTCTGGCTGAGGCGTTCTACTACCAGATATTCATGAATGAACTCCCCTGCCCGTTATGCCAGTTGCAACGCGTAGGTCTGACCATGGCTGGGATAGGCATGATGCTTAACATGCGTTTTGGTCCGTCTGCCGTTCATTATTCAATCATTCTTGCCTCCGCCATCGCGGGTGGAATTGCCTCTGCCAGACAAATCCTTCTACATATACAACCTGGCGATGCCGGTTACGGATCTGAACTCCTCCACTTTCATTTTTATACATGGGGTTTTATTTCATTTCTGGTCATATCAATTTTTTGTGCCGTGATGCTTTGCATTGACCGGGACAATATGACGTTAGCGTTCAAAAAAACAGTAGCTGGACTGACTACGCTGGTTATGTTCGTTTTTCTAACCCTTGCTGCGGCCAACACAGTTTCATCCGTCATGGTCTGCAAGTTCGGCTCATGCCCTGACGATCCGACTGAATATCTCTGGAAATTCTGAATGCTAGTCATGTTGCAAAAAATAGAACCCTTGAAATGACGCGCTTTATTCGATTCTTTTTTACGTGCGCCGCACTATCCTTTGCAAGCCTATGTTCTTGTCAGTCCATTGCGTCATCTGAGTTCGTCACAAGCAACATCCTCTCTCTGCATCACCCAGTCCCGGGTGGCATAGCGGTGGTCGAACTCGGCTCGGCTATCAAGGCACCACAAATCAGCTTTAAAAACAAACCGGTACTTGTCGTAAAGAGCACCGGCGAACAATGGCTTGCAATCGTCGGTCTGGCACTTAACATCCCCGCAGGTCAGCAAAGTATTCTTGTTAAGAACGGCTCGTCACGCGAGATCGCGTTCACGGTGCAAGATAAAAAATACAAAGAACAACGACTCACCATCAAGAACACTAGGCAAGTGAATCCTTTGCCCGAGGATCTAAAACGCATCAATCTGGAAATGACCGCACAAAACCAGGCCTACCAAGAATTCAGTCCTAAAATCCCAAGCAATCTTATTTTTGACAAGCCCGTCGAAGGACCGCTCTCCAGTCCCTTCGGACTCAAACGTTTTTTTAATGGTGAGCCACGCGCACCACATTCCGGTCTGGATTTCGCCGTACCGACTGGCACGCTAATCAAGGCGCCCGCCGATGGCAAAGTTATATTGACAGGCAATTATTTTTTTAACGGAAACACCGTCTTTCTTGATCATGGCCAAGGCCTGATCAGTATGTACTGTCATTTGTCTGTGATTGATGTTGCCGTAGGCGACTCCCTTGCGCGTGGCGAAGTCCTCGGCAAAGTTGGCGCCACAGGCCGTGTAACTGGCGCGCATCTGCACTGGAATGTAAGTCTGAACGATGCAAGAATTGACCCTGCGATCCTGATCGGGATGTTTAGGCCCTGACCACTCACAATCAATCGAAAGCAGAAAAGCGCCAACTCAGAGCGAAAATTAAGGGTGACTCCGGATAGCAAGGTCAGTTATCCTGATCAGGCAAGAGTTTACGAAGCGCACCGGCCGCATGACTTTGCATCATGCGAAGTCTCGCTATAAAAACCTGTCGAGAATTTTACGGCTGGACTTATCAAGTG
>CAINDJ010000263.1 GCA_903847325.1 uncultured beta proteobacterium | reverse complement strand
GTGTTTAGGTGCTCGATGTTCGGCACGGATGTATGCGTTGGAGGCTATTGCATGCTGATCCCCGCCTGCTTGACAACCTGGGTCCATTTGGCCAAGTCAGCTCGGATCGTCAGAGCCATTTCCTGGCGTGAGCCACCATCAATAAAAAACCCATCCTGTGCCAGACGGTTTCTGTTTGATTCGAGTGCGCGGATGATTGAACGATGCAAAATTTCAGCAATGGGCTCGGGAACACCGTGTGGCATCGCAAACCCATACCAAGTATCAGAGTTGTAGCCCGCAACACCAGACTCTGCCACAGTCGGGATCTCCGGTAACAGCGCGATACGCTTGGCACTACCCACAGCAAGCACGCGCACCCGATTTGCTTTAATTTGAACAAGCGCTGAGGGCAGCTGAACAAACATCATGGAAATCTGGTTTCCTAACAAATCATTCATTGCAGGCGCACCACCTTTGTAAGGGACATGCAAAATATCTACACCACTCATGGATTTAAAGAGTTCTCCAGCCAAGTGCTGCGAGGTACCTACCCCTGTGGAGCCGTAAGATAGTTTGCCAGGTTCGGCTTTAGCCAGAGCAAGCAATTCCTTGAGGTTTTTAAAGGGCTGGGCGGGATTGGTGATAAGCACGAGGGGCATGCGAACCGCAACCGTCAAGGGGTCAAAATCAGCAATAGGATCGTAAGGTATCTTTTGGTAAAGAGCAGGATTGATGGCAAGAATCCCCTCTGAGGTCAGCATGAGGGTGTAACCATCGGCAGCGGATTTAGCCAGCAGATCCGCTGCAACAATTCCGCCCGCGCCTGGTTTGTTTTCCACCACAACGGGCTGTCCCAAATCTTGACTCATTGCTTGTGCAACAGTTCTGGCCAGCGCGTCGGTACTGGCACCCGCAACGTAAGGCGCGATGATTTTAATCGGGCGATTCGGAAAGTCCTGGCTGCATGCTGGAGCAAGCGACAGGCAACTCATGAGGGCCACCAATATTGCCCACCCTATCCGCTCAGGCATGTGGCTTGATCGATCCGTCATTGTTGTCTCCTGCCCCGGGCTGCATCGAGCTATTTGTCTGTCATCGCTTTCTCTGGCTGGATTCAGAGAAAGAAATCACGATATTTTTATGATGCAACAACAAGTATGTGTTAAGTTTTCATCTACTCACTGTAGGTTAAATCTAATTCAAAAACAACTAGATCACAAGATGACAACATCCATACTTGCACCACATGCTGATTCCTCTGATCAAACCATCCTCTATCGTGTGGAGGAGGGTGTGGCGATCATCACGATTAATCGTCCCGAGGCATTGAACTCAATCGATCCTGAAACGCGCGCAGCCCTCAAACAGATCTGGGGCCATGCTGCCAGGGATGAGGCGGTGCAATGCGTGATTCTGACGGGTGCAGGACATAAATCGTTTTGCACAGGCTCTGATCTCAAGAAAACCATGCCGCCCAAAGAAAGTGTGGCACAGCTCAGTTTCGGTACGGCTGAATCAGACCATCTTTTGACAGGTATGGACATCGACAAGCCGATTATTTGCGCGATCAATGGTTACGCGATGGGTGGTGGAATGGAACTGGCGTTGGCTTGTGATATCCGCCTGGCCTCTGAAAATGCCATGCTGGCACTTTCAGAAGTGCGGCTCGGGAGTATGCCAGGCGCAGGGGGTACGCAACGTCTTGCACGTCTGGTTGGCCTGTCAGATGCCATGCTGATGCTGTTGACGGGTGACCGTATCGACGCGCATGAGGCTTATCGGCTTGGGTTGGTGAGTCGCGTCGTGCCTCAGGACGAACTGCTGTCCTGTGCGCTGACGATTGCCAGACGGATTGCTTCGAATGCGCCGTTATCTGTGCGTGCAATTAAACGTGTTGTGAAAGAGGGGCTGGAGATGCCCCTGGAGCTGGGAATTAAGCATGAGCGTTATGTGTTTGGATTGTTACGCGATACAGAAGACAGAATTGAAGGTCGACGTGCTTTTCAAGAAAAAAGAACACCAAAGTTTCAGGGGCGCTAGGCTACGCAAACAATGACTCGTACAGCACAAACGCCTTTGCTTGCGCGCATCGCAGTTCTGGATGACTATCAAAATTACGCACTATCCCTGGCTGACTGGGAGCCTGTACTATCACGCGCCAAAGTCAAGGTATTCAATCACCACTTGACCGAGGAACAAGCAGTCATCGATTTGCACGACTTTGATGCGATTTGCTGTGTGCGTGAGCGCATGGCTCTGCCAGCGAGTCTGATAAATCGATTACCAAATTTAAAGTTTATTGCAATCACTGGCGTGCAGCATCGCACCCTTGATATGGCAGCTGTTCAGGCGCGTGGCATCGTTGTTTCGCACACGCAGCGTCGTGGTAATGGTCAGTTTGCGACAGCTGAGCTCGCCTGGGGGCTGATGCTTTCTTTAGCGCGTCACTTGCCAGATGAAATCACGCGGATGAAAGCGGGAGGCTGGCAAAAGACCAGTGGCATTGCGCTAGGAGGGCGAACCTTAGGTTTGGTCGGGCTGGGACGTTTAGGTCAGCATATGGTACCGATTGCCAAGGCTTTTGGTATGAAGGTCCTGGCCTGGAGTCAGAATATGACACCACAACTAGCTGAGCAAGCTGGGGCAACCTGGGTCGACAAAGAAACACTTTTTCGCGAGAGTGATTTTGTCAGTTTGCACGTGGTGTTAAGCGAGCGTTCCCGCCATCTTGTGGCCTCCAAGGAGCTGGCCCTGATGAAGCCCACGGCCTATCTGGTCAATACTGCCCGAGGACCCCTTGTGGATGGTGAGGCGTTAGTGCATGCCTTAATCAATAAACGCATTGCTGGCGCTGCGCTCGATACGTTTGATGTCGAACCGTTGCCTGATGATCACGTGTTGCGTAGGCTGGATAACGTGATGCTGACTCCGCATCTCGGTTATACGGTACAGGAATTGTTGGCATATGCGAAGACTTTGAAAGATATGAAACAGGCCGACGAGGATTATGCGGACAAGATCCCAGGCCTTGATTTCAAGAATACGATGGCCAATATCGCACACTTGT
>CAINDJ010000262.1 GCA_903847325.1 uncultured beta proteobacterium | reverse complement strand
CTAAACAAATGGAGAGGATTCGCGCAGGCCTGTCGAACAACTTGTTCGCCATTCCCTTTCAACCAGAGCCACCGGTCGGCCTTCAGGCGCTGCACAAAATACTCAGTCAATGAATTTCAGAAATTTAATTAAACAACAACCGTCTGTGCCTGATCGGCTGAGCAGGCGCGGATATCACCGAGCTGATAAACCGTTTCGCCGGCTAGTTTGAATGCCGTCATGATAGCGTCCGCTTTAGCCGCTGGCACCACCACAACCATTCCGATGCCGCAGTTAAAGACACGGTGCATTTCAGTGTCGGCTACGCCACCTTCGCGCTGCATCCACGAAAACAATTCTGGCATGGTCCATGCGTCGCGATGCAGATGGGCTTGCAAGCCTGGCTGCAAAATACGTGGCACGTTATCAAGCAAACCACCGCCGGTAATATGTGCGAGTCCTTTGATGTCCGCACCAAACTCAGCCAGGATTGCCAAGACCGGTTTGACATACAGACGCGTAGGCGCCATCACCACGTCACCTAATGAGCGACCATGGAAATCCTGATCTGGACGGGCATTGGCACGTTGCAGGATCTTGCGCAGCAATGAAAAACCGTTTGAGTGCGCGCCGCTCGATGCCAGACCCAACACGACGTCGCCGGGGACAATCGATTTGCCATCGATGAGTTTGGATTTTTCTGCGGCACCTACTGCAAAACCTGCGAGGTCATATTCACCGTCTGGGTACATGCCAGGCATTTCAGCGGTCTCACCACCGATCAGGGCGCAGCCTGAGAGCTCACAGCCCTTGGCAATCCCGCCCACAACCTGCGCCGCCACATCGACAGACAGCTTGCCGCAAGCGAAATAATCCAGAAAAAACAGGGGCTCAGCACCCTGCACCAGAATATCGTTGACACTCATGGCGACCAGATCGATACCAACGGTGTCGTGGCGCTGCCAGTCAAAAGCCAGTTTGAGCTTGGTACCGACACCATCGGTACCAGACACGAGCACAGGCTCCTTGTAACGTTTAGGCACCTCAAACAGAGCCCCAAAACCACCGATACCGGCCAGAACACCCTCTCGCATCGTACGTGCGGCCAATGGTTTGATACGGTCGACCAGGGCATCGCCTGCGTCAATATCGACACCGGCGTCGCGGTAGGTCAGAGGAGCTTGTGATTGAGTCATAAGAAAAAGCCGTTGTTATGTGACAATTGCGGAGTTTTGTACGTAATTTTCCCTAATTTTACGATGAGTCGATGAATCGGCAGTTACTTCTTGAAATCATCCCCGCGCCAGAGCCTACTTTAGATAGCACTGTCATAGGGGAAAATGCTGCTGCGGTGGATGCTGCACGGGGCTTACAAGCCGGTCGCGCCCTCTATTTCTGGGGGCCGCCCGGGTCTGGACGCAGCCATTTGCTGCGTGCCCTTGCACAACAGACACCGAGTATTTACCTGGATTCAGCATCAACACCTGAAATCATGATGTCGCTGGCGACCTCGAACGAACCTGACAGCCATAAACTGGTGGTAGTTGATGACATTCAGGATATGTCCGAAGATCAGCAGGCATGCGTATTTGCCCTGTACAATCGTTGGCGTGCCTGTGCGACGACCGAATCGGCATTTGCACTGGCCGTGACGGGTGATCGGGCACCGATGGTGATGCCTCTGCGTGAGGATTTGCGCACACGCCTTGGATGGGATCTTGTTTTCCGGCTCGAACCACTGTCGGATCGTGACAAATTTGCAGCACTCAAGACCTATGCCGAGGGCCAGGGCCTGCCTCTATCCTCAGAAGTCCTTGATTGGATGCTGATTCATTATTCGCGTGATATCCGTCAACTTTTTGCCCTGGTTGATGCACTAGACCAGTATTCGCTTTCTAAACACAGGACTGTGACCGTGCCACTCTTGCGCACGATGCTGACTGACCGTGATTTCTTGCAATCGACATGACAACCAGACGCCTGGCACTTTTTGATCTAGACCACACACTTCTTCCACTGGATAGTGATTATCAATGGGCTGAGTATTTAGCGAAAACCGGACGTGCCGGAGATCCGGAGATTGCTCTGCGTAAAAATCAAGAGCTCATGGATCGCTATAACTCTGGTGAATTAACCGCCGAGCAAGCAGCGGAATTCATGCTGGGATTATTAGCTGCGCATCCGCCTCATTTGCTCGCCGCATGGCATGAAGATTTCATGCAACACGTGATTCGCCCCGCAATGACGCAACAAGCAATCGAACTGGTGCAACGCCACTTAGCTGCAGGCGATTTATGCGCAATGGTCACGGCAACCAATAGTTTTGTCACGGCGCCGATCGCCCGCGCCTTTGGAGTACCAACACTGATCGCCACCGACCCAGAATACCTTGCTGGTCGATACACAGGAAAGATACTCGGTACGCCAAGCTTTAAAGCGGGCAAAGTGACTCGTGTAAATCACTGGCTGGCTGGTTTGAATAAAAAACTGGCCGATTTTGATGCGTCCTACTTTTACAGTGATTCGACCAACGATCTGCCCTTGCTTGAGGTCGTGACCCACCCTGTCGTCACCAATCCGAGTCCCGGCTTGCACAGCATTGCCACAGAACGCAACTGGCCAATCATCAACTTGTTCACCAACACGGCAGACAACAAATCCTAATGATTACCGACACAATCAAACGCTTTGTTGGACAACTGTTCAATCCAAAAAAACAAGGCGTCCAGCATATCGGCCGCGAAAAGCACGGCATCGATCGCCGCAATGTCTCACGCCATGCAATCAAAGTCTGCGAGGTTCTGCAGCACGAGGGCTATCAAGCCTACATCGTGGGCGGTGCGGTTCGTGACCTGATCGTCGGCCTGGAACCAAAAGATTTTGATGTGGCAACCAACGCTACCCCCGAACAAGTCCGTGCGTTGTTCAGACGTGCCCGCATTATTGGTCGCCGCTTTCAACTGGTCCACGTCGTGTTTGGCCAGGAAATCATCGAGACCTCGACCTTTCGCGCACCTGCTTCCGAGACTCAGTCGACCGATGATCACGGCCGGATTCTGCGCGACAACGAATTCGGTACACACGAACAAGACGCCGTGCGTCGAGACTTTACGATTAACGCGTTGTACTACGACCCCACGAGCGAGCAAGTCATCGATTACCACCAGGGCGTGGATGATTTGAAAAAACGCGTTGTCCGTATGATCGGCGATCCAGCCACGCGCTATCGCGAAGATCCCGTGCGCATGCTGCGTGCCGTGAGATTTGCAGTCAAACTTAACGGTACGATCGATCCTGCTTCCAAAGAACCACTCTTGTCGATGGCGGGCTTGATTGAAAATGTCCCATCCTCGCGGCTGTTTGATGAAATGCTCAAACTACTGACCTGTGGACACGCCATGGATTGCTTGCAGCAATTGCGTCAGGACGGCTTGCACCACGGCATGCTCCCCCTGCTCGATGTCGTACTGGAGCAACCGGGTGGCGAAGAGTTCATCGAACTCGCGCTCGACCGCACAGATCACCGGGTACGCAGTGGCAAGACCGTCAGCCCAAGCTTTTTATTCGCAGCCTTGCTGTGGCAAGAAGTCGATCTGCAATGGAAAAAGCTCATCAAACAAGGCGAGACTGGCATTCCTGGCTTGATGCAGGCTGCCGACGCAGTACTTGAAAAACAAACTAAAACCCTGGCTATTCAAAAACGTTTCAGTTCAGACATGCGCGAGATTTGGTTCATGCAACCACGTTTTGACAAACGTCTGCCCAAATCCATCTGGCGCATGCTGGAGCAACCACGCTTCAGGGCTGCGGTTGATTTTCTGCAGTTACGTGCGGCCGCAGGTCAGTTCGACAGCGTGCTGGCTCAGTGGTGGATGGATCTGGCGAACGCCGATGACGACACCCGCGCCACGATGCTCGATGACCTGAGCAAACTCCCTCGCGAGGGCAGCGGTACGGGTCCTCGCCCGCGCACCCGCAAACGTCGCACAGGCCCGCCACGCGTACCCGTCGATCATGGCAATGCACCGACAATCTGATCGACTGCAATGAATGCGCATGCTTTGATTGGTTTAGGTGCGAATCTGGGTGATGCGCATCAGACCCTTCTGGATACGATTGCCGAGTTGAAATCAGATTCGGGGATTGTGAGTATTCATTGCTCACGCTTCTACGCAAGCGACCCCGTCGATGCGCTTGGTCCCGTATTCATCAATGCGGTGGCCAGCGTTGAAACAACCCTCGCGCCTATCTGTTTATTAGATCTGCTTCAGTTGATTGAACACAAACACGGACGGGCACGCCCCTATCGCAATGCTCCACGCACACTGGATCTGGACCTGCTTTGGTATGACGGGATTGAAATCACAACACCCAGATTGTCCCTGCCACATCCAAGAATGCATCAACGGGCTTTTGTGCTGGAGCCTTTAAAAGAACTGGCTCCAGACTTGCACTTGCAGCAAGGGTCTGTCGATGTATTGCTTAAAGCCTGCAGCGACCAGAAAATCTGGCTTCTGCAGGATCATTAAGCACTGAATCAATTAGCGTTAAATCGCCTTATCTGCCTCAAGCACGGCAACCGTCGCCGCAGAAACACCCAACTCTTTGAGAATCGCATGCGTGTGCTCACCGATCGCAGGAATCGGATCCATACGTGCGTCAAACTCGCTGTTTGTTGCGGGAGGGATTAACGCGGGCAAGGCGCCGACCGGACTACCCACTTCTGTCCAGCGATTACGCGCCTTGAGTTGTGGGTGTGACCAGACATCTTTCATCTCGTTGACGCGTGCATTCGCAATACCTGCATCCTCAAGATATTGCACAACCTGATCGATGGTCATCCTGGAGAAAGCACCAACAATCAAACCACGCAAACGATCACGATTCGCGACACGCAATGAGTTCGAAGAAAAATCAGCCTCGTCAGCCAATGCTGGCTGATTGAGAACTTTTTCACAAAACACACGCCACTCGCGCTCGTTTTGCAGGCCCAGCATCACGTTGCTGCCATCGCCCACAGGAAATGGCCCATATGGATAGATCGTCGCATGTGCGGCACCGGCGCGTGGTGGCGGCGCGGCTCCTTCAAAAGCGTAATACATCGGAAAGCTCATCCACTCAACCATGCTCTCAAGCATCGAGACATCTAGATGACTGCCCAGACCTGTTTTGCCACGCAACAGCAAGGCATTGAGAATGCCAGAGTATGCATAGGAGCCTGCTGCGATATCGGCAATCGAGCATCCTGCTTTAGCAGGCGCATCCGCAGACCCTGTGACGGATACAAAACCACTCTCGCTCTGGATCAGCAGGTCGTAGGCTTTTTTGGTTTCGTAAGGACCACCTTCGCCATATCCAGAGATATCGCAAACGATGAGCTTGGGAAACTTTTTGTGTAACGCCTCAAAGGAGAGGCCCATGCGCGCTGCCGCGCCGGGTGCGAGGTTTTGCACCAGCACGTCGGCCTGGCCCAGCAACTCCTCAAGGATCGGGCCTGCCTGAGGGTGTTTAAGATCCAGAGTCAGACTTTCTTTTGAACGATTGGTCCACACAAAGTGTGATGCCATGCCGCGCGTGCGCTCATCATATTTGCGGGCAAAATCACCCACACCAGGACGCTCGACTTTAATCACGCGTGCACCCATGTCCGCTAATTGTCGGGTACAAAAAGGTGCCGCGATGGCATGTTCAAGACTGACGACCGTAATGCCATCCAGTGGACGCACAGTAGCCTGGCTCATACCTCGAACCTCAGCTCAGCCTGGTGCGCGAGTGTGCCATCCTGCTCGGCCCACATTTGCGCTTGTCCCGGCGCAACGACATGACCCGCCACGGCGAACGGGGTCGGTGCGATCAGGGGACGCAAACCGCGATAGGTCAGTTGTTTTAGCTTGGCCTGGGGATGCGCATGCGCAAACGCCTGACACATCAGTGTCGCGATCATCGGACCATGTACAACCAAGCCTGGATAGCCCTCTACTCCGGTGACATATGGATGGTCGTAGTGAATACGATGACTGTTAAAGGTCACTGCGGAATATCTGAACAACAATACAGCGGTTGGGTTGATTTCTTCTTTCCACTGCGAGGCAGGCGCAGGCTCTGAGCCGACAAGTTTTGGTGGACTTGGTTCGCGGTAAACAATATCCTGCTCTTCGCTCACGACAAGTTTTCCGTCCTGAACGATGTCATGCTTGACGGTCACAAACAGCAGTGAACCAGTACGCCCTTTCTTTTCCTGTATCGCCGTAACGGTTGAAGTTTTATGGGCCTCAACACCCACTTTTAATGCGCCATCAAATGTGACCCGGCCACCGGCCCACATGCGATTGCGATTATCGGCAGGCGGCAAAAAACTACCGCGTGCGGGATGACCATCGGTACCCGTCATGGAGATCGGCACGGTCTCAAGAAAATAAGCCCAGTGCCACAAAGGCGGGATTGCAGCTCCCAAGGCAGGCACTGACTCACCCAGTGTGGCGGCAATGCAGGCCGCATGATTGGGATCGAGTCGATCAACCACGGTCTGGGATTTACCCAGCCATGCGCTCAGATCAGTCGTTGACATCAAAATTCCTTGAATTCGTTATGGCAGTGTGGCGAAAAATTAATTGCCAAGATCCTGCACGCGCTGCAAATGGTAGTTAGTATCGCCAAGCAGCATGTCGGTAAAGGTCAGACGTTTGAAGTAATCACCGACCTCAAGCTCATCTGTCATCCCCATACCGCCGTGCAGGTGAACAGAAGACTCGCCGACAAATCTGGCAGCGGCTGCGACTTCGACCTTCGTCATCGAGACCAGGCGACTACGCTTGGCAGCATCTTGTTCAGCCAAACCAACTGTTGCGACATAGGTCGATGAAATCCCCATTTCCTGCTGCGTCAGCATATCGGCCAGGCGATGCTGCAACACCTGGAATGCAGCCAGCGGTTGGCCAAATTGTTTACGGGTTTTGAGATATTGGATGGTCGCTTCGGTCAGATACTCCATTGCGCCACAGGCGTGTGCGCACAATGCAGTGATACCAAAATCGAGCGCGAGGATCAGCAAGCTTTGAGCCTGCGCACCTTGAGCAATCAAACTCTCGGCTGCAAGCGCGACATGCTCGAACGTCACGGTCGATGAACGCGAACCATCAAAAGTCGGATAGTCAGCAATGCCAACACCCGCTGCATCCGCGGGAACCATGAACAGTGCCGTCTCGCCGTCAAGCAATGCCGACACGATCAGTGCATGCGAGCCTGCTGCGTGCCACACGAGGACTTTACGACCATCCAGCGTAAAGCCATCACTTGTTGCGCTCGCCCGGGTGCACAGCGGACGCGTCGCGTAGCGCTCGCCTTCTTCTTGCCAGGCAACAGCCAACACTGCATCGCCTTCTGCATGCGCGGTCAACCAGCGTTCTTTCACGGCCTGATTCGAACTGTTTGCAAGCAATGTCACGGCCATCACCGCGCTCGAGATCACAGGCTCACTGACTAAACCACGTCCGAGTTCGTGATGCACAGCCAGCATGGTGGCGGGACTCTCCCCAAAACCGCCAAACTCTTCGGGGACCAGCAAACCACTTACGCCCAACTCGGCGAGGTTGGCCCATGCCGACTGATCCAGCACAGCTGCTTTCTGACGTGTGCGACGATCCGAGTAGGTCCAGCGATCGGCCATGAGTCGACGCAGACTGTCTGTCAGCATGCGCTGTTCTTCTGAATATGAAAAATCCATTTTTATTCCTTAATCGACTCAGACGCCAATGATTTGTTTGGCAATAATGCCTTTCTGAACTTCATTGGTACCGCCATAAATTGCGGTTTTACGCATATCAAAATAGGCGGCCCCCGCAGCTGGAGAGTAATCAGCACCTGGGCCATGGAAATCAGCCTCGGCGTGCATCCAGTCTGGGTCGTAGGGCCAGCTGTCGGCCCCTGTCACCTGCAACTGCAGACGCGCGAGTTCCATCTGCAACTCTGAGCCGCGGATCTTGAGAATCGATGCTTTAGGACCTGGATCAGAGGAGTCCGCAGCCACACGCAGCACCATCATTTCCAGGGCCATCACTTGCGCTTCGATACGATTAATACTATCTCTCACGCGCGTATCCAGGCTCAATGACTCGCCACTAGCAGTCGTGCGCTCAGCGAGTGACTTCAGGATGGCCAACTCGCGATGACAGTGACCAATCCCTGCGATGCCACTACGCTCATGACCCAGCAAATACTTGGCATAGGTCCAGCCATTGTTTTCTTCGCCAACGAGATTCTCTACAGGCGCCTCAACGTTTTCGAGCCAAACCTCGTTGACCTCTGCTCCGCCATCCAATGTCTTGATGGGACGCACGGTCACGCCGGGTTGCTTCATGTCGATCAGGACCATTGAAATACCGCGCTGTGCTTTCGCAGCAGGGTCCGTGCGCACCAGGCAGAACATCCAGTCGGCGTAATGGGCAAGCGTCGTCCAGGTTTTCTGGCCGTTGATGATGTACTTATCACCGACACGCTCGGCACGTGTTTTGAGCGAAGCGAGATCGGAACCAGAGCCTGGCTCTGAATAGCCCTGACACCACCAGTCATCCATATTGATGATGCGCGGTAAGTAATAATCTTTTTGTTTCTGATTACCAAACTTCATCAAAACTGGACCAATCATGCTCAAGCCGAAAGGCAACAGGCGCGGAGCACCTGCTTTGAAGGACTCGATTTCAAAAATCAGACGCTGTAGTGGATTCCAACCCGTGCCACCGAACTCTTTCGGCCAGCTCGGCGCGCCCCAGCCGTGATCGGCAAGGATGCGATGCCAGCGAATGTAGTCTTCACGCTTGACGCGATTGTGGGCAAAGGACTTTGCGCGCATATCCGCAGGCAAATTCCCTTGAACAAATGTTCGCACTTCCTCTCGGAACGCGCGTTCTTCGGCTGACCAGGTCAAATCCATCGTTTTTCTCCTATTGCTGCAATCTTAACGCCCCTCAGAGGCTTGTGTTTCTCGTATTTTGGAACTCAGCATTTCGCGCAGACAAATCCTCTGTTCAGGCAATTGAAAGGGTAAACCCCCAAGATTGGAACAGGTCCACCCCGTACAATCGTTGAAAATTATTCAAACGAACACCCGAGGAGCCTGACATGAACAAAATGCTAACCCGAAGCTTGATGAGCGTTGCTGCATTGGTATTGAGTGGCTCCGCAATGGCGGCCTGGCCTGAAAAGCCAATCACCATTGTTGTGCCTGCAGCACCAGGAGGTACCTCAGACATCGTTTCGCGCATTTTGAGTGAAAAGTTGGGGGCCGAACTTGGTACAACAATTGTGGTTGATAACAAGGCAGGCGCGGCAGGCATTATCGGCTCTCAAGCCGTGGCGCGCGCAGCACCGGACGGCTACACCATCGCGATGGGCAACATCGGGGCGAATGCCATCAACTACAGTCTATACAAAAAACTTCCCTACAAGCCGTCGGACTTTGCTCCAATCACCATGACGATTGCGAATCCGAACATTCTGGTTGTCAATGCAAACTCCCCATACAAGACTGTCAAAGAGCTAGTCGATGCCATCAAAAAAGATCCTAACGGCAACTTTGCCTTTGGCTCTTCCGGCACAGGTCAATCCCCTCACCTTTCTGGTGAAATGTTTCTGCAGCGTGCAGGTATCAAAGCACCCCATATCCCCTATAAAGGCGCCGGTCCAGCTGTTTCGGCCTTGCTCGGTCAACAGTTCACTTTCATGATTGACAACCTGCCCAGCTCGATGCCTTTCATTAAATCCGGGCAACTCCGTGCGCTAGCCATCACAGGCAGCACCCGCTCAGCCGAATTACCTGATGTCCCCACCATGGCAGAAGCAGGCATTAAGGATATGGTCGTGACGGCATGGTTTGGATTCCTTGCACCCGCCGGCACTCCGCCAGAAATCATTAACAAGATCCAGCTCGCAACCAAAAAAGTTATGGATACGCCCGAGATGCAGAAAAAATTCAAAGATATGGGCGGTTTTTCTGGTGGCGATACGCCAGCGGCATTTAACGCATATATCAATTCACAGATTGCCGACTGGAAAATCACCGTCGAAGCAGCAAAGCTTTCACTGGAGTAATCATGCTTGACAAAGTACGTGCCTCGCTTGAAGAGGCAGTCTCACCCATTCAGGACGGCGCAGTCGTCATGGTCAGTGGGTTCGGAGACGCAGGTATTCCTTTTGAACTGATGACCGCTTTAATGGATCAAGGCACCCGAGAACTCACCATCGTCAGCAACAACGCAGGCACCCATGTAACCGGCATTGCAGGGTTGATCCACGCAGGTCGTGTCAGAAAAGTCGTCTGCTCGCACCCACGCCCACCGAACTCCGATACGTTTGCCAACGCATACCGGGCCGGACAGGTTGAACTTGAGTGCATGCCCCAAGGCACACTGGCTGAACGCATGCGCGCGGCCGGTGCAGGATTAGGTCCGTTTTTTACGCCTACAGGGTACGGCACGCTCATCGCTGAGGGCAAAGAACAACGCGTCATCAATGGCAAAGGCTACATTCTTGAGCAACCATTGCATGCGGATTTCGCGCTGGTCCGCGCACATCTCGGAGATCGCTGGGGCAACCTCACCTATCGCTGGGCTGCACGAAATTTCGGTCCTGTCATGTGTATGGCCGCCAAACATGCCATTGCCCAGGTTAACCGCGTCGTTCCTTTAGGTGACCTTGAGCCTGAGAACGTCATGTCACCTGGAATTTTTGTGAAATCTGTCGTTGCAATCGGAGGTGAGAGATGAGTTACCAACCCCTGACACGCGCTGAGATTTCATATTTGGTTGCGAATGATTTTCCTGATGGATCCGTTGTCAATCTCGGGATTGGTATGCCAACCCAAGTATCCGATTACCTGCCGGCAGATCGCGAGATTTTGTTGCACAGTGAAAACGGTATTCTGGGTATGGGACGCGAGGCAGTTGGTGATGAGATCGATCTTGACATCATCAATGCGAGTCGCAAACCCGTAACCTTGATGAAGGGTGCCTCAATTAGTGAGCATACGGTTTCTTTCGCCATGATGCGCGGCGGCCACCTCGACTACTCGGTATTAGGCGGCTTTCAGGTTGCACCCAATGGCGATCTGGCGAACTGGATTACTTCCGGACCGGATGCGATTGCGGCGATTGGCGGCGCAATGGATCTGGCGATTGGCGCACGGTTTGTGATCGTCATGATGGAACACGTAGCAAAAGACAAAACACCCAAACTGATGGCGGCCTGCACCTATCCGCTCACCGGAGCCGGCGTTGTGGATCATGTGTATACCGATCTCGCGATTATCGACATCACACCCGAGGGTTTTCAAGTGCGCGCCATGCTTGAAGGTCTGACAATCGAAGAGCTTCAGACTAAAACTGGAGCCCCCATCCACGCATCACCAAAGATAACGGCCATTCGTCGCGACCACCAGGGCCATCCCTGTTATTAGGCCGCGTCATCCAAGATCCTCAGAAATTAACCGAGAAAAAAATGAAACGTAGACATCTCCTGAGCGCCCTCGTCTTGCCGCTGTTTGTGGCTTGTTCAACATTGGCAGGCTCAAGCGTATTCGCTCAGGCAAACTGGCCTGAAAGACCCGTCAAACTTTTAGTTGGTTACTCTGCGGGTGGGCCAGTTGATGTGACGGCGCGCACATTTGCAAGATTTCTGGGCGAGCAACTCAAGCAGTCGGTTGTGATTGAAAACCGTGCGGGCGCAAGCGGCATGATCGCAGCAGATGCAACAGCGAAAGCAAATCCTGATGGCTACACACTGAATTTTGTTGCAAGCCCAAGTCTTACGATTTCTCCTATCGTACAAAAAAGTACATTGTTCGATCCACGTAAAGATTTCACCTTGTTAGGCCTGGTCGTCAGCTATGCCAACGTATTGCTGATCGGACCACAAGTACCTGCCAAGACCGTCAAAGAACTGATCGATTACGCACGAAAAAACCCGGACAAAGTGAGCTTTGGTTCAGCCGGGTTTGGTGGGTCCAACCACTTGTCCGCAGAGTTACTTAAACAAGCGACCGACACGCAGATGCTGCATGTGCCTTACAAAGGCAACTCGCCAGCGATGATGGACGTAGTCAGCGGAAAAATCACCTTCATGTTTGATATCACGGGTACAGGCAGGAACTTTATATCGAGTGGTCAGGCGCGCGGACTCGCTGTCACCTCCAAACAGCGCAACCCAAGCCTGCCAGATGTCCCCACCATGATTGAGGCCGGTATCGCAGACTATGAAGTCGTTGGCTGGTTTGGCGTCACCGGTCCCAAAGCAATTCCTGCCGCGATCTCGGACAAGCTCACTGCGGCCATCGATGCCGTGAAAAAGAATCCCGATTTTCTTAAAGCGATAGAAGAAGGCGGCTACGCGGTGGACATGGCGGACAACAAGGAATTTGCAGCACGCATTGATCGTGAATTAAAAATGTGGGATCAAGTCGTAACCAAAGGCAAAATCGAGGCGCAATAATGACTAAGTCACTGAAAGAATTGATTGCACAAACGCGCATCCCTGTTATTGGGGCACCGTTATTCCTCGTTTCGGGTACCGATCTGGTCGTTGCGCAGTGCACATCAGGTGTCATCGGGACGTTCCCCTCGCTAAACGCTCGACCACAAGAAGAACTACCAAAGTGGATCGAAGAGATTAAAAGCAGACTGGCTGCATACAAGCAAGCACACCCTGACGAAATCGTTTCGCCCTTTGGTGTCAATCTCATCGTGCACCCATCGAACGAACGGTGGGAAGGCGATCTGGAAATTTGTGCCCAGCACAAAGTCCCTTTATTCATCACTTCACTGCACGCCCCGAACAAAGTAGTTCAACGTGTTAAGCCGTATGGGGGGATCGTCTTGCATGATGTGACGAATGCCAAACATGCACGCAAAGCAATCGAAGCAGGGGTGGACGGATTAATTTTGGTTGCCAACGGTGCGGGTGGCCATGCAGGGACAATGAACCCGATTGCGCTCATCAACGAGATACGTAGCTTTTATGATGGTCCGCTCATCTTGTCTGGCTGTATCTCCAAAGGCAAGGATGTGTTGGGTGCTCTAGCACTTGGTTGTGATTTTGCATACCTCGGGACCCGCTTTATACCTACCAAAGAATCCATGGCTGTTGAAAAATATCAGCAGATGATTCTTGATTCAAATGCGACCGACATTATTTATTCGCCATTCTTTACAGGCGTACCGGGTAATTATTTAACACCAAGCATTGTGAATGCAGGAATCGATCTGGCTGAGGTACAAACTGCTAAAGCGGGGGGCAACGTCAGGCTTTCCAAAGAGACCAAGCCCAAAACATGGAAAGACATCTGGGGGGCTGGGCAAGGCGTGGGCGCGATTGATTCGATCGTATCTGTGCGCACGCTTGTCGATCAGCTAATCAGTGAATTCAACGAAGCTCGGGCGAAGCTTTTCAGTCATCCACTTTGATATTGGCGTCACGAATAATATCGCCCCACTTTTTGATTTCGTTGGAGAGCAGTGCTTCAAACTCCTTTGGTGTGCCAGGCACTGGCTCAGCGCCTGCGGCCATCAGCGAGTCAACCGTTTTCGGGTCCGTCAGGACTTTGACCATATCCTGATTGACACGCTGAACAATCGCCTCGGGTGTGCCCTTGGGCGCAACCACACCCGTCCAGGAATAAGCCTCGTATCCTGGCAGCCCCGATGCAGAAATAGTCGGCACACCAGGAAAGAATTTTGACGGCTCAGGGTTACCAACACCTAATGCCTTGATCTTGCCAGCCTTGATAAATGGCAACGCAGATGGACCGTCTGCAAACATCACCTGCACCTGGCCGCCGACCAGATCCTGCATCGCCGGTGCGCTGCCTTTGTAGGGAATATGCTGCATCTTAGTCTTGGCCATGCTGTTGAACAACTCACCTGCAAGGTGCGTGCCACCGCCAGTACCGGAAGAGCTGTAGGACAGTTTGGTCGGATTGGCCTTTGCGTAAGCGATCAGCTCCTGCACCGTGTTAACCGGCAAGCTAGGATTGACGACCAACACGATAGGAAAACGGGCAGCCATGCCAACAGGTACGAAATCTTTTTGAATATCGTAAGTCAGGTTGTTTTTCAAACTCGGTAATACGGAGTGATGAATCGCTGCAAAGAAAAAATGATAACCATCTGCCGGAGCTTTCGCTGCTGCTTGCGCGCCCAATATCCCGCCGGCACCGGCTTTGTTTTCAATCGGGGTGGCGACCGACCATAATTGAGAGAGTGGCTGCGTGGTCAGGCGTGCGGTGGTATCAACAGGGCCCCCGGGCGGGAACGGGACGATGAATGAAACGGGTTGATCAGGCCACGCGCTATACGCTGGAGCACTTAGGGTCAGCAGACAAAGCATCGCGGAACTGGCTAAGTAAGCAATGCGTGTAGAAAAGTTTTTCAAGTTTTGCACTCTCATTAAAAATCAGGGTATTCCCTAGATTGGTCATCCGTAACATCAGCTTACAGCATGCGCGGACAACGTTGTTTCAACCAGCCAAAGGCAGACATCCTTAAATCTGAATACCCCTATTAATCGATTAACTCTACTATTAACCTTATAAATCGAATCATTGGAGATTGTTTCATGAGTGGAATGTTGGAAGGTAAAGTTGCAGTTGTCACAGGTGCCGGTGGCGGAATCGGTCGAGGCATCGCATTAGCCATGGCCGCAGCAGGCGCCAAGGTTGTGGTCAACGACATCGGTGCAAGTCTGAATGGCGAAGGCACAGGCGCGGGTCCCGCCCAGCAGGTCACTGAAGAAATCATCAAGGCGGGCGGTCAGGCCGTCCCTTGTACTGACAGCGTCTCAACCTACGCAAGCGCAAACAGCATCATCGAAACCGCCGTAAAAACCTTTGGCAAGATTGACATCGTGGTCAATAATGCCGGCAACCTGCGGGATCGCGTGTTTCACAAAATGAGCGAAGAAGAGTGGCGCCAGGTAATCGACGTACATCTGAATGGTACGTTCTTTGTCAGCCGCGCTGCAGCGAATTATTTCCGCGAGCAAGAGTCAGGCGCTTTTGTGCACATGACCTCGACCTCGGGTTTGATTGGTAACTTTGGACAGGCTAACTACTCGGCCGCAAAACTCGGTATCGCCGCGCTTTCAAAATCCATCGCGCTCGACATGAATCGCTATAACGTGCGTTCAAACTGTATCGCTCCGTTTGCCTGGAGCCGGATGACCAGCTCAATTCCCGCCAATACGGACGAAGAAAAAGCGCGCGTCACCAAACTGCAAAAAATGGAATCCAACAAAATTGCTCCCATGGTTGTTTTTCTGGCCAGCGATAAAGCAAAAGATGTAAACGCACAGATATTCGGTGTACGCGCCAACGAAATCATGCTGTTTAGCCAGCCACGTCCTATCCGTTCTGTACATAACAGCGAAGGCTGGACACCTGAGTCGATCGCAGAAATCGCCGCACCCGCGATGAAGCATCATTTCATGGCGCTCGAGCGTTCACCTGACGCGATCGACTGGGATCCAATCTAACCATGGATTACAACCTGATCAAAAACTGGTCGTTCCCCGATGTCGACCAGACCTATACCGAAAACGACAGCATCTTGTACGCGTTGGGCATTGGCTTTGGTCAGGAACCAACCAACCCCGACCACCTGAAATATGTCTACGAGCAAGGCTTACAGACATTTCCTACCATGGCGGTCGTGCTTGGTTACCCTGGTTTCTGGATGAAAGATCCGAACGCTGGCATCAATTGGGTCAAGCTTGTTCATGGCGAACAACGCATGACCATTCATCGTCCTTTACCTCCATCAGGCAGAGTGATTGGTCGTTCGCGTATTTCGCATGTCATTGACAAGGGCGCTGACAAAGGCGCGCTGGTCATTACAGAGCGCACCCTGCATGATGCGGCCGGCAATCTGCTGATTACCATCGCGCAAACGACGTTTTGTCGCGGTGATGGCGGTCTGTCCGACAGTGATGAGAGTCCCGTCGCGCTGGAGCCCACGCCCGACCGTACACCGGACATGACGTGCGCGATCCCGACCCTGCCACAAGCAGCCTTGATATATCGTCTGTGCGCAGATAACAATCCACTGCATGCCGACCCTGCCGTCGCAGAAAAAGCAGGTTACCCACGCCCGATCCTGCATGGCCTGTGTACTTACGGCGTGGCTGCACGTGCGATCGTCCAGGCAGCTTGCAACAACGATGCGACGCGTTTGATCTCAATGAATACGCGTTTTTCATCTCCGGTGTATCCAGGTGAGACGGTCGTATGTGAAATTTGGAAAGACGGTGACCAAGCAGTACGTTTCCGTGCCAAAGTGGCAGAGCGTGATGTAGTCGTACTCAGCAATGGCTTTGCAGGAATCAAAAAAGCATGACACAAGCTAGACAAGCACCACTCGCCGGCATTCGCATCCTCGATCTCTCACGTGTGCTGGCCGGCCCGTGGTGTACCCAGAACCTGGCGGATCTGGGCGCAGATGTGATTAAAGTCGAACGACCAAAACTGGGAGATGACACGCGTGCCTGGGGGCCTCCGTTTTTAAAAGATCAGGACGGCAACGATACGACTGAAGCCGCCTACTACCTCAGCACGAATCGCAATAAACGCTCAATCGAAATTGACATTGCGAGTCCCGAAGGGATTAAGCTGGTCAAGGAATTAGCCAGGCATTGCGATGTACTCGTTGAAAACTTCAAGGTCGGCGGTCTGAGTCAGTATGGGCTCGACTACGACAGTATGAAAGAGGAATTCCCTCACCTGATTTATTGCTCGATTACCGGCTTTGGTCAGACGGGCCCTTTCGCGGAACGTCCGGGCTACGACTTCATGATCCAGGGTATGGGCGGACTCATGAGCATCACAGGCGAACGAGACGGCCTGCCAGGCGCGGGGCCTCAAAAAGCTGGCGTTGCCGTGACAGATATCATCACCGGCATGTACGCCGCACTCGCCATCACCGCAGCGCTACAGGAAAGACAGCGCAGCGGACTCGGCCAGCATCTGGATATCGCTTTGCTTGATTGCCATATTGCGATGCTTGCCAATCAGAATCTTAATTTCATGACCTCTGGCAAGGCACC
This sequence comes from uncultured beta proteobacterium, assembly GCA_903847325.1. Lineage (GTDB taxonomy): Bacteria > Pseudomonadota > Gammaproteobacteria > Burkholderiales > Burkholderiaceae_B > Zwartia. The sequence goes on along the minus strand of CAINDJ010000262.1, from coordinate 12,212 downwards.
TGAGCGGGCCGGTAATGCGCACCAGAACGTTGTGCCCTATCAGGTATTCAAAACATCCGATGGGTTCATGATCGTTGCGGTGGGTAACGACTCACAATTCCGTTCGTATTGCGAAGCCATTGGTGTCCCTGCGCTCGGACAGGACCCAAAGTTTGTGACGAATCGACAACGCATCGTCAATCGAGGCGAGCTCATTCCCATGCTTGAAAAAATCATGGCGACGGGCGAGCGCGATGCTTGGATTTCCAAACTGGAGGCCGCGGGTGTACCGTGCGGCCCTATCCAATCGATCGATCAAGTGTTTTCCCACCCTCAGGTGATCGAACGCGGAATCTGGAAAAACATGCCTCACCCCATGGGTGGTACAGCCCCCACCACAGCGAGTCCAATGCGTTTTTCAGCGACGCCTGTCGAATACCGGCGTGCGGCACCGACTCTGGGCCAACACACGGACGAGATCCTCGCTGAACTGCGTCAAGCAAAACCCTGAAATCATTTTTGGCATATGTAGGGTTTCTATTCTTTTCAGCAAGTGATTTGTATGTCATATTGTTGGGTGAATGAAATGCAATTTACAGTTTTTTGAACCACTCATTTTTTAAATTTTATAAAGTCGCAACCTAATAGCGGCCATCCAAATAAATCGGAGACATACTCATGAAAAAAATACTTACCGGTATCGCACTGGTTGGCGCAGCCTGGGCACTCCCCTCGAGCGCAGCAGACCTTAATATTGGCGCAGCCTTTCCCTTGAGCGGCGCAAACGCCGAATATGGCCAAGTATTCAGTTCTGGTGCAGACCTGGCTGTTCAGCACATCAATGCTGATAAAAAACTGTCCGGCAAGCTAACCATGGTTTACGAGGACAGCCAGGCGTTACCTGCTCAAGGCGTGATCGCAGCAAATAAATTGGTTAACGTCAGCAAGACACCTTTTGTGCTTTCCGCATTTACTGGCGTATCCAAAGCGATTGCTCCAGTTGGTCTGCGTACTAAAACCGTAATGGTTAATGGTGGCGGCGTCGGTCCCGACCTGGCCAGCCTGGGCGAATACTTCTGGAACACCATTCCACTGGTTGACTTTGAAGTGCGCGTCGTGGCCCCCTACCTCGTGAAAGAAAAAGGCTTTAAAAAAGTCGCGCTCGTTTATGTGGATGACCCGTTCGGTCAGTCGATCCTGAAAGAGCTTGAGGTAGAGCTAAAAAAAGCAGGCGGAGAGTTAGTCGGCTCATTCTCAATCCCAACTACAGCTCAACAGTTCTCTGGCGTAGCCGCACGCGTGCGTGACATCAAACCCGATGCGGTGTACATCGCGACCTACGGCAATCAGCAGGTACAGCTCGTCAAGCAACTGCGCGACAACGGTATCAGCCAGCCGATCGCCAGCTACTCAGGCGTGGTGCTGCCTTCGATGCTCAATTTGCCAGAAGCGAAAGGCTTGATTTATACCAGCCAGCAAGTCGACTGGAATAAAGGCGATGCCATGACCAAGCGTGTGCGCGAAGACTACAACGCTAAATACAAAAAAGATCCAAGCATGTACGTGTTGAATTACTACAACGCAGTCATGACTTTTGCGGATTTGGCTGCAGCGCTTGAAAAAGCAGGCAAGCCCGTCACTGGCGAAAACCTGCTCGCACAGCGTAAAGCGACCAAGTCGTTTGAGTTTGTGGGCGGTACGGTTTCTTTCGAAGATAACGGCACAGTTAAATCACCTATCCAGATCAATGAGATGGTGGGTGACGGCTCCAGCAAAACAATCGCTGCAGCAAAATAATTTGTATCTGTTGATTTAGAAAGGATTCGCCCCATGTTGTTTGCCCAACTGTTAGCCAATGGGCTGCAAACTGGCGCTCTCTACGCGCTTATTGCAGCCGGGTTCTCGCTGATCTTTGGCATGACCCGTATTTTTCATGCTGCGCATGGGGCGACGTTTACGATCGCTGGTTTTATTTTTTACGAGTTCTACTCCGTATTGCACTGGGGATGGCCGATTGCAGCCATCGCTTCTGCTGCGGCCGCGGGCTTATTCGGCGTATTGCTTGATCGGTTTGTTTACGCAATCATTCAACGTCACGAAGGTTCATTTTTTACTGTCTTTGTCGCGTCCTTCGGCGCTGCGATCGTGGTGCAGAACCTGATATCGATCTTTTTTGGCAAAGGTATGGTGACAGTGACGACACCTTTGAGCAAAAGTATCGAACTCACGCCAGGTTTATTCATCGCCCCGATCTCTGGCATCATCATCTTGTGCGCAGTGTTTTCTTTTCTAATTTTGCAATGGCTGCTGACACGGACTAATCTCGGCATCGCCTTGCGTGCGCTGGGTGAAAACCCAAATCTGATCGAGGTCTACGGACTCACCCCACGCAGGCTCTCGCAGTACGTATTTTTAATCGGTTCGGTGCTGGTTGTGCCTGCAGCGATCCTCACCTCAGCCACTTCGGGCCTGAATCCCTCAATGGGCAATCACATCATGCTCATCAGCATCGCAGCGACGATCGTGGGCGGAGTGGGTAGCCTGCGTGGCGCGGCTGTAGCTGGCATGCTACTAGGTCTGGCTGAAAATCTCTGTCTCGCCGTTATCGATCCGCAATGGAGCGAAGCGGTGACCTTTGTGATCTTGTTCCTGTTCATTCTGTTCCGTCCGGGCGGTGTGTACGGTCGAGCCATTGTGTCTTAAAGGAATCGGATCATGATTGCTTATCTACAAAATATCGCCATTCTGTTTTGCATCAATGCAATGCTTGCACTGACGCTTAATTTCATCATGGGTTACGCGGGAATTTTCTCGCTCGCGCATGCGATTTTCTTTGGTGTCGGTGCGTACGCGACGGCCTATATCGCGATGTACGGGACCGACTCGCTGCTCATCTGCATGGTGGCATCGGCATTGATCTCCGCCCTGCTCTCGATGGCGCTCGCGCTGCCTGCACTCAGAGTGCGGGGGGAGTATTTCGTTGCAGCATCAATGGGCTTACAGGTCATTGGCGTGACTATTTTTTCTGAATGGAAATCCATCACGGGTGGCCTGGGGGGCATGATTGGTATTCCACGCCCCAAACTCTTTGGCTACGTCTTCAATGACGACGGGATGTTTCTGCTGCTCGCCATCGTAATGTTGCTGATCATTATCGGGATTACCGCCCTGCTGGTGCGCGGCAGTTTTGGCCGCAGCCTGATGGCGATTCGCGACAGTGAGTCTGCGGCGCAGTCCTATGGCAAACACGTCAATGCCGTTAAAACAATTTCAGTCGCGGTGTCTGCCGGTCTGGCAGGTGTCGCAGGATCGCTCTATGCGTTTTACATGAGCTTTATCAATGTAGAAAGCTTCATGCTTGAGACCTCGATCCTGCTGATGGCGATGGTCATTATTGGCGGAACGGGTACGTTATTCGGACCTGTCGTGGGTGCGGCGTTGCTCATGTCGCTCCCCGCAGCCCTAACTTATCTGCCATTTTTACCTCCAAGCGAACTAGGTACGATCCAACAAATCATCTATGGTCTGGCCATGGTCTTGCTCATGATGTTCCGTCCTGGTGGACTTGTCGGTGGTCGTAGCCGGGAGAAATCAGCATGACGAGCGTAGCGACACAACCTGAAATCCTGCTGCAGATCCGCAATCTGAATAAAAATTTTGACGGACTCAAAGCCATCCAGGATGTCACGATGGATCTGCCGGCGGGTGTCATTACGACTTTGGTTGGACCAAATGGTGCAGGCAAAACCACATTATTCAACCTGATCACTGGCCATTTAAACCCGACGAGCGGAACCGTGCACTGGCTGGGCAAACCACTCAAAGGCATTGAACCCTGGAAAATCGCACGTATGGGTATTGCGCGCACATTCCAGGATCTGCGTTTATTTAGTCAGATGACAGTCGAAGAAAATATCATGACTGTGATGGAGCGCAGCAGCTGGCTTTGGCAAGGTGGGCGCGCGGCAGCGGAAAAACGGGTCACAGAGATTCTGGAAGAAACCCAGCTCGCGGATAAGCGCCAAGAGCGCGCCGTAGATCTCGCTTACGCGGAACGCAAATTCCTCAGCCTGGCCCGCATCATGGCGAGCGAAGCTAAATTATGGCTGCTCGACGAACCCGCCTCCGGGCTTGATCCGCGATCCTTTGAACGCTTCGTCTCGCTCCTGCGTAATTACGCAGCACGCGGCATCACGATCTGCATCATCGAACACAATCTGGATATCGTCATCAAACTATCTGATCGCGTGGCATTCCTGGATCAGGGGAAACTGCTCGCACAAGGCAGTTCACAAGATATCCTGAAAGACCCACACCTGGCCGCCATCTACTTTGGAGACCGCTCGTGAGCACTCCCTATTTTCTCGAAGCTAAAAATCTGCGCGTCGGCTATGGCGGGCGCCCAGTGCTGGATCAATTCAATGTCAGCCTCGCGCACAATGAGGTTTTATGCCTGATTGGTCACAATGGCGCAGGTAAATCAACACTGCTCAAGGCGCTGTTTGGACTCATCGAGCTAGAAGAAGGCTCCGTCATTCTCGAAGGCAAGCTTGTCGAGAATCCAGACGCGCGTGCCATGAATGCAGCAGGCATTGCTTTAGTACCAGAAGGTCGTGGTGTCTTTCCCGGCCTGACCGTCGCTGAAATCATGAAGCTTGGCTTCTGGGCAAACGGTATTCCCGCAGGCGAGCAAGCCGCCCGACTTGAATGGGTGATGGGCGTTTTGCCTATGATTAAAAAATTCTACAACCAGCGTGCCGGCACACTCTCTGGCGGACAGCAGCAGATGGTCTCGCTTGGACGCGCGCTGTTAAGTCAGCCAAGATGCCTGTTGCTTGATGAGCCCTCAATCGGTCTGGCACCAAAACTTTTTCAGGATTTGGTCGGTCCGATTCGCGAGCTTCAGAAAGAGCGCAAAATGTCGATCCTGATTGTGGAACAAAACGTTCGCGAAGCGCTGAAGATTTCCGATCGTGTCATTGTGATGAAATCCGGTCAGCTGATCCGTGAAGGTCAGCCGGAGGAGTTCAACAACAACGCGGCGCTGATGGAGCTGTATTGAGTCTTTACTCGATTCTCCAGCCACACCTCGAGCACTCCCCGCACGAAAGTATGCTGATACAGGAGGGTCAATCCATTTCGTACCAGCAGTTTGACCGACTCGTACAGCGCACTGAACTTTGGCTGATCGAAAACGGAGTCCAGGCTGGGGATCATGTGGCCGTCTGGCTCATCAACCGTGCTGAATGGCTCGCGCTCTTATTTGCGTTGACGCGTATTGGGGCCACTTTGGTCGCAGTCAATACAAAATACCGCAGCCATGAACTGCAACATATCCTGACACACTCGCAAGCAAAACTGCTGATCCTGCAACTAAACTTTGGCAAAATTGATTTTGCAGAAGTCTTATCGGGTGTCGACGCGTCCAGTCTGCCGCATCTCAAAAACATTGCGGTCATTGATGCAGACCACCACACGCCTGACACACTCCTGGATCGGCCCGTGACCGGCTGGAATCCCAACACGGCAAGCGAACAAGACTCTATCGCGCGGGTCAGCGCAAATCCAGAAGCACCTGCGGTGTTCTTTACCACCTCAGGCACGACAAAAGGCCCCAAGCTGGTCATTCATAACCAGCGCACACTGAGCGAGCACTCCAGACATATCGCGGCAGGCTATCAGTTCAGTCAACCTGACAACAAATTATTAGCGGCCCTGCCGCTATGTGGTGTGTTTGGCCTGAATAGCGCCTTGGGGGCTATCGCAAGCGGCATACCCGTGGTGCTGATGGATTTCTTTGATGTCGAGACTGCGACCTCCCTGATCAAACAACATGCAGTGACGCATATATTTGGCAGTGATGAAATGCTGCGAATATTTGTAGCCCATACCGCTGAACAGATACCTTTTCCCTCTCTGAAGCTCTTTGGTTTCGCATCGTTTAGCCCTCGATTTATTGAGCTGGCTGAAACACTGGTTCCGCGCGGCTTTCCGATGCGGGGGCTGTATGGCTCGAGCGAAGTTCAAGCCCTTTTTGCGCTCCAGCATGCAAACTTACCCATCGAAGAACGCGCTTTGGGTGGAGGGATGCCCGCCTCAGGGCCACTAGCCCATATTCGTGCACGTGATCCCGAAACAGGTGTGCTCTGCGCGCATGGTGTCGCGGGTGAGCTTGAAATTAAATCCCCGACTCTGTTCTGCGGGTATTTCAATAATCCTGACGCGACCGCAGACGCTTTCACAATCGACGGCTACTTTAAAACGGGCGATTTAGGCTACACCAGACCGGACGGTAGTTTTGTATACCTCGCGCGGATGGGTGACACGATGCGCATAGGCGGCTTTCTGGTCGACCCGTCAGAAATTGAGCATGTTCTGGCTCAACAGCCGGAAATCCAGAGTGCTCAAGTTGTGGGCATGGAAATCGACGGCAAACTCAGGACCGTGGCCTTCGTAATCGGCAAGGATAATTTCTCGCCCAACGACAACAAGGCGGATGAACTGCAACACCGACAGTTCACTGCAGGCATTCTTGCACGTGTCGGCACACAACTGGCAAAATTCAAAATCCCCGCAAGGCTCTGGTTTGTCGATGCCTTTCCCGCTACTGCGAGCGCAAACGGTCTTAAATTCCAACGCGTTAAACTAAGAGAAATGGCGCAGCATAAGCTTGATCAAGAGCGGACGCGCCTTGCCCAGACACTGGGTAAGATTGCGCCATAACAATTTGTTACACCCTGCCGACGCAATAACTCATAAAATTTGACACCACAATCGCTCTACTCAGGCGAACAACTTTGGTGCTCAACATGCAGATCCTTGTATCTAAACTTATCGATGAACTAAACAGCAGTGTCTTTGTTTTGCTCGCAATGTTGGCTGCAAGCTTTCTGATGGCGTTCCGTATTGGAAAATGGACGCAGCAGTTCTCCCACCAAGATCAAAAAATAAATTCTCTTCAAGGTCTGTCCGAAAAAATCATCGTCCTGCAAACGAAAGTTGATTTGATTTATCAGAACACGCATCCTAATAAAGTCGTAGGCTCCTTTAGTCCGATCAGCCTCACAGAAACAGGTTTGAGCATAGCCAGACGCGTCGATGCTTCAAAAATTCTTGATCTGTATTTTGAGGATCTGGACTCTTTAGTCCAGGCTCAACAACCTAAAACAGCCTACGATATTCAGGTTGCTGCATTCGGTATCGTTAAGGAAAGACTGCTTCCTCTACTGGATCCGACTACATTTACTACACTTAAAAATGAAGCCTATTCCAATGGCATTTTGCTCGAAGACATCCTGATGATCTTTGGAGTATTACTCAGAAATAAAATCCTTATGCACAGCGGGATTTCAATGCACAGATTATCCACTTAATCGCTAACATCAAAAAAGAGCGACTCACAAGAGTCGCTCTCCTTACACAAAAACAAAAAAGCCAGACGTTTACTTCACCACCACAGGGATCCCGGCAATCTTGGCAGACCATTCCTTTGGTCCGGTCGTGTGTACCGAAGTGCCCTTCGAATCCACCGCGACAGTGACAGGCATGTCCACAACATCAAATTCGTAGATGGCTTCCATGCCCAGATCTGCAAAACCCACGACCTTCGCACCACGAATTGCTTTAGACACCAGATAGGCAGCACCACCGACTGCCATCAGATAGGCAGACTTATGTTTGCGAATTGATTCAATGGTTGCAGGACCGCGCTCAGCCTTACCGATCATGGCAAACAAACCGGTCTGCTCAAGCATCATGTCGGTGAACTTGTCCATACGCGTAGACGTTGTAGGACCTGCGGGACCAACCACCTCGTCACCGACCGGATCAACGGGACCAACGTAATAAATCGTACGTCCCTTGAATTCAACAGGCAGTTGTTCACCTTTGGCCAGCATGTCCTGAATGCGTTTGTGTGCAGCATCGCGACCCGTCAGCATTTTTCCATTCAACAACAAAGTCTGGCCAGGTTTCCAGCTCTCGACTTCCTCTTTGGTCAGGTTATTCAAATCAACCTGTTTGGAGGATTTGTAATCAGGCGCCCAATGGACTTCAGGCCAGTCTGACAGGGAAGGACGATGCATGTGTGCAGGACCCGAGCCATCGAGCTCAAAATGCGCATGACGTGTCGCGGCGCAATTTGGGATCATCGCTACTGGGAACGAGGCTGCGTGCGTTGCAAATGTTTTGATTTTCACATCCAGCACGGTGGTCAAACCGCCCAGGCCTTGCGCGCCGATCCCCAGGCCATTGACCTTCTGATAGAGCTCAATACGCAATTCTTCAAGCTTGGTCTTTGGACCACGCTCGAGCAGCTCATACATATCGAGATCTTCCATCAGCGCTTGCTTGGCCATCAGGACAGCCTTCTCCGCCGTACCACCCACACCGATTCCCAACATGCCAGGAGGACACCAGCCAGCACCCATGGTGGGGACGGTTTTCAATACCCAGTCAACGATGGAGTCATTAGGATTCAACATCGCGAGTTTGGATTTGTTTTCCGAGCCACCACCTTTTGCTGCAACCTGCACATCCACTTTATCGCCCTGCACCAACTCAACGTTGACGATACAGGGAGTGTTGTCTTTGGTGTTCTTACGCGCAAAAATCGGATCGTCCAGCACGGACGCACGCAGTGGATTGTCAGGATTCAGATAACCACGGCGCACACCGGCGTCACACAATTCCTGAATGCTGAGCTTGCTGTTAAAGCGTACATCCATACCGATTTTCAGGAAAACGTTGACGATACCCGTATCCTGACAGATCGGACGACGGCCCTCGGCACTCATGCGTGAGTTCGTCAGAATCTGCGCCATGGCGTCTTTTGCGGCCGGGCTTTCTTCACGCTCATAGGCCCGTGCCAGATGACGGATGTAATCAGCAGGGTGGTAGTAGCTGATGAACTGAATCGCATCGGCGATTGAGGAGATGAAATCTTCTTCCTGAATAGTGACGGACATAATGTTTACCTGTAGATCGATTGATTTAAATTAAACGAATGAATTTATTTATTTTTCCAGACCGGCTTACGCTTTTCAGCAAAGGCCAGCGAACCTTCGCGCGCATCCTCAGATTTGAAAATATGTTCCATCAGGGGTGCCTGCAGTCTGAACATTTCTTCTGTAGAAAAATCCAGTCCCTTATTCACAATGCTTTTTGCAGTCTGGACAGCCATCGGGCCATTTTCGCAGATCTTGCGCGCCAGATTAATCGCCTCAGCCAGCGCCTGGCCTGGATCAGTCATGACGTTAATCAAGCCAAACTGATTCGCACGCTCAGCCGAGAACATATCACCGGTGAGGATCACCTCCATCGCGATATGGTACGGGACATGACGAGGCAAACGCAGCAGTCCACCGGAGCCCGCCACTAAACCGCGTTTGACTTCTGGCAGGCCGAATTTTGCGTTATTCGCAGCAACGATCAGGTCGCAGGCCAGCATCATTTCAAAACCGCCGGCGAGTGCAAAACCCTCTACTGCAGCAATCAGGGGCTTTTTAGGCGGCGCTTCGTTCAAACCAGCAAACCCCTTACCCTCGACCACTGAGCGGATGCCTGTGCGCGCAAAGTCTTTCAAATCCATGCCAGAGCTAAAGGTGCCGCCAGCGCCTGTCAGGATACCGATCACGACATCGTCGCGGGCATCCATTTCTTCAAAGGCCGCGGACATCTGTTTAGCCGTTTCAACCGAAATAGCGTTACGGGCTTCGGGACGGTTAATGGTGATGATCTGAATACCATCTATGAAATCGACGCTGACCAGCTTTGTCATAGGGACACCCTGTGCTAATTTGAGAAAAAATGAATAAATTTCCTAAATCATAGGCGATTCGGGACAAATCTGACGGCAACCCCGCCCCCACGCTAAAATGCTGGGTTAATTCGCCCTTTACGCTTGCAAAACACTCCATGCTCACTTTTCAGCAAATTATCCTGCGCCTTCAAGAATACTGGGACAAACAGGGCTGTGCCCTGCTTCAGCCCATTGACATGGAGGTGGGAGCAGGCACCTCGCACACAGCGACCTTTCTGAGGGCAATCGGCCCGGAGCCCTGGCGTGCAGCTTATGTACAGCCTTCACGTCGCCCTAAAGACGGGCGCTATGGCGAAAACCCAAACCGTCTGCAACACTATTACCAGTATCAGGTTGTATTGAAGCCCGCGCCTCCTGACATCCTGGATCTCTACATCGGCTCACTAGTGGCGCTTGGGATCAAACCCACCGAGCATGACATCCGCTTTGTCGAAGACGACTGGGAAAACCCAACTCTAGGTGCCTGGGGTCTGGGCTGGGAAGTCTGGCTAAACGGTATGGAAGTCACGCAGTTCACCTATTTCCAGCAGGTCGGCGGGCTGGACTGCTCACCCACCACCGGTGAGATCACCTATGGTCTGGAACGTCTGGCGATGTATTTGCAGGGTGTGGAAAGCGTCTATGACCTGGTCTGGACCGACAGCCCTAAAGGCCGTGTGCTGTATCGCGATGTGTTTCATCAGAACGAAGTTGAGCAATCAACCTATAACTTTGAATATTCTGATGCCGAGATGCTGTTCAGACATTTTACCGATTACGAAACACAGGCTAAACGCCTGATGGAAGTCCCACTCGCCTTGCCCGCGTACGAGGCGACCCTCAAAGCTGCGCATACCTTCAATATGCTCGATGCGCGCGGAGCAATCAGTGTGACCGAGCGTGCCGCCTACATTGGGCGTATACGTAACCTGTCACGCGCCGTCGCTCAGGCCTATTACGAATCACGTGAAAAACTTGGTTTCCCCATGCTTCAATCCAATCAGGAGGCGCGTTAATGTCCGCCCGTCCTCTACTTGTCGAGCTTTTCACCGAAGAGCTACCGCCCAAAGCCCTGTCAAAACTGGGGCATGCTTTTTCTTCCGGACTTAATGCTGCGCTGGCGCAACTCGGTCTGCTTGCACCTGACAACGCGATCGTGGCCTTTGCCACGCCACGTCGCCTGGCGGTACGTCTGTCAAAAGTATTGGCGATCGCACCCGATCAGGCTTATTCCGAAAAATTGATGCCCGTCAAGGTCGGTCTCGATGCCAATGGTGCGGCGACACCCGCCCTGCTTAAAAAGCTGGCGGCGAAAGGCTGGGAAAATATTGATATTGGAACGCTCGAACGTGAGTCCGACGGCAAACAGGATTACCTCGTTGCACGCGGCACCGCTGCAGGCGTGGCACTCAAGGATGTCCTGCAAGGCGCAATCGAAGCTGCGATTGCCGGACTACCGATTCCTAAGATGATGCGCTACCAGCTGACCGACGGCATCACTTCGGTTAAATTTGTTCGTCCTGCGCATGCCATCATTGCCCTATACGACGACGAGGTGATACCTGTCGAAATTCTAGGCTTAAAGAGTGGACGTGCGACCTTCGGTCATCGATTCCTGCATCCGCAAACCATCTCGATCGACAGCGCCGAAAGTTACGAGCATCAACTCGCTGATGTGGGGCATGTGGTCGCGTCGTTTGAAACACGTCGCGCACAGATTACCAAGCTACTCGCTGACCAGGCGACAGCCTTGAATGCAACCCTTGGCAACGACCCGGAGGTCGAGGCCTTGCTTGACGAAGTCACCGCGCTTGTTGAATCACCAATTGTGTATGTCGGTGCGTTCGAAGAACGCTTTCTTGCAGTACCTCAGGAATGTCTGATCCTGACCATGCGTCTGAATCAGAAATATTTCCCGCTCTTCAATCCTACAACCGGCGACTTGACGCATCAGTTCCTGATTGTCAGCAATATGCCGACCTCAAACCCTGCTGCCATTATCGAAGGAAACCAACGCGTGGTGCGTCCACGTCTGGCGGACGCGGAATTCTTTTTCAAGACCGATCGTAAATTGCCCCTGCATCAACGGGTCGAGCAACTGGGTTCGATTGTTTATCACAACAAACTCGGCACCCAATTGCAGCGTGTCGCGCGCGTACAAAAAATCGCTGCCTGGATTTCACACGCACTCAATACAAAGCCTGAGCTTGCAGAGCGTGCGGCCCTGCTCGCCAAAGCGGATCTCACCACCAACATGGTTGGCGAGTTCCCAGAACTGCAAGGCATCATGGGCGCCTATTATGCAAAAGGTGATGACGAATCTCCCGCGGTCGTCCAGGCGCTCGCCGAGCAATACAAAATCCGCATAGAAAGCCCGGTATCTTCAGACAACCTGACCCCCGCTATTTTGTTTATGGCTGAGCGGGCAGAAACG
>CAINDJ010000261.1 GCA_903847325.1 uncultured beta proteobacterium | reverse complement strand
TCCTGTTGCAGGCGAGCGTCTTTCTGCTCGAGCCAGGAGCTGTAGTTACCTTTCCAGGGAATACCATGTCCGCGGTCAAGTTCCAGAATCCACTCAGCTACGTTATCCAGAAAATAACGATCATGGGTGACGGCTACAACCGTACCCGAGAATTTAGCGAGGAATTGCTCAAGCCAGTCAACACTTTCTGCATCCAGGTGGTTGGTCGGCTCATCGAGCAACAGCATGTCTGGTTTGGAGAGCAGCAGGCGGCACAATGCGACGCGACGCTTTTCACCACCAGACAACTTGCCGACATTGGCATCCCAGGGTGGCAGACGCAATGCGTCGGCGGCGATTTCCATTTGTGTTTCGATATCATCCGAGCCGCTTGAGGCGGCAGCAGAAATAATGGCCTCGAGCTCAGCCTGCTCGGCGGCGAGTTTGTCGAAATCCGCATCAGGCTCTGCGTAGGCGATATACACCTCATCGAGACGCTTGCGTGCAGCGACCACAGGACCCAGGCCTTCTTCGACGGCCTCGCGCACCGTGTGGTCCGGATTCAAACGTGGCTCTTGCTCCAGATAGCCGATATTCAGGCCAGGCATTGGGGTGGCTTCACCCTCGATTTCCTTGTCCACACCCGCCATGATTTTTAAGAGCGTGGATTTACCCGAGCCGTTTGTACCGAGCACACCGATTTTGGCGCCGGGGAAAAACGAAAGGGAAATGTCACGCAAAATCTGACGCTTGGGGGGCACGATTTTGCCCACGCGGTGCATAGTAAATACGTATTGAGCCATTGGGTCCGTCACTAAGATCAAAAATCAATGCCGTATTGTAGGGCTTATAAGGCCTCTTTCGGCTAATCAGACCGCTTGGTGAGAGTCTGACGGCTATGATGTAGGGACTTGACTTTTTGATTCAGCCCTTTACGCTGCTACACCATGACTGATACCGACCTCTCCCTGCGTTTTACCGAACAAGAACTCGCCATGCTTGGCAAGACTGCCGACGGGCTTAGCGCCTATATGGGTAAGTCCGTTTTGGCTGAAGTCGGGATTGACGATGATGCCGAATGGGTTATTTTCGCCATACCAATTGGCACGGACGACAAGCCCGATGACTCGGCCATGCATGTGCAGATGGGAGGTCCTGGTGCCAGATTTGTAGGCAATAAGGGCGGACTTGATCTGGACACTGAGTCCTATGACTGCCAGTACTTGTGGGCAATCCAGATTACCGCAGATCCCGAGGCACGTTTTATCAGACTCGATGATCAGGGTGAGGAATTCGATTTTTCAAACTCACTGGGTGAGTTGCTGCCATTCGATACAACCGACGAAGCCCTGCCCGACCCGGATATCGAGCTAATGGAGGATCTCGGCGAGGACGATGAAGACCTCCCCGAGATTGATGATGAGCCAGATTTACGTCCTAAAGGACCGTTGCACTGATTTCAACTTTCATCGGCCATCCCTGAGCGATACCGTGACAAGCCACCTGATTCTCACCGCTTGCGACCATCGCTGGCGATTCTGTTTTGCATAGTTCGCGTGCAAACGGACAGCGCGGATGAAACGTGCATCCCGAGGGCGGATTTAATGGGTTAGGCACTTCACCCGCGACCGGTGTGCGCCGAGCCCCTGCTCCCGTCATATCCGGACTGGCAGATAACAACATCCGCGTATAAGGATGCTGCGGATGTTCAAACAAACTGTCACGATCGGCAATCTCAACGATCCGCCCCAGATACATCACGCCCACCCGATCCGCGACATGATGCACGACCGCCAGATTGTGGGAAATAAACAAATACGTCAGACCCAGCGAGCGCTGGAGATCTTTCATAATATTGAGCACTTGCGCCTGCACCGATACGTCCAGAGCAGAGGTCGGTTCATCACAAACCAGAAACTCAGGATTCACAGCTAAAGCACGTGCAATAGAAATACGCTGACGCTGACCGCCTGAAAACTGGTGCGGATAACGATCGCGATCGGTTGGGTGCAATCCGACCTGAGCGAGTAGCGCATCGACACGCTCATCTCGCTGCTGCTTGCTCATGGAAGTATGCGCGAGCATGGGCTCAGCGACGATGCGACCGACACGCCAGCGAGGATTCAAACTCGCATAGGGATCCTGAAAAATCATTTGCAAGCGTTTACGCAAGGCCAGACCATCGGGCTCCTCCATATCCGAAAGTGGCTGACCATCAAATGTGATGGCGCCGTGCGTCAACGGATAAAGTCCAACCAGTAAACGGGCAATCGTAGATTTTCCACAACCTGATTCGCCAACCAGCGCGAGAGTCTCACCGCGACGAATGCTGAAGGACACACCATCGACCGCACGCAGCATGGTGCGCGGCTTGCGAGACAGCACGCGTTCAAGCCAGGGCGCAGAAACATCAAACCAGCGTGCGGCATCGCGGACTTCGACCAAGGGACGGTCTTGTGCAGGGTTACTCATGCGCTGAGTCATACGCGCTCCTGATCTTTTTGTAACCAGCATGCCGCACTCGTCGCACCCACTTGATGTAATAGTGGTCTGTCAACTTTGCATTGCGGCATGACTTTTGGACAACGTGGATTAAACGCACATCCTGGTGGAATGGCATTGAGGCGCGGCATCGAGCCGTCAATTTGCACCAGGCGCTCTACATGCTGATGAACAGAAGGGATGGACCCCATTAGTCCAACGGTGTAGGGATGACTGGGTGCATGAATCACGTCACGCACATTGCCGATCTCCACCACACGGCCTGCATACATCACCACCATGCGATCAGCGGTCTCGGCGATCACACCCATATCGTGCGTAATCAGCATCACGGCGGCGCCCTGCTCGCGACAGAGTTTTTTAAGCAGGTCGATAATTTGCGCCTGGATCGACACATCGAGCGCCGTCGTGGGCTCGTCAGCCACAATGAGTTTTGGTTCAGCCGCCAAAGCGAGCGCGATCACAACCCGCTGTCGCATACCACCCGAAAACTGATGAGGATAATGATCGATCCGCTCACGTGCGGCGGGAATACCCGTCGACTCAAGCAATTCAATTGCTCGGTTACGCGCCTGTGACCAGGTCATCGGCAAATGCGTCACGATTGTTTCCGTGAGCTGATGACCGACGGTATAAAGGGGATTAAGCGAGGTCAGCGGATCCTGAAAAATCGCACCGATTTCCCTGCCCCGGATTAGGCGCATCTGATCATCCGACAGATTGTCGATGCGGCGACCCGACAACAATACTTCGCCATTTGAAATCCGGCCAGGCGGTTCAAGCAACCCAATAATCGCGGCACCGGTCAGGGATTTTCCGGCACCCGACTCACCCACGACGCCGACAACTTCTCCAGCAGAGATAGAAAAAGAGACTTCGTTCAATGCTTTAAGCGTGCCACGTCGTGTCGGGAACTCGACACTCACATCACGTAATTCAAGAATAGGAAACATACGTGACCTTAATTCAAGCGAGGATTGAGCGCATCACGCAGCCAATCGCCTAGCAAGTTGACTGACAACACCAGCAGCACCAGGGCCGCACCGGGAAAGATCGTGATCCACCACTCGCCAGAAAACAAAAAATCATTACCGATCCTGATGAGTGTGCCGAGCGAAGGCGAAGTGGCAGGGACGCCAACGCCAAGATAGGACAAGGTCGCCTCGGTAATGATTGCTGTCGCCAGATGGACCGTGGCAAGTACCAGCACAGGTCCCAGGACGTTGGGCAACACATGCCGGAACATAATCACCGGAGAAGAAATACCAATCACACGCGCAGCCTGAACATACTCACGATTCTTTTCGACCAGTGTGGATCCACGTACCGTACGTGCGTACTGGGGCCACCCAGCCAGCGCGATCGCACCGACCAATACAGGAAAAGCGATCACCTCATGCATATCGCCTGGCACCACCGCACGCGCCACGCCATCGATCAACAATGCAATCAAAATAGCGGGGAACGACAATTGCACATCCGCGACACGCATGATCAGCGCATCAATCTGACCACCCGCATAGCCTGCAATCAGACCCAGCACAATGCCGAGCGCCATCGCGCCTACGACCGCTGCCAGGCCAATCAGTAAAGACACGCGCGTGCCATACATCAGGGCAGAAAGCAGATCGCGTCCCTGGCTATCCGTTCCAAGCAAATACTGACGGGTCCCTTCTGCGGCCCATACAGGAGGCTTGAGTGCATCGAGCAACTCGATACTGGCCAGATCAAAGGGGTTGTAAGGCGCGAGCCATGCCGCACCGAATGAAGCAATCAGCATGGTCAAGAGCATAAACGTCGCGACCATCGCGACAGGATGATGACGCCACGACCAGGCGAGATCGCCATCCCAGAATTTTGCAAGTGCGCGCATCATCAGTGCCCTCCTCCTGATTTACCCAAGCCCACACGCAGACGCGGATCGACTGCAAAATAAAGCAAATCGACGCTCAGGTTGATCAGAACAAAAATCAATGAGATCAGACAAAGATAAGCGGCCATCACGGGGATATCGGCGAACTGTACCGCCTGGATAAACAGCAACCCCATACCAGGCCACTGAAAAACGGTTTCAGTCACGATTGCAAACGCGATGATGCCACCCAACTGTAATCCCATAATCGTGATCACTGGAACCAGTGTGTTTTTGAGGGCATGCCCGAAATGTATTGCGCGTTTGGTCAGGCCTCGCGCACGCGCGAATTTGATGTAGTCGGTACGCAGGACTTCTAGCATTTCGGAGCGCACGAGTCTGAGCACCAGCGCTACTTGAAACAGGGACAACGTAATAGCGGGAAGAATCAGATGTTGCCAGCCACTCGCCGTCAGCAGTCCGGTCGACCACCAGCCTATCCGGATAGTGTCACCCCGGCCATAACTTGGCAACCAACCGAGCGATACAGAGAACACCAGGATCAGCAAAATACCTATCAGGAAGGTCGGCAACGACACGCCAAGCAATGAAAATGCCAAGAGCGCTTGTGACAAGCGTCCGTTGCGCCGGAGCGCGGTGTACACACCAAGCGGCAAACCTACGACAAGAGCGATCACTGCTGCGGCGACGGACAACTCCAGCGTTGCTGGAAGTTTTTCACGTATGAGCACAGAAACCTTTTGACCCTGTCTTAAGGACAGTCCGAAATCGCCCTGCACAGCATTTGCAACGAAGTGATAGAACTGCACGACCACGGGCTCGTTCAGGCCTAGCTGTGTGCGCAACAAATCCCGCTCTACGGGCGTTGCATCCTGCCCCAGCATGATGGTGACAGGATCCCCGACATACTGGAAGAGAACAAAAGCCAGCAAGGCTACTGCCAACATCACACCAACCGCCTGAATCAAACGGCGCAAAATAAATACAAGCATGTCATCTCACAAAAACACAACGGCGTCTATGCGACGCCGCTGTGATGACGCATCGATCAAAAAAATTAATCGATGGTGATCCATTCAACTACAGGGCGGTTATCCGCGCGGTGCAGTGCGGTCACATTCTTTTTCATGGCCCAGGGAATAATCTGGTCATGCAAAGGAATCGCGCCAAAATCCTTCGCAAAGATTGCGAGGGCTTCGTGGATCATAGCGGTGCGCTTGGCATCATCTGTTTCGGTCTTGATGGTGTCAATCAGCTTATCAACCTTCGGATTCGAATAATTGCCATAGTTAAACGAACCGTTCGCGCCCTCGCCTTTGCTATGAATCAATGCTTCCAGTGAGTAATACGCATCATATGTGGGTACGCCCCAGCCAAACAAATAAATACTGGTGTCGTTATTGCCAACCTTCGGGAAGAACGTCGCACGTGGCATGGCATTGAGTTTCGCCTTGACACCCACTTTGGCCCACATGGAAACAATGGCCTGGCAAATGGCTTCGTCGTTAATGTAGCGGTTGTTCGGACAATCGAGTGTGACTTCAAAGTTGTTGTCGTACCCAGCCTCCTTGAGCAACGCTTTGGCTTTCTCTAAATCATAAGGCACGCGCTGGCCCAACTCTTTGGTATAGCCATTCACCTGAGGAGCGATCATCGTACCGGTTGGCAAGGATAAGCCGCGCATGACAGACTTCTTGATGGCTTCGATATCAATGGCACGATAGAGCGCTTCGCGCACACGGACATCCGCCAGTGGGTTTTTACCTTTGATATTGCTGTATTTCAGCTCGGGGCTTTTTACGTCGAGGCCAAGGTAAATCGTACGGTATTCATTACCATCGATTACTTTGACCTGCTGACGCAAGCGATCCAGATCCTGAGCCGCCGGATCGAGCACGAAATCGACCTCACCCGACAATAACGCTGCGGTACGCGTCGCGTTTTGCTTGATCGGGGTGTAGATAATTTCAGTCACGTTGCCTGTTTTAGTAGGTTTACCCCACCAGTCAGTATTTTCTTCGTATACCGTTTTGATATCGACCTCGCGCGACTTCAATTTGTAAGGACCGGTACCCATCGCATTACGCGCCGAGTAGCTTTCCTCTTTTTTGTTGAAATCCTGTGGCGAAGTGGTGCCGTTTTTCTCAGACCAGGCTTTGCTCATCATACCCAGTACAGGTAACTGACGCAGCAATACAGGGTTAGGCCCATCAGTCGCAATCTCCACGGTCAAAGGATCAATGGCTTTAACATCCTTGATGCCTGCGGTATAAGACTTGAATTGTGAGGATGGTGCCATCGCACGCTTGATGGAAAACACAACGTCATCTGCGGTAAAAGGTGTGCCGTCATGGAATTTGACGCCTTCGCGCAGCTTGAAACGCCACAAAGACGGATTGATCTGCTCCCAGGACGTTGCGAGCGCAGGTGAAACTTCGAATTTTTCGTTGTAACGCACCAAGGGGTCATACACCCAGAGGTTGGCCGCAATGTTCAGGCCTTCATTCTGCGAATGGGGATCAAGCGTCAGGATATCGCCCTGGCTAGCCCATTTAAAGGTTTTGGCAACACCAAGGACAGGAAACAACATTGCAGCGGACACGGCCGCTGCGATCAAGGTACGACGCATTGGGTAACTCCCTAAGAAAACTCCGTAATACACGGATATTGCCGTAGGGGAGGCCAAGCGTCAATCCTGAATCTTAACCAGTGCGAAACGCAGGGGTTTACCCTATGCTCTTTCTAATAATGCATCCACAACCCGCGCGCCCTCGCCGACCGAACCAACCATCACCGGATTCAGGTCCAGCGAAGCAAAGTTGGATCCCGCTGCCATCACAATTTTTCCGACAGATACAGCAATATTGCAAATTGCAGGAACATCCATCGGCGCATCACCCCGCACACCATCGAGCAGGGGAGCCAGACGCAGTCCTCTCAGGGCTGCCTCAACCTGCTCGGCACTAAAAGGAGGCAAGATCACTGCGTAATCCTGCATGGCCTCAACATATTTACCACCTGCACCGATTAATACGACCGGACCAAACACAGGGTCAACACGCGCACCTATCATCAACTCATGTTTGCCACGACTCATCTCAGCGACGATCACAGCGGCATGTTTGACGCCAAGCGTATTGAGTTTTGTCATATGCGATTCAAAAATTCGAATAGCGTCTTCGACATTTTTGATTCCCAAAGCCACCAGTCCATGTTCTGTTTTATGTGGCACCTCAGCTGCGCACCCTTTGAGTGCAACATTTCCACCCAACTCTGCAAACGCAGCGCGAACCTGATCTACGCTCGTGCATAAAACATGTTCGACAACAGGCACACCGTGGGCGGCCAACAATGCTAGTGACTGGGCTTCATCACAATATTGATCATCGCCCACAGGAATTTTGACATCAGTAAATTCAGGCCAATGGACGAGGTTCTGGCGCAGCATCGCGGTATGTTTGGCGAGCTGGCCGAGTACGCCGACTGCATCACCTTCGTTTTCAAAGGTTGCGACACCTGCCTGGCGAAATGGTTCCGCTACATTTTGTTGCCATGCAGCTACCGCGACGGGTTTACCCGTCAACGCTTCGAACGCGGCCGTATCGCGGGCAAAAGCCTGCACATCGTAACCCGCGCCTGCCACAGGAATATTGATAAAAAACATATCCGCAGCAGGATCTTGCGCAACCGCTGGCAACACTTCGCTGAACAAGCCGCTATTCGATAACAGTGCAGCGGTAATGTCGATGGGATTTGTCGTCGTGGCAAATCCAGGCAAAGACTTTGCGACGGCTTGTTGTGTCAAGCTACTGAGTTTAGCCATCTCAAGACCATTGTCCTCCGCGGCATCCGCGCCCATCACACAACTCGCGCCCGAGTTGCTGATCACGACAAGTTTATTGCCAGCCGGGCGCCAGCCTTTCAAATAAGCCTCGGCTGCCAGGGCCTGTGCATGTGGATCACGCACCCGCATGATTCCGTGCTTTTTGAAAAAAGCATCCACCACGCGATCCTCGTTCGCCATGGAGCCTGTATGCGTGGATGCAGCCTGCTGACCGCTTGGAGACCGCCCCGCTTTAACGGCAACAATCGGCAGATCGCGACTGCGTGCGTACTCAGCCGCGCGCGCCAGCATCTCGGGATTGGCAATATTTTCAAGATAGAGCAGCAGGAGTTTAATTTCAGGATCGTGCGCAATCGCCCAGGCCATTTCCGACACCGTCACGTCGGCTTCGTTGCCCGTCGCATGCACGTGTCGCACACCAATCCCTTTCTGACGCAACAGTCCATAAACCATCGCACTCATCCCGCCACTCTGGCTCAGCACGGCGACAGGGCCATCCTGAGGTGGGCACTCGATAAACATAGTCGAAAATCCAGCAATAGCGCCCGTACCAAAGTTTGCAAGCCCGTGCGTATTCGGACCATAGATCCTCATCCCCGTTGCCCGCGCGGCATCGGTCATACGTTGTTGCACCGCGCGTCCTGCCTCATCGACCTCACCAAAACCCGAGGCGATGACCACGACAGATTTGACGCCGGTTGCGGCGCATTCCTCAACAGCCTCGACTGCTTTCTCACCTGCCACCACAATCAATACCAGTTCAGGCACTTCGGGTAAGGAGGCCAGTGTCGGATAACTTTTGAGGCCCTGCACTTCTTGTCTTGAAGGATTGATTGGATAAATCGTCCCAGTAAAGCCGCCACGTTGCATATAGTAAATCGGACGTCCACCAATTTTATGGATATTCTCAGAAGCACCAATGATGGCAACAGTACGGGGATTTAAGGCAGATTCAAGCAGGTCAGACATGAGGATTCCACTATTTTTCAAAACGTATCAAGGTCTGGCCCTGATGAACAAAAAAACTTGCAACGACATCGTCATTGATGCGAACACCAGGTACCGCATGGCCCATGATCCTCGCTCCCTCTTGCATCTCCACAACAACCAGCGTGTAAGGCGCTAACGCACGAAAGGCATCTGAAGGCGCGCGCGCAACAATAGTTGCCGCGTAAATACGTCCTCGACCTGAAGACGTTTTCCAGACAAGACTTTCGGCACCACAGTGCTGACAGGCATCATGGGCAAAGGTCTGCGCATGTCCACACGCGGTGCAGTGCTGAAAGCGAATTTCACTATTTGCCAGACCATCTATGTAAGCTTGCGCGAGGGATACAGGCGTTTGTTCGGTTGTCATGACTCAAGCCTCCCGCGACAAAGTCAGACTGACATGCGAGGACATCACGCCGCCATCTGCGTGAATAAATGCGTGGGTGGGCGTGCGAACCTGTCGCACATCCGCCTGTCCCTGGAATTGCCGGTAGGCTTCGACACTGTGCGCCATACCACCTGCGACACCGCAATGCCCAAACGACAACAAGCCACCGTGCGTATTTAAAGGTAAGACGCCATGCTGACCAAAATCACCATTGCGCAAGCGTTGTGCAGCATGGCCTCTCGCAGCAAAACCAATCTCCTCAAGCAACATCAGGAGGGTGATGGTGAATGAGTCATAGATACCCAGATAGTCGATATCATGAACAGTCAGCCCGGCTTCTTTAAACGCGATATTCGCGGCGCGCGCAGCGCCACAATCCATCACATCTCGCATTGCAGTCAGATGCTGATGCAAATGCGCCTGACCTGCTCCAGTCATCCTTACCTTAATGACGCCGCGCGCGTCAGCAGAAACAATGAGCGCCATGGCACCGTCTGAAATCGGACAACAGTCCATCAAGTGCAGCGGCTCTGCGATCGGTTTGGAGGCGAGTACATCTTCAATCGTAATGGGTGTAGTCAGATGCGCATCCGGATGACGGATCGCATTATTGCGCATCAATACAGCGAACTCCGCCAGATCTGCATTCGTGACACCCGCCTCGTGCATATAGCGCGAAGCCATCAATCCGTAGTAGGCCGGCACAGACGCGCCATTAGGCACTTCGAAATCAGCATGGCCTACTTGTGCCAGTGTTTGAATCGAGCTGTCTCGCGTCTGACCGCTCAGCCTGTTTTCACCCGCTACGACCAGCACATTTTTACAGCGACCAGACATCACAAGCTCGCGCGCAAGCATCAGCATCGCCGCGCCCGTGGCGCCACCGAGCTGCATGCCATGCGCATAATTGGGACGAAGAGAAAAGCGCTCACAAAAAAGGGTCGATATCATCAGGTGAGGCATAGTGGTGGAGTAACCACAAAGCACTCCATCGATATCCGAACGCTTAAGCTGCGCATCGTCAAGGGCGCGCTTTGCTGCCTGCGCCATCAGATCAAGTGTGCTGAGACCTTCTAAACGACCGAAGGCCGTATTGCCAACACCTGTTATGTATGCGTGATTCATGAAACTACTCAAGTTTGATATTGTTAGTGCGCGCAACCTTTGTCCACTTCACGCCTTCTTCCTGAATAAATTTAGCGAATTCAGCGGGCGTGTCGCCAACGGGTTCGGCACCCAGTTCAAAAAATTGCCTGGTGAGCTCTGGCGTGCGCAATATCGCCATCAGATTCGTACTCAGCGCATCGATCACGGGCTTGGGCGTGCCTGCAGGAGCAAGCAAGCCAAACCAGGCAGATACGTCATAACCGGCTACACCCGCCTCGATCATGGTTGGAATGTCAGGTGCGCCCGGCCAGCGTTTAGTGGTCGTGACCGCTAACGCTTTAACTTTGCCTGCGCGAATATACGTCATGGACGAGGGCAAGTTATCAATACCTATTGCGACTTGTCCGCCCATCAGATCAATCAGCATCGGTGATCCGCCCTTGTAGGGCACATGAACGATATCAATCCCTGCCAGCGTTTTAAACAACTCGCCACTCATGTGAGGCGAGCCACCGTGACTTGTGGAACCAAAATTAATTGTTCCTGGTTTATCCTTGGCTAAGGCAATCAGTTCCTCAACATCCTTGGCCGGTAAATCCACGTTCGCGAGCAAGACATTCGGCGTACTCGCAACGAGGGTGATTGGTGCGAAATCCTTCACTGGATCGTAAGGCGGGGGAGTCTGTAAGGCAGGGATAATGCCGTGACTCGCGATACTTGCAAAAATAAGGGTATGGCCATCAGGCGGAGATTTCGCAACAAGTTGCGAACCAATCACACCACCCGCGCCAGGCTTATTTTCAACCATGACGGTTCGACCGAGTCGCTCACCGAGTCTGGGCGCGACCGCACGTGCCAGCAAATCAGTCGTCCCGCCTGCAGGATATGGTACGACGATCCGGATAGGCCGATCTGCGAAAACCTGTTGTGCCACAACAGATGATGCGCTCATCAGGCAGGCTACCGCTGTCATTGTCAACAATGGCAGGGTTCTGCTTAATTTATATATAACCGACATAGTATGTATCTCACTCAGTGCGGGATTAAACGGTTCTTTTGCATTAACGCTAACCAATCATGCAAAGAGTCCTCGGTGTCGTAACAATTGGCAAAACCATGCTGACGTAACTTGATTGGACTCAGCACAGAGTCTGCAAGATTCTCACTGCCAAACCCGAGCGCACGATCTGTAAACTCCCAGGAGCTCGAAATCAGCTGGGCAAGGGTGTGTGATTTCAAATCATATTTTTTGACGATCCGCGACCAGAGTGCTTCTTGAGCAGGCATCGTCTCTGTCATGCAAAGAGGCACATGCTGACCGACCTGCATACCGAACCGTTCTGCAATAGAGCCCCAGATATCGGGCCAAACCAGCGAGTCGCCATTCACCACGTTATAGGTTTCATTGGCAGCGATTTCATGCGTTGCCGTGAATTCTGCGGCTTGCGCGATCATACGGCTGTCACTTGCGCCATTGATATAGCGACCACCACCAGGGAAATGCAACGGCAATCCCTGCTCACGCATGAGCGCCGCATAGGCTCCAATCGCACCGATGATATTCATCGGACTCGAGACGGCATAGCCGAATACGATTTGGGGGCGCAAGATGGAAAACGTCCAGGCCGCATTTTTTTGGCGTGAACGAATCAAATCCTCTTGCAACCAGTAAAAATTTTCATGATGATGACGTGGCCAGCGCTCTTTGGCGGGAACGGGAGCCGGCTCAACATGACCGCCATATGCCTTGGTGCCTTGCATGATGGTGATGTGCCGCAAGCCACGAGCCTGTGGCTCCATCGCGTCCAGCAAATTTTTAAGCATCGCCTCGTTCACGGCCATCTGCCGAGAATCGCGCCAGCCTGCCACAAGCTCGGGCAATTCAAATAAAGCCGCGAACATGATGTGGGTGACATGGGTCAACTCAAGCGCTGCGCGATGGCATGCTGCGGCATCAGTCAAATCAACACTGATGTGTTTTGCGCCCTCAGGTAGTGCTACAGGACGTCGTGACAGAGCAATGACGTCCCAGTCAGGCAGGCGAGCAAAATGTTCCAGCGCAGCCGCACCCACTACACCGCTTGCACCCGCAATCAAAATGGTGTGCTTTTTCATTTATCGCCCCCTGTCCTTAAGCTTTCGTCACAAAAGATGCTGGCCACGTAAATGGCTGCGCAAAGATTCCGGGACCTCAATTTCAAAACCAAGTACTGCGGCGGACAATGCTTTGCCGTAATTATCAAGACAGAGACTACGCGACACGCCACCGCCCAATGCGCCCTGCGCGACAAAGTTCATCGCATCCAGATTATCGACCTCGTAACGCGTGACAGGCCCTTTAATGGCTCCAGCGTAAAAGGCTTTAAAACGCTCAGCGGTCAGTTGATCCTTGAGCAAGGTGTATAACTCAGGCGTATAAGCAAAGACCGCGATATTTGACGTATCGCCCTTATCACCCGAGCGGGCATGTGCAACATGCTGAAGTTTTACTTTCATTTTTCAGCTCACAAAATAATTGATTGAGGGAGTCACGCACTCGCGTGGAACGAGTGATGACCAAACGCCAATGACTTCGCGTGTTCGGTCCTGATGCGGCACCCGCTTACCCGTGTGGGCGATACCGGAGACGGCCATTCCATCAATTTCGCGCCCGACTTTGGCGGCTTCTTCGCGGGTTTTTGTGCGTGCGGCGACCCGTACCGCAATTTCGTACGGCTCAGGCGCGTCGACTGGTGTTGCATCGCCATGGATCGCATTCAATCCAAGGTAATCAATACGCATATCCTCAGCTTGCAGGTTAACGATTTTAAAGCGCTCCTCCAATACTTTTTTGGCGATTTGCGCGCGTCTCAACGCGCCTGGTCCCGCATAAAAAAACATATCTTCGCCAATAAAGCCTTCTGTGCAACCGATCGAAACCTTCAGAGTCGGTGTGCGTGGCTTGCCACCGATATGACTCACTTTGACGCGATCCGGACCAACCTGCTCGATCTCTGCCGTCGTAAAGTCGACCACCACATCTGGCGTCAGGTAGTTCGCAGGGTCGTGGACTTCGTAAAGCATCTGTTCCTTGACGGTCTGCAATGTTATTTGCCCGCCTGTCCCGGCAACTTTTGTGAGCACAGCACTACCATCCCGGCTCACCTCGGCGATCGGGAATCCAAAATTCCATGGGTCGGGGACATCTTTGAATCCAGGATCCGCAAAATATCCGCCTGTGACCTGCGCGCCACATTCGAGCAAATGCCCAAGTCCATTACCCTGGCCCAGTTTGACGTGATCAAGTGGATCCCACTCAAACTCATACATCATTGGCGCCATAAAAATTGATGGATCAGCAACGCGTCCGGTTATCACAATCTGCGCGCCGGCTTTCAACGCATCGACAATGGGTTCCGCGCCCTGATAGACCTCGGCGGAAATCAGCGTCGAAGACAAGGTAGACGTAGGCTGACCATTTTCGAGAATTGTGTCTGTTAACTCCAGCACGTGCTCCGTAATCAGACTGCCGTTGACGGAGGCGACTTTCACGCCCGTGTAGCCGATTTCCTGGAGCAACTCAACGACGCGCTTGGCCGCTGCATCGGGATTGATCCAGCCCTGATTACTAATAATTTTTGTGCCGCGTTTCATGCAGTGTGGCAGCACGGCTTTCATCCGGTCGTCCAGGTACGTGTCATAGCCTGGAAAGCTTGGGTCGCGGCGGGCACGCACTTGGGCAGCTGAGACGGTCGCTTCGGCCATCGTCTCGAAACACAAGTAATCCAAATCGCCTTTCTCGGCGTTTAACGCGGCGGGTTCTACACGATCCCCCCACCATGCCGAACCAGAACCTACTCTGATCATCTCTTTCATATATTCCTCTTAATTCTTGTTTCTTAATTTTTAAGTATTGTGTGTTTCGTTTGCCATCGATGCGGGCATCAAACTGGGGGCGGGATGATTAGCCAGCTCACGCGCTACTTTTTGCAACTCGGCGACAAGAAACTCTTTTCGATCCGAAATGCGATCTTTCAATGCAGCCACACTTAACGCAGCGTAAGGGCGGCCATCACGACCAAAAACCGGCACACCCACCCCTCCCATTTGCGCCACAACGACTTCGAGCAGCATGGAGTAGCCTCGCTCGCGGGAGC
Source organism: uncultured beta proteobacterium (assembly GCA_903847325.1). Classification (GTDB taxonomy): domain Bacteria; phylum Pseudomonadota; class Gammaproteobacteria; order Burkholderiales; family Burkholderiaceae_B; genus Zwartia. The sequence goes on along the minus strand of CAINDJ010000261.1, from coordinate 14,769 downwards.
GAGCTACTTCCTGCTTGATCAAGGGGATCGTCATCAAAGGATATTTCTGCGTATTGACGGCTTGATTCAGTTGCAACACCGTATCGATCTCCTCATCCGGCAACCAGGCCAGCAGGGCCATACTGCCGGCACCGACACCGAGTGGCCTGCGCATGCCAAGATCAAGGTAATTCGCACGGATAGGAAAGCTTCCGAACTCACGATCAATGCAGACCGCCTCGCAACCACTGCGCGTGGATAGCAGCACCGTGTCTCCACACATATCGGCGAGCCTCAGCAGTGCTGGCCGCGCGCGATCACGTATATGATCGCGACCCTGTGTCGCGAGACCCAGCGTAATCGCCTCCTCGCCCAGAAAATATCGTTTGGTGAGCTGATCGCGATGGACGAATCCTTCTTCCATCATCTCTTCAAGCAATCGCAACGCGGTCGCTTTGTTGACGCCCGAACCACTGGCGATATCGGTCAGGCGCAACGGCAGTGGCGTTGAGAGGATCTTGAGAATGCGACAGACTTTCTGCGCAGCACTGCTGTCAGAAACCTGTCGCATTTTTACACCGTTGCTACAGCGGTGGACGGAGAGCCGACCGCACCCGGCAGACGCAATGGAGGAGCAGTCAACAGAAAACGATTGCGGCCATTCTTGCGTAACCACTGCGCCAAAGGTGTGAGGTAAAACATTTCACCCAAATGAATACCATTTTTGAACAGGCAGTGCTCATGCAATGGGAGCGTTGCGCAACAACCGATATGATTTTTGGCAGGGTGCGCTTCGACAGCATAGTTATCAGCCATCAAGACCACCAAACCACTATCGGTGATCCAGTTCAACAATTTTGGATCACGGCCATCCAGTGCGGCGCAGCTGTTATCCAGGATGCTGAGGTCGGGTTTTTTCTTCATGTCCAACAACATCTGGGCAAAACCAGTGTGGAGTCCGACCATGTCGCCTTTTTCGATCTCAACCTTGTCCTGCTCAAGCACACGCATCAAAATATCGTAATCGACGACCACTTTTTTATTACCGAAATGCGCGTGAAAATCGATCATGACACCACGACCCTGCACGCAGGACTCCGCCATATTCTGGATACCGAGCGCCGTGGCGTATGAGGTGGTTTTCTGATCACCGGGCTCTGGCACTCCTGCGTCCTTGCCTTCTTCAGGTCCGAGAATGTCTTGACCCGCGCGATAACCGTTGTAGTAGACCGCCTCAGGAATGCCATCCCCATTGGCATCAAACATCGAGCCAACATGTGCCAGGCTATCCCACTGTGTTGAATACTGTAGATGCATGACGACCAAGTCATCACTCACCACATCGCTATGATCTTTGTTATCGCTGAATAGCTTGTAGTTCATATTCGGGCGGCCATTGCGCAGGGTCGGACGAATCACCGGCGGATGACGGCGCGGGTTGAGCAAATTCCCGCCGGGATAATCCAGTGGCAGACTCAAACAAAAGGGGATACCCTCTTTAACTTCTGCGATCCCTTGTTTAATTTTCTCCGGCGTCAGCAGGTTGATACGGCCGCGCTGATCATCTTCACCAAAATCACCCCAGTTCGAACCCTCTGGACGATTGACCCATCTTTTTGATCCACTCATACTCACTTCTCCGATTCAGACAACGGTTCACCACCGCCAAGAAATACTCTATGTAATAAATCACCCTGACCGATCTCAGTCGAAGATGCTGCAGCAGCGACACGACCGGTTTCCATCAGAAATGCAAAATGTGCATGCTTCAGTGCTTTTTCTACAAGTTGCTCAACCAGCAAAATCGCCAAGCCTTTCGCGCACAATTCGGTGGCAACTGTCAAAATACGATCAACCACCATCGGTGCCAGACCCGCAGAGGGTTCATCCAGAATCAACAGCTTAGGCTCGCCAATCACACCTTGCGCGACGGCTAGTATTTGTTGTTGCCCACCCGACAGACGCGATGCCATCTGCTGCTTACGCTCGGCGAGTTCGGGAAATAATTCATAAATCGCCGCTAGTTTGCTGCGATCACCGTGCGGTGACTTTGCATATGTGCCAATCATCAGGTTATCTTCGACAGACAGTGTCTGAAAGACGCGATGGCCTTCCAGTACTTGAATAATTCCAGACTGCACAATCTGTCTTGACGTGGCATGCGTGAGGTCTTGTCCGGCAAAGCTCACCGTACCGCTTCGCTTAGGCACAAGACCCGAGATCGCATGCATCACGGTACTTTTACCGGCGCCGTTACGGCCAAGCACGACGACGAACTCTCCGGCACGAACGTCCATTGACAAGCCGTGCACAACCTCTGCCTTGCCGTACGCGACGTGTAAGTCACGCACACTCAGCAATACGTCATCAGGGCGGGAAGAATGGTTATTCATTATTTACGCTCCGAGATAGACGCGAATGACTTCCGGATCATGTCGAACTTGTTCAGAAGTGCCATGTTTAATCATGCGTCCCACATTCAAGGCGGTCACTTTATCGCACACGCGGAATACAAAATCCGTATGGTGTTCAACCAGTAAAACACCGATTCCCGAGTTACTAATCGCGCGAATGACTGAACCTAGATGCTCGATTTCAACAGTTGTTAAACCACCTGCAGGCTCATCAAGCAAAATAAAACGCGGCCTGAGCGCCAGCCCCCGTGCGATTTCCAGAAACCGTTGCTGTGCGTGATCCAGCAAATTAGCGCGGCGATGCATCACGTCGCCTAAACCCACGCCATGCAGCAACTCGGCTGCGCGCGCGCGCAGGACGCGGTCATCTGCGCGAACATGAGGAAGCGCTAAAGCAGAAGCTAAAAACCCGGAAGTAGACTCGGACCACGCTCCAATCATTGCATTTTCGAGAACAGAGAGCTCAGGCAAAAGGCGCGGCTTTTGGAAGGTCCGCGCAATCCCCATCCGGGCGCGCTGCTGCACCGTTGTCTTGCCGAAATCTTCGCCGCTATAAAGCATATCCCCCGACGAAGGTTCGTAATAGCCAGACAACAAATTCAACATCGTTGTCTTACCGCTACCATTCGGACCAATCAGGCCATGGACTTCACCAGGAGTGAGCGTGAGCGTCACATCATCGACTGCAGCGACTCCACCAAAATTTTTGCTGATGTGTTTAACCTCAATCGCCGCGCGATCTTGCCTGTCTTCGCTCAACGCCTTGAGGAGTCTTTCTGGCTCTGGCTGAATCGGCAGCGACACGATCTCACGCGGTCTGATGCGTTCGTAAATCAGCTGAATCATCCGTCCGATTCCTTCAGGAATCACCAGCACCACCACCAGTAAGAGCAAACCGTAGAAAAAATTTCCCAGCTTGGCAAGCGATGCCACCATTTCAGGTAAGGCCGTGAGTACGACCGTACCCAGAAAAGGACCGATGATGCTTCCACGCCCACCGATAATGATGCAGACAAAGAAAAACATACTCAGATCGAATACGAAGGTATCGGGAGTGATGTAGCTCTGCAGCGATGCGAATAAACCCCCCGAGACACCAGCCAAGACGCCGCTGAACACAAAGGCAACCAGTTTTGCTCTGAATACCGGCACGCCAACCGCTTGTGCGGTGACCGGGTTATCGCGAATGGCAATCAAGCCCTTGCCCCACATGCTTCTGGCAATATTCCAGGTCATCCACGTGGCAAAACCCGCAATCATCGCCGCTAAATAATAAAATCCGGAAGGTGAGGCAAAGGGTTCTGTAAATAAGGGACCAACCAACCCAATTCCACCCCCCGTCAGATCGACTTGCGCCAGAATGATTTCGTTCACGATCAAGGCGAATGCCATCGTCGCCATGGCGAAGTAAAAACCTGGTAAACGCAGGGAGGGCAAACCAAGTGCGAGCCCACAGACACCGCCCAGGCCGCCTGAAATCACAAGTGCCAGATATGGATTCATCTCCATTTTCCCGGCCAGGATACAAAAGCCATACGCACCAATCGACAATAAACCAACATGGCCGATCGATAACTGACCTGTAAAGCCAACAACAATATTGAGTCCTGAAATCAATATCCAATAGACAGCGATGAGCGCCGCCAGATGAAGTTGATACTGATCACCCGCCCACAACGGCAGCGTCGCGGCAGCACAGATACCGAAAACAAGTGCCAGCAAGCGAGTGCGATTTGATGGTGTATGCATTTTTTTTCGCTTTGTTTCAGACGGGACGCACACGTTTGGAACCGAACAATCCCTCGGGCTTCAGGAGCAAAACAATCATCAACAAACCGACCGAAATTGTTTGTTGATATTCGCCGCCAAACCAATAGGTCGCGTACGCATTGAGCAAACCAAGCAGAGCGCCTCCGACCAGGGCACCAATGTTGCTGCCTAAGCCACCTACGGCCAGCGCGATAAAACCATTGAGTGTCAGAGTCAAACCTAAAGCAAAGTATGCAAAGGTCAATTGACCCGCGGCAAAGCCAGCCAAGCCTCCCAACGCACCTGACAGCACGTACGACATTGCTCGAATGCGATCGGTCGAAACACCCCGCGCGCGGGCAGCAAAGGCATCCTCTGACATCGCCAGAAATAATTTGCCATAGAGCGTGCGACGATAAAATAATTCAAGACCGATTGCCATCAGTACCGCGAGAATAATCGGCAACCAAAATTTCTGATCGGCCATTCCCGCACCAAACGCCTGATCAATGAGTCTCGGAAATGGCGTGGGCTCAGTGCCCCACCACAGTCCAACGCCCTGCTGCACCATCGTAGCGACAGCGAGTGTGCTGAGCAGCCACAAATGCTCATCGCTGCGTGCAAGAACCCGACGTATCGCAAGCACATCCGTCAGCCAGCCAAACGCCGCGCCCACGACGATCGCCCCGATCAAGCCGACATACCAGGGCAGTTGCATATTGATAATGAACCAGGCACCAAACACACCCCCAAGCATGGAGATGTGTCCGGTCGTCACCGACAGTACCTTAGAGGTCGAAAACATAACGTTATAGACAAGCGCCACGGCACCATACACCATGCCAATGGCCAGACCTGTCACAAGGACTGTCAGCATTTAATGCTCCTCATCTGCCTGGCAAGTTAGTTAGGAGCAAGCTTGAAGCTGCCGTCCTTAAAGGTATTGGCAGTATTCATCACCATACCGCTGTCAGGAAATCCATCCCGCTGCGTAGCGCTATAGGTATAGGTTGCATATACACCGGGGTAGTTAGCGGTTTCTTCCATTGCCTTCTGGATAGCAGCAGGATCTGTAGAGCCAGCTTTTTTGACGGCATGTTCGATCATTTTCACCGTGTCATAGCCCAGGGCGACCCACCAGAAAGTGATGTCGATTTCACCGCCACCGATTCGCGGACGGATCTTGTCGACCAACACTTGTGTGGGAGCTGGCAGCTTTCCGTCTGGCAGATAGGTCGTGCTGGTATAGCCCGCCGCATAAGTTTTATCCCAATACTCTGGCTTATTCAGCAGCTTGCGGATCTGAGCGGCCATCAGTGCGGGGTGACCAACGATCGGTACATCCCAACCCATCTCACCACGCGCATTGATCAAACGACCCAGCAAACCGGCTGCCGCCGTCCAAGGCATGACAACGTCCGCGCCAGCGTTACGCGCTTTAGTCATCTCATCCATGACGTCCGTCTTATTGGCATCAATCAGCACTGAATAGACAGGCTTGATGCCAGCTTTTTCAAGCAAGGCGATCGCAGACTTCGCGCTCGCGGTACCGTAGCCAGAGGTATCGGCGATTACGGCGATTTTCTGCTTTTTCAGTGTCTCGATCGCATATTTATTCGCTGTCAAAATCCACTGCATATTGGTATTGATCATGCGAAATGCGCGTGGATATTTCTTCGCATCCGTCAGTTCATCAATGGCACCAATAATAATATTGGGTACGCCCGCGCGGGCCAGCATCGGAGTTGTTGCCAGACCTTCGCCTGAGTTAACAGGGCCGATGACAAAGTTGACCTTGTCACTAAAAGCCAATTGCTGGGCAAAGTTCACCGCCTTAGTTGGATCACCAGCCGTATCACGCGTCAGCAATTCAATTTTGCGTCCCAGGATACCGCCTGCCGCATTGATTTCTTCAACTGCGAGCTCAACCCCTTGGTTTTCTGCAATCGCTGAAGCGGACAATGGTCCGGTTAGGGATGAAAGCCAACCGACCTTGATCGGTTGGGCCTGAACGGCTAATGAACCAGCCACTAAACCTGAAGCGAGCATCAGCTTCCAAAATAGTTTTGCATTACAAAACTTCATGGTTGTCTCCGAATGTTATTTTTTATCCTGCGTTTGCAGATCTTCGTGCCATAAGGAGCTTGCGTCAAGGTCTCAGCGCTATTAAATCATTAGTATTAACCCGAATTAAATTTATAAATTAACTTATAAGTTTTGTCAGACAAAATATATAAGTTAATACCCACATATGCGAAATCCAATAAAAAACCGCCAGCGAAGTCGCTGACGGTTTTTTGTAGACTGAAACTGTTTATTTGCAGCGGTCACTGCCAGATTCAGTCAAATGCAGGAATTAAGCCTTTTTGACTTTTTCCAGCATTTTGAACACACCCTTAGGGGCGTTGACGAACAGGCGCTTGAAAGCCTTGCCCAAACAACGGCGCTCGAGGGTGTTACGGCGTGTACGTTTTGTTTCTGAAGCCATGACGGATCTCCGATAAGGAACCCCCTATATTAACCTAAAAACAATACGGGCATTTACCCATTTTAGGCTTCAAATCACCTCTGCTCGCTCTATGATTGCACTATGAACCCAATCATCCGTATTACTGGCGCACGCCAGAACAACCTGAAAAACCTCGATTTGACCCTGAATACGGGTGAATTGACCGTGATCACGGGCGTCAGCGGCTCGGGCAAGAGCTCTCTGGCCTTCGATACGCTCTACGCCGAAGGTCAGCGACGCTATGTCGAGACATTTTCGCCCTACGCGCGCCAATTTCTGGACAGGATGGACAAACCTCAGGTTGATCGCATAGAGGGGATCCTGCCTGCTATTGCAATTGATCAGACCAACCCTGTGCGCAGCTCGCGCAGCACGGTCGGCACAATGACCGAGCTCAACGACCATCTGAAATTACTCTTCGCACGCGGCGCACAACTGTTTTGTCGTGGCTGCGGACAAGCTGTCTGCAGAGACAGTACCGCCTCTATTCTTGCCGCGCTTGGCAAACGAGCAGTAGAGTGTGACGACCCGCGTTTAGTGGTGACCTTCCCCGTGCAGGTCCCTGCCAGCTTTACAGAAGAAGAGATCCGCGGCTTTCTCGATCAACAAGGCTACACGCGGGTGCATGCGGATGAAAGTTCGACGCCTGCGACATCTCGTGTCGCGTCTGACGCGTCTGCCCAACAAGACACGGCGGCTCAGCCCAAGAAATCAAGCTCAAAAAAGTCAGCCACCACGCCTCCCGTTTTACGCACCCTACGCGTCATCCAGGATCGTTTCCGTTTTTCCAGCGCGGAGACTTCGCGCGTTATGGAAGCCCTCGATATCGCGCTCAAAATGGGCAATGGATTAATTGCCATTCATGCGATCGATGCCGATGGTCGAGACACCCACGTCTGGAAATTCAGCGACAAACTTCACTGCGCTGAGTGCAACATCAGTTACAGCGATCCATTACCAAGTTCCTTTTCATTCAACTCACCGCTTGGCGCCTGTGAAGCCTGTCGTGGTTTTGGCCGCGTGATCGGTATCGATTTTGGTCTCGTCATTCCAGACGAGAACAAAACGCTGGAAGAAGGTGCCGTCAAACCATGGCAAACACCAAGTTACAAGGATTGCCAGGACGAACTCCTGAAATATGCCAAGCGTGCGAACGTATCGACCAATACACCGTGGAAATATCTGCCGCCTGAACATCAGGAATGGGTGCTTGATGGTGATCCGCTCTGGAAAGGCGGCAATCAAGCCTGGAAGACCCAGTGGTATGGCGTACAAAAATTCTTTAACTGGCTTGAAACCAAGTCCTACAAGATGCACGTACGCGTGCTGCTATCCAAGTATCGCAGCTATACGCCTTGTCCGACCTGCCATGGTGCGCGTCTCAAACCCGACGCATTGCTCTGGAGGATAGAAGGTAAAACAATTCAGGACATGATGCTCACGCCGATCGTGGAGTTAAGGGCATTTTTTGACACGATCAAGTTTGCGGGCGCCCTCGATGCCGCAATGGATCTGGTCCTCACTGAAGTACGTGCGCGTTTAAAATTTTTATGTGATGTCGGTCTTGGCTACCTGACCCTGGATCGACAAAGCCGCACCCTCTCGGGGGGAGAGGTTCAGCGGATCAACCTGACCACCGCGCTCGGCACCTCTCTGGTCAACACACTCTTTGTATTGGACGAACCGTCCATTGGCTTGCATCCCCGCGATATCCACCGTGTGACGGAAGTCATGCATCGACTGCGCGATGCTGGCAACACGCTGGTTGTGGTAGAACATGATCCACAGGTGATGATCGCCGCAGACCGCGTGATTGATGTGGGTCCGGGACCTGGCGAGCGTGGTGGACACATTGTCTTTGACGGTACGCCACAACAACTCAAGCAAGCCAATACCCTCACCGGCAAATATATGGGCGGCCACATGAAAGTCGAATCGCCTCGCCCTTTGGCGGTGCTGCCCGGCACACCCAGACTATTGCTCGAAGGCGTCACGGCCAACAACCTAAAAAATGTTTCCATCGACATTCCCCTGGGTCGACTGGTCTGTGTGACGGGCGTGTCAGGATCCGGCAAATCAACACTCATTCAGGATGTACTGTATCCAGGATTGCTCAAGATCATGGGCAAGCCAACCGAATCACCCGGCCCCTTCGACCGCATCCTTGGCGCAGAACAACTCGCCGATGTTGTGATGGTAAATCAGGCGCAGATCGGCAAAACTGCCCGTTCGAATCCAGCCAGCTATGTCGGTGCGTTTGATCCGATCCGTAAGCTTTTCGCACAAGCGCCTGTCGCGCGCGAACGAGGCTATACGCCGGGTACCTTCAGCTTTAACAGTGGTGATGGTCGTTGCCCGACTTGCGGCGGCACAGGTTTTGAACACGTCGAGATGCAATTTTTATCCGATGTCTACATCAGATGTCCGGATTGCGACGGCAAACGTTTCAGACCAGAAGTGCGCGAAGTAGAAATCGAACACCTGGGCAAGCGTGCCTCGATTGATGCCGTTCTGGATATGACGGTTTCCGAAGCGCTCGAATTTTTCAAAGGTCTTAAAGACGTTCAACTTGCTCTGGCACCTCTGGCAGATGTCGGGCTGGAATACGTCAAACTCGGCCAACCCGTTCCCACCTTATCAGGAGGCGAGGCACAGCGGCTGAAACTTGCGGGCCACCTTGCCGAGGCGGCTCGCAGCGGCATATCGACGACAAAGCTAGCTAAAAAAGGCAGTCTGTTTCTATTTGACGAACCAACAACCGGCCTGCACTTTGATGATGTGGCACGCCTGATGCGCGCATTCAGAAAACTGCTTGGCGCGGGCCATACTTTATTAATCATCGAGCACAACCTCGATGTGATCCGCGCCGCCGACTGGGTCATTGATCTTGGACCCGATGGCGGTTCGGCGGGCGGCGAGTTAATTGTCGCGGGTAGCCCTGAAGATGTCATGGCGCATCCAACCTCCTATACAGGCGAGGCGCTACGTGAATACGCGACGGCGATGACTCCGGATGCGATTGGCACGCAGTTTGACGCTGAGAAGCGAGGGAGATCACTGCAAACCGTACTGAAAGAAAAGCGCCGCGCAGCGACCAGCATTGATATCCTGCATGCGCGCGAACACAACCTTAAGAATATCAGCGTCAGTATCCCGCACGACAAATTCACCGTCATTACAGGCGTGTCGGGATCGGGTAAATCCACACTCGCATTCGACATTTTATTTAATGAAGGTCAGCGTCGTTATCTGGAATCGCTCAATGCCTATGCCCGCGCGATTGTCCAACCAGCAGGCAAACCTGATGTAGATGCGATTTTCGGCATTCCTCCCACGGTTGCGATTGAGCAGCGCACGAGCCGGGGTGGCAGAAAGTCGACCGTCGCCACGATGACGGAGATCCACCACTTCCTGCGCCTGCTCTACATGAAACTCGGCACGCAAATGTGTCCGACCTGTCACGTCAGCGTCGAACCACAAAGTGCGGACCAGATTGTCGCGCGCATCATGCGCGACCACAAGGGACATCGCATCGGGCTCATGTCGCCACTGGTGACCGCGCGTAAAGGTTTCTATACGGACCTTGCGAAATGGGCAGCAGGCAAAGGCTATACCCACTTGCGCGTGGATAATGCGTTTATCGGCACAGCGAAATGGCCCAGACTGGATCGTTTTAAAGAACACACGATCGAGCTCCCTGTCGCCGACCTGACCGTTGGCAGCAATAACGAAGCAGAATTGCGCGAAGCGGTTCGCAGTGCGCTTGAGCACGGGCAAGGTGTCATGAGCCTTGTCTGGCCTCTTGGAAAGCTCACCGAAGATATGGGTGCCAAACTGGAACAAGAGCATTTCTCTGTCAAACGCGCCTGCCCAAGTTGCGGCACAAGCTTTCCAGAGCCTGATCCGCGCATGTTTTCCTACAACTCCAAACACGGCTGGTGCACGGGGTGTTTTGGCACAGGCCTGCAGCTACAAGGTTTTGATGCCGAACAAACCGGTGAAGAAACAGCATGGAACGCCTGGTACGAGGGTGAAACACATGTTTGCAACAGTTGCCATGGCGCGCGCCTGAACCCGATCGCCCGCGCAGTCTTGTGGAAAGAAAAATCGATCGCTGAACTTGCCGGCTTACCCGTCTCGGACGCGCACACATTCTTCACAGCACTTGTGCTGAAAGGTCGCGACGCGGAAATCGCCCGGGATATTTTGAGCGAGATTCGTGGACGCCTGCAATTCATGCAGGAAGTCGGGCTGGGCTACCTTGCATTGGATCGCGCGGCGCCCACCCTGTCGGGCGGTGAAGCACAAAGAATTCGACTCGCCGCGCAGTTAGGTTCGAATATGCAAGGTGTCTGCTATGTGCTGGACGAGCCAACGATTGGTTTGCACCCGCGTGACAACCGAATTTTGCTGGGTGCGCTTTCGCGTTTAGAGAAAAACGGAAACACACTCGTGGTCGTTGAACATGACGACGATACCATCCGTCGCGCCGAACACGTGATTGACATCGGACCGGGCGCAGGTGTGCGAGGTGGTCGCGTCGTGGCTCAAGGCACACTTAAAGACCTGATGGACGCACCCGAGTCCATGACCGGGCACTACCTCAGGCATCCGCTCGTACACCCGCTACAGCCGCGCCGCCCTATCGAACCTGATACGCCGATGATTACTGTCAAGGGTGCGACACTGCACAATCTGCGTCATATTGATGCGCATTTTCCGATCAGTCGACTGAGCGTCGTGACAGGCGTCTCCGGCTCAGGCAAATCCACACTCGCCCGCGAAATCCTGCTCGACAATCTGAGTAAAGCAGTGGCGATGCGTGGTGATCCACAATGGCAGGGTTGCGATGCGATCACAGGCTGGAATCGCATCGATCGCGTGCTAGAGGTGGACCAGACACCTATTGGCAAAACGCCCAGATCCTGTCCGGCAACTTATATTGGTTTCTGGGATGATATCCGCAAGCAATTTGCAGAAACCAACGAGGCCCGCATTCGGGGTTGGGGACCAGGACGTTTTTCTTTCAATACAGGCGATGGTCGCTGTCCGATCTGCGAAGGCCAAGGCATGCGCACGCTGGAAATGAGTTTTCTGCCTGACGTTAAAGTACCTTGCGACGCCTGTGCGGGTGCGAGATTCAACACCGATACGCTCGGTATTCGGATGCGTGAAAAACACGCGGGCGAGGTGCTGGCACTCGAAGTCGATGATGCTATCGGCTATTTTGCGGCCCACCCACGCATCCGCCACCCTCTGCAACTCATGCAAGATGTCGGACTAGGTTACCTCACGCTCGGCCAACCCTCACCAACACTATCCGGCGGTGAAGCCCAACGTATCAAACTCGTGACCGAGCTTGCCAAAGCACGGATGACCGAGGGCGTCATCACAACAGGCCGAGCCTCCAGACTGCCACATACCTTGTACGTGCTTGATGAGCCGACCGTTGGTTTATCCATGGCGGATGTAGAAAAACTCATCCGCGTTCTGCACAGGCTCGTCGAAGCAGGCAATACCGTCGTTGTCATTGAACATAATCTGGATATCATCGCCGAAGCAGACTGGCTGCTGGACCTTGGCCCGGAAGGTGGCACAGGCGGCGGACAGCTCGTCATCGAAGGCACGCCGGAGCAAGTAGTCGCGGCACGTAAAAAATCTCATACCGGTGAAGTCCTCTATGAGTTCATGAATCGGACATGAGTCATTGCAGATTTGAAGACCGTCTGAATGGACTCGCTCGTGTGATGCACGGATTGCGCGAGCGCATTACCGCCAACGCTAAAGAAGAGCTGGCGGATGCGTTTACACGCATAGAAAAAGCGCGTCTGAGCGGGAAATGGATCGCACTGCTGCTCGAATATGAACTTGGCGAATGGCTGGAGCCAGCCTTGACACGTCCGGGGGGCGCGTCTGAGTCAACCACAAGTCAAACGCCACGGCTCACAGCGCTCGTGTTCGACTCCATGGAGATCGAAAAACCCTGGGGGGCGACGGATACAGATCAAGCGTGCATTGCAAGCATTGCTCCTGCGCTGACGAAATCGGCCTACCTTGAACGAATTGAAAAAATTCATCACTGGATTGAGCAGGGTGAGGTCTATCAAATCAACGCGACCTTTCCATTACAGATAAAAACGGCTGGCCACGCCGAAACGCTATACCGGAAAATTGCTCAAAATCATCCCGTACCCTTTGCGGCCTTCATCGAAGACGAGTCCCGTACGGCGCTTTCTTTTTCACCCGAGCTTTTTTTAGAGCGTCGCGGACAGACACTCACGACGCGTCCGATGAAAGGCACCGCACCCAGGGCAATCGACCCGATAGAAGACGCACAGTTAGGCCAGGCACTACAAAACTGTGAAAAAAATCGTGCTGAAAATCTGATGATCGTCGATCTGCTGCGCAACGATCTCGGACGCGTGGCGCATCCTGGCGCGGTTCGCGCGAAACCTTTGTTTTCACTTGAAAAATACCCTTCTGTCTGGACAATGACTTCAACCATTGAGGCAGACATTCCAGCCGAAACTTCGCTACAAAAGATACTCACTGCCCTGTTTCCTTGTGGCTCGGTAACCGGTGCGCCCAAGGTTGCAGCCATGCAGCGCATCCAGCGGACTGAGCACTCGCCGCGCGGACTCTACTGCGGCAGTCTGGGCTGGTTAGCGCCTGACGGAGATTTTTCGCTCAACGTCGCTATTCGAACACTGGTCCTGGATGCAACAGGATCGGGGGTATATCAAGTTGGTGGCGGGATTGTCCATGACTCCCGCGCAGAGCAAGAGTGGCAGGAGTGTTTCTGGAAAGCGCGCATACTTTCACAAGATCAGCCGTCTCTGATTGAAACCATGCGTGCGGATTCACAAGGCAATATCGAATTGCTTGAGACCCACCTTGATCGACTGAAAGATTCCGCGAAGATCCTGTCCTTTCAAATACCGTCGCGTGACTCGATCCGTGAACGTATCGCGATCACAGTTAGTGACGCACTCGAACAAGCAAGCCAGCGAAGCGACTTGCGTGTGAGGCTATTACTCAACTCGGCGGGCGAGCTCAGTTTGGAAACAGCAGCGCTGCCCGCACTGCGAGGTATTCCAAAAATAGGAGTATCTGCCATAGCGCTTGATAGCAAACACCTACTGCTTCAGCACAAGACCACCTTTCGGCCCTGGTACACACAGGCCACAAATTGGCTGGCTCAACATCATGATTTTTTTGATCTCATTTTTTTCAATGAACGGGGCGAAATCTGTGAAGGCAGCAGATCCAACATATATATTAAAAAAAATGGCGAATGGATCACACCCAAGCTATCAAGCGGATTGCTGGGCGGCGCTTATCGCCGCCACTTAATGGATTCGCATCAAATAAAAGAAGGCACGCTCACGCGTGCCGATCTTGAAACCCCCGCTGCAATGATCCGCCTATCGAACGGACTCAGGGGCTGGTTTGATGTGCAGTTTGACGCGTCGTCATTCTTTCCAGGGGACTTCCTTCCATAACTGGCGCAAGTCTTTTTCAGTACTCACCAATTCTGCCCGATAGGCTTGCGGTGGCAAGTAACGCACAGGAGCGAACATCTCGATCGCCTGTTTAATGTAAGCAGGATCAGCAGCGGCTTGCGCCACGGCCTTGACTAGCTTTGCGCGCACCTCATCAGGCAAACCTTTGGGTGCGGCTAATCCACGTAAAGAAGCCGACTCCATGTTGTAGCCTTGTTCAATAAATGTAGGAATATTAGGTGCGAGTGATGTCCGTTCTTTAGACATCTGACCCAAAATCCGAATCTGACTGCCGCCTTTGATATATTGCAACGCCTCGCCCACGTTGATGGCACCCACCACCAGCTGATCCGAGGCGAGCGCTGTGCGCACCTCACCCGATCCTTTATAAGGTACATGGGTCATTTTCAGACCCGATGACTTGGCAAAAATCAGCATGGACAAATGATCATCCGAGCCCACGCCAGTCGTGCCTACCGTTACTTTGCCTGGATTAGCTTTGGCATACGCAGCAAGTTCTTTGAGCGTATGGATCGGATTTGCGCTGTTAACGGTGAAAGCACCCGGATCATCGATCAAATTACCCAGCAAATCGTAAGACTGCCACGTGAAACTC